>CANRGH010000001.1 GCA_947630135.1 uncultured Monoglobus sp.
TGGCCCACTGCTTAGAAGGCAGTTGCTCTATCCAGCTGAGCTACAGGCGCACGACAGCATAATAAAAGTTATAACCGCCCGCGGTTATAACGTTGGAGCGGGTGATGGGAATCGAACCCACGCAATCAGCTTGGAAGGCTGAGATTCTACCATTGAACTACACCCGCACATATGCCACCGTATCGGCGACTTAATTAGTATAGCAAGTTCTTGCCATTTTGTCAAGGGTTTTTTGGCGATTTTTTAAAAATAATTTTTTGATCAAAAAAACCGCGTCACAGCACATTATCATGGTGACAATTGTTGACGGCAAAACATGATCTGTGCTATAATATTTAGGAATTTTATGAAATTACGGAGCGGCTTAACAGCATGACAGTCGGTGAATATTTAAAAAATCTTCTTAAGCAAAAAGAGGTAAGCGTTACTTGGTTGTCAAATGAGCTCGGTCTCAAAAGCAGGAATGTTTTATACCGCGTTTTCAACGACTATTACAGCGACGATAAAACGCGCGAAATGATCGAGCGAATTTACAAAATAGTGATTTTTTCGGATGCCGAGAAAGCTAAAATTGGTGAGTTATTAAATATAGGCGTGACAAGCCGTCAGGTTACCGAAAGCAGAAACATATTGAGCGGGATATACAAAGACCCGTCATATGGCAAGTTCGGCACGGTGCACGGCGGCATGCATATAAATTTTTCCGATATACTAAAGCACGCGGCGCCGCATGAATCGGTCGTATTCATGGCGGGCGTTTCCGACGCGCGGATTATCGGGGATATTGACAGTTTTCTCGGCAATTCTGAAAAAACCACCGCTTACAATTATTTTCACTTCTCGCAGAGGAACATGACCTGTCACGAGATAACCGCTTTGATCACGCTGATGGGGCACAAAAACTACACGCCTCTTCTTACGCGGAACGTTGATTTCAGAGGCGTTTTCATATTGTATAAAACAGAGTCGGAATACCGCGGCATCAAGCTCGAGCTTTTCCAAAACGACTATCTGTTTCTTGAAACGCCGGTTTCGGAGGAGTTTTATAACCATATAATTTACAAAAAAGATATTTTTAACGATCTTTGCGAGCCTGTGAAAAAGCCGGGAAGCAGAGTTGTTGACTATATCGACATAATAAAAGACAGTATTATCTTTGACAACACCGAAACATATTTCAGCGAGGGCGCTCCGTGCTTCGGAAATCTCCCATATAACATCGTATATGATATGTTTAAAGACATAAACTTTTTCGGATTTCCGAAAGATCATCCTTATATCGTCAAGCTTATCAACATGTTCATATCCCGCCAAAAGTCGTTTATGGAAAACCCCGCGGCCAAAAAGCTGTTTTTATTTGATTACGATTCAATCAAGCGCATGATGCAGACCGGCCTCTCGTTTGACCACGCCGAGCATTTCAAGCCCATGAGCCAAAAGCAGCTTAAAGATTATTTTGACTCGCTTATAAAAACCGCGAAGGAAAGGCCCGACAAGATACGCTTCCGCTTCACAAAAGTGCCGCTGAAACGGCCGTTCGTCTACGGAATAGACACCATGCTGTACAGCTATATTTCAGACTCAGGCTACACGGACGGATTTTTCATAATGCTGAGAAACAAATCTCTTTTTGACGTTATGAACGATTTTATGCCGTACGTCTGGGATGAGTACACAATGTCCGACGAGGAGAGCGCGAAGCTGCTCGCGCAGATGAGCGACGAATATATCAAGCCGTGAACCGACCTTAAAAAATCAGGCGCCGAAATTCCGTTTCGGCGCTTTTTTGATCCCCAAAAATCTTATTTTAAAAATTTTTTAAAAAAATTTTAAAAAAAGTATTGACAAATATAACTACATATTGTAGAATATACTTATCTACACAGTGTAGAGAATTGGAGGTATTAAAATTATGAAGATTTCGGAATCGGAAATGGAAGTTATGAAAATCATCTGGGGCAAAAAGGGCGAAGCGGTGACGACCGCCTACATCCTTGACAGTCTCAAAACACCCTGGAAGCACACTACGGTGCTCACATTTTTAAAGCGGCTCTGCGACAAGGGCGTTTTAAAGTGCGAGCGCATCGGCAAAGCAAATTTATACTCCCCGCTCATCAGCGAGAGAGAGTATAAGAACGCACAGACAAAAGAGTTCATGTCGGAGCTCCACTCGGGCTCGGTCAAGAATTTTCTGACCGCGCTCTACGGGGACAAGCGTCCGACCAAGGATGAGATCAACGAGATAAAAGAGTGGTTCGAGGGGGTGTAGTCAAATGACGGAACTGCTTCACAAACTGCTGATATGCACGGTAAGCGGAAGCATCATGTTCGGTCTCGGCACCTTGTTTAACTTAAAATTCAGAAAGAGCAGCATGTCGCGCTGGTACTACGGCATAATCATTTTGTCATTGATAATGCTGCTGGTGCCCCTTGAGTTCGGCGGCCTTACGCCGAAGCTCATAAACGTGACGGTGCCGCGCAGGCTGACAGAGGCTCCTCTTCCTCCTCCGCCGAACGGCGCCGCGGTCGGCGCAGCGCGAATATCGCCGATCGCGGTAATATTCGCAATTTGGCTCACGGTGGCGCTGATTTTGGCGGCCCGCGCCGTAATAATGTATTTCCGTGCGCGAAGAACGATCAAGCGGATCTCGCGCCCCTGCGAGGATCCCGAGGCGCTCCGCGTCTGCGAAAAGCTCCGCGGGCAGCTCAAAATACGCAAAAAAGTCCGCGTCATGGTCAGCGGCGGCACACAGTCGCCCCTGCTGTTCGGGATTTTAAGGCCAGAAATAATCATACCCGACCGCGATTTTGACAGCGAGAGCCTGAGGCTTATTTTCGCCCATGAGCTGACCCACCTCAAGCACCACGACCTTCCGGTCAAGCTGCTGGGTCTTGCGGCGGGCTGTGTTCACTGGTTCAACCCGATCATCTATCCTCTCAGGAAATCGCTGAATACGGTTTGCGAGCTGTGCTGCGACGAGTCGGTGCTCCGCAGACTGAAGCTCAACGACAACAAGGACTACGGCAGGCTGATCATTTCGGTGGTCGAGGACAGCGGCCCGAGCTACGCCGCGTATTCAACTTCCATGGCCTCGGCCAAAAAGAGCATGAAAAAGCGGCTTTCGAGAATAGCGCACTTCAAAGAAATAACCGGAGCGCTCAAAATGATTAGCGTGCTGACGGCGGGCGCGCTGACGGTGTGCAGTCTGACGGCGTTCGGCTTTACCCAGGCAGCCGAGATCATGCCCGAGGAGATCGCGCCCGTGTTTGAGGGAAAGGGAAAATCGGTCATAAGCAAATTCTCGGCCGAAGCTCCCGCGACGCCGCTGCCCGCGGCCGAGTTACACCCGGACGAACCGGGGCCCGACGCGGAGACTACGGACGCGGCGCGCGTGGAGAACGCGGCACCGAGCGACGCAAACGTTTCACAAACCGGGACGGAAAACACCGCGAATGAACAGTCGTTTTATGAACCGTCTTCCGAAGAACAATTGTCCGCAGAACCCGAAGCGCAGTCGTCCGCGGAACAATTGTCCGTAGAACCCGAACCGCAGTCGTCAAGCGACCGCGCAACTGTTCGCGAGGCTCCGGCGGCTCCCGCGTCACCCACGACTGTCCCGGCCGTTGAAGCGCCGCGGCCCGAGACAGTAAAAGTGCCGGGCGTGTCGTCTTATGTGCTGAACCTTGAATACGGCACGGACGGAAAGGCGTCAACCCCCATACTCGAAGCGGCAAGCACCGCGAAGATCGGGTTCACGCTGACCGCACGGGCGGGCGCGGTTGAGATTTACAAATGCGACGCTTACGGAAACGCCGCCGAGCTTATCTACGGAGACGACAAAAGCTCCGTCACGTCGTTCAAGCTTCCCGTCACCAAAGGCGAATATTTCTACGCGGTTTTCGGAAAAGACGAAATTGATGAGAGCAATTCAAACACGCTGATAATCAAGTGACAAGCGTGACACCCAAAGGATCTGGGCACGAATATTGACTGGCCTGCGGGCGGCCGAGGTCGTCCGCCCCTACGGTGTAGGGCAGCATGCCCACATGCCGCCGGCCGGATGTGGGCATCCGGCCCTACAACGATGGAGGATGTAAATCGGGCGGATAATATCCGCCCCTACGGGTGCCTGTGATGTACCATATCGTCGCAGCCGTGCAAACTCCGCCAATCCTGTAGGGGCGGCAATCTGCCGCCCGTTCTATTCACTATTCGCTAATCACTAATCACTACGTTGAAAGAAGGATTTATATGAAAATTTTAAATAAAATACTATCGTTATTAATTTCCGCCGCGGTTCTGGCTTCGGTGTGCGGCGGGCTTTCGGCCTTCGCGGCCGAGCCTCCGGTAACCGGCGCCCGACTTAAGGAAATGGCGGAATGCCGCAAACTGAGCGACTCTCCCGACGCGGAGCAAATTCTGAACATGGAATACCAAGACCAAAACCCCGAGCTTGCCGTGACCGAACAAAAAGTCGAAAAAGTCGGTGATTATATTGACCCGGACTCGGCGTTTATGATGTATTTAACTCCCGCTCAGGGCATCACCAAATTTTTCAGAGACGGAGGCGGAAACGCAAAATCATTCGCCGAAGCCTTTGATTTATTCAAAAATTCCGAATACTGCATCGAGGAATACTGGCAGAGGGTCGAGCCGTTTTACGACGAGCACGGCCAGCTTATGAACGCGAGAAATTTTGAGGTCCAATATTCGGACGGAAAACTCAATGACATCATGCCGCCGGCCGCCGCCGACTTCCGGTTTGAGGACAAATACTACGACTTGGCCGCGGAGGCCGTGAACAAAAGCGATATTCGGGATGTCAGCGCCGTTTACACTTTCATGAACGAGATCGCTCTCGACACCGACAAAGGCAGCTTCGTTATGCCCTGCGAAACCGTGACGAACGGATACGCCGCATATCTGGGATACGGCGAGATAAAGCTGGAGGGCGGAACGCTCTATCCCGTTTTGGATTACGACAATTTTTACAGTCTTCTGTCTCAATACGCGGGCGTGGCCTCCGAGCATTTTGAAAAACGCGTAAGAGAGGCAATAGGCGGTATGCCCACGCAGACCGAGGTTGAGCAATGCGGCGCGAGTTATCCCGAGGACACGGACAGCTTTTCGCGATATATAGGCACCGAGCCGCGATACTCCGACATAACGGCGGAGCAAGCGGCAGTGACCAATCAGATGAGCGACCTCGGCGTTATCACCGGGGAAAACGGATACTTCAGGCCTAACGACCGTGTGACCCGCGCCGAGACCGCGGCCATGCTTTGCAGGCTGTTTGATATCGAGCCGTCCGTAAGCAGCGGATTTTCGGACGTTCCGGATGAATATTGGGCGGCGGGTTACATCGCCTCACTCGCGGAGCAGGGAGTGATCAACGGTTTCGAGGACGGCTCGTTCGGGCCCGAGGAGCCCGTGACATATGAGCAGGCGCTGAAAATGATCGAAAACCTGCTGGGCTACTCATCGCAAAGCACATTAACATACGGCGAATATCCGGAAGGCGAGATAATTGTCGGAGCCATGCTGGGTCTTACCGACGACATGCCCGGATTTGACTCCGCCGACCCCGTATCGCGGATCGAAACGGCGTGTATACTGAGCCGCGCGCTGGACACCCACATTCTTACCGAATGTTATTACTTCACGGGCTCGTCTATGGGCTTCGGCTCCTCCGGCGTTATTGACAAAACTCTCGCGGATTAGAAAAACGGCGCGGAACTGAGCGGTGAGTATTTCAGAAGCTCCGCGGCTTTTGAAGCCCGCAAAGAGGCATTGGAAAACGAGCTTAACGTGAAATGCGGTGACATTTTCCGCGAATACCATGAGGCGACCGGGCTCATGTCCGGCAAAGTGAGCTTCGGATTGAGAATGATGCCAAAGCCGATAAAAAGCAACCCCGTACCGCGCATACAATAGGGGATTTGTCCAAAAGCGTTCCCACCTCCGTCTTTTCGCCTTACGGCGAAAATCCACCTCCTCCCCGGAGGAGGCACGGGCGGATAATATCCGCCCCTACGGATGCCTGTGATGTACCATATCGTCACAGCCGTGCAAACTCCGCCAATCCTGTAGGGGCGGCAATCTGCCGCCCGTTCTATTCGCTATTCACTAATTACTAATCACTACGTTGGAAGGAAGGATAATATGAAAAAATTTAAAAAAATTATATTGGCGGCCGTTGCAGCGGCGGTTGCCCTGACCGCTTTCACATGCACCGCCGTCTCGGCGGCGGAGCGCGTGACCGGCAGACAGATAAAAGAGCTCGCGGAGGTCACGCTGCGCAGCGAGCCCGATCTGGGAACCATTCTCTCCACCCAATTTGTTCCGTATGACGGCGACGTCACAAACGTCTCCAACTTCGGCGAACTGATCGACCCGAACTCCGCGTTTTTGGTTCACTCGAACGCCGAGAGCTACACGCGGCTCATCGGAAACGGAGCCGACAACATAGCCGAGGCGATCGAGCTCTGCGAAAACGGCATAAACAGCGGAACGCGATATGACGACTCGAGCGAAAGATGCTATTACCAGCCTCTGCCGGGCTACCCGAACTGCGCGGACTATCCGCAGTTCAGCGGCGCGGCGGCATACAGACTGAGCCTCAAAAACGGCGAGCCGATCGATCTTACGGTACAGCCCCTATATAACTACTCGGGCGAGTATGACAAAATCGCCGAAGTTTTAAACAAATTCGGCATCGGCAAACCCGCCGCCGTCTACCTCTTCGGCTCCTCCTTCGGCAACCCGCTCAAATCGGCGGCGTTCGGGATTTCGGTGAGCGGTGACGAGGAATATATCATCCCCGTCGGCGCCGATCTTGAGGACAATTATTCCGACTCGGCCCTGAAAGCGTATGAGCTCTATGACATAAGGGACTACAACGCGTTTTTCGCAAGCCGCGGCGACGCCTCCGACAGCCTGCTCAAAACCGCCGAGCAAGAGCGCCTTGATCTTCTTCCGGGCGTCAGAACGCGCGAGGAGCTTGTGAAAGCCGACGAGCTTGTCGGCGCGAACGAGACCGACAGCTTTTCAAAATACATAGGCACCGAGCCGCGGTACTCGGACATCACGGCGGGTCAGGCTGCGGTCACGAACCAACTCACCGATCTCGGCGTGATCAACGGCAGCGACGGAATGTTTTATCCCTCAAGCGACGTGACGCGGGCCGAGACCGCGGCCATGCTGTGCAGGCTGTTTGAGATCGCGCCCGAAAGCTCCGTCTCGTTCGGCGACGTTCCGCAAAGCCACTGGGCAGCGGGCTATATCGGAGCGCTCGCGCAAATGGGCGTGTTGAGCGGCTTTGGCGACGGAACCTTCCGCCCCGACGAGAGCGTGACATATGAGCAGGCGTTCAAAATGGTCGAGCAGCTTTTGGGATACACCCCGAAGGTACTTTTAAGCGTCGGCAGCGAATATCCCGCGGCGAACGTGCTGGCGGCGGTTCGTCTGGGGCTCGCGGGCGACCTCGGAAACTTTGATTCGGCGGACGCCATATCGAGGATCGAGCTTGCATGCGTGCTGAGCCGCGCGCTTGACACGCATATGGCGACGGTCGAGGTGTTTATCGAAAACCTCACCTCGGGAACGTATTACTTCACCGACGTGACGCTGAGCGACCTCAAAAACGGCGCCGCCCTCACCGGAAAGCTCTGCGTGAGCGACGAGGAGCTGCTTGAATACACAAACGCGCTCAAGAACGAGTATGCCGAAAAGACAAAATATATTATTGACGAGACCGTCAGAAAAGTCGGCGGAATGGGAGTGATCGCCGACGGCGGCATGATCCTACCCCCAGCCCCGAAAAATATACCGAGGACAACAACATAGGGACTAGGGAATAGAGACTAGGGACTAGGTTCCCACCTCCGTCTGCGGCAAGCCGCAGACACCTCCTCCCCGGAGGAGGCACGGGCGGATAATATCCGCCCGCGGGACGCCGAGGTCGTCGTCCCCTACAACCAAAGTACGCAAAACGCCGTAGGGGCGGACGACCCGGCCGCCCGTCATTAAAACGAACGCGGGAAATACGCGAATGTTTTTCGCCAAACTGTCTCCGCGTATTCGCTATTCGCTAATTGCTAATCACCACGTTGAAAGGATGAATAATATGAAAAACCACAAAAAATTGCTGTTATCCGCAGCCGCGGTCTTATTGATCGCTTTCGGCGGAACATCCGCGCTCGCCGCGGAGACAATAACACTGCCCGCAAAATCGGTCTATGTCATGACATGCGCCGACGACGGCACAACCCCGGTGCTTGAGATGAGCGAGAGCAAAAGCGTCTCGGTCACCTCGCTGAACCAAATAAGCTCGCTGCGGATATTCAAATGCGAAAAGGACGGCAAAAACCCCGAATGTATATATGAAAACGACAGCGAAACGCGCAGCTCTTTCAAAATAAATGTAAAGCGCGGCGAATACTACTACTTCAAAATCAAATGCTCGGGCAGCGGCGAACATGAAAAACTTATTATAAAATAGGAGGTTGGATAATATGAAAAAATTCAGAAAAATTATTTCGGCGGCGCTTGCCGCGGCGGTCGCGCTGACCGCTTTCGCAGGCCTCACCGTCTCGGCGGAGGGAAACATAACCGCCGCGCGGCTCAAGGAGCTCGCGGAGAGCCGCAAGCTTATCGACAGGCCCGACGCGGAGCAGATACTTGATTATGAGTACGCCGAAGGCAAAACCACATTCACGCTTGAAGACATAGACAAGATTGACCCCATCACGCGCGAATATGTCTATGACATCACGGAAGAGCGGCCCGCGCCCACAAAAATCGGCGATATACCGGGCATCGAGACGGCGTTCCTCTGCGGCCCTTCGGCAGAGGTCATTGCGGAAGGACTCGGAAACGGCAAGAGCTTTGACGAAATCATGAGCGAGCATGATAATCAGTATTGCATTGTCACCGATCAAAAAAGCCCCGCGCTGAACGATCCGCCCGAAGGCCCGTACACCGGCGCGGTCACAAAAGAGATAAACGTCAACTATTACGCGGCGGACGAAAACGGAGACCTCCGCGAAGCAAGCAAGGCCGAGGGCAGCCTTCGGGTCGACTTCCACGACACGAGCGTTTTTGACTTCGGGAATGCGTATGACAAGATCGCCGACGCTCTGATCGACGCGGGCTGCAAGTCGGTTGACGACGCCTGTATCGAGAGCGGAACAGGAATAAGCGTTTCCACGGACATCGGATGCATGTATGTGCCCGTTCGGGATTTGAGCGGGAAAGTGGCCGAATACATAGGTGAAAACATTGGCGACATCAACGCTTTTGAGGCGTATAAAATAGGCGACTATGTAAAATTCTTGGAGCTACGCGACGAGGCGAGCCTGAAAGCGTCCGAGCTGCTCGGCAAAAAACTGCGCGAAAAAATGCCCGACTCGCTTGACACCAACAGCTATAAACCGGACACAACGTTCGGCGAGGCGACCGACTGCTTCTCAAAATATATCGGCACCGAGCCCCAATATTCCGACATAAGCGACGGACAGGCTGCGGTCACCAACCAACTCACCGACATGGGAATAATCAACGGCTCGGACGGAAAATTCCGCCCGAATGACAACGTCACCCGAGCCGAGACCGCGGCGATAATATGCAGGCTGCTCAGGATCGAGCCGAATATAACGGGAAAATTTGATGATGTTCCCGACGAATATTGGGCGGCCGGATATATTGGCGCTCTCGCGGAGCAGGGCATGATCGACGGGACCGCCGACGGTCTGTTCTCGCCCGAGGAAAGCGTGACATACGAGCAGGCGCTGAAAATTATCATAACCCTGCTTGGTTACGCCGGAAATCAAACCGACTACTACGGCGGCTTCCCAACGGGATTTTTAAAGCTCGGCATCGACCTTGGCCTGATCGACGACTGCGGCAGCTTTGACTCGGGCGGCGCTATATCAAGAATTGAGCTCGCCTGCGTGATAAGCCGCGCCCTTGACACAAGGCTTTCCACAACGACTGTCGGAGTCGGCGGTTTCGGAGCCCAAATATACGAGATCGCGGACGTCACATTGTACGGATATTTAAACGGCGCCGAGCTTCGCGGAGAGCTGCTGCGCGGCGCGGACGAAAAGGAAGCGTTTAAAGAGCGGAAGTCTGCCGAGTATGCCGAAAAATGCGGCGGCATCATTGACGAATTCAAAAATATCACACAGTCGAGCATGACGCTCGTGAAAGAGATAAACGGCATAATGGTTGCAAAGCTTGAAAAATACAACCCCGTTCCGAGGAGCACAACATAGGGACTAGGTTCTAGGTTCTAGGTTCCCACCTCCGTCTTTTCGCCGTCGGCGAAAATCCACCTCCTCCCCGGAGGAGGCGGATCGGGCGGACAATATCCGCCCCTACGGGTGCCTGTGATGTATCATATCGCCACAGCCGTGCAAACTCCGCCAAACCCGTAGGGGCGGCAATCTGCCGCCCGTTCTAATCACTATTCACTAATTACTAATTACTACATTGGAAGGAAGGATAATATGAAAAATTTTAAAAAAATTATATCAACGGCCGTTGCAGCGGCGGTCGCGCTGACCGCTTTCGCTGGGCTCACGGTCTCGGCGGAAGGAAACATCACCGCCGCGCGGCTCAAGGAGCTCGCGGAGAGCGACACTCTTGACAAAAGCCCGTATGCGGCCGAGGTTTTAGAACAAACCTACATGGTACCCGGCGCTGACGTGCTTGAATCGAGCGGCAGGATCGGCGACATTATCGACCCGAAAAAAGCCTTTGCAGCTTACGGTGACGCGTTTGATGTTACCAAGTTTTTTGAAGCCGACAACGGCGGCTCGAAAAATTTTGACGAGGCGATCGCGGCGCAGCAGTTTTCCTTTATCGGCAATAAATCCGATATTTCAACGGAATACTACGTCCGGATTGAGCCGACCGTGAACGCGGACGGCGCCAGGTCAAACGCTGTCAGTGTTTTTGTAAACACTCTTAACGGAAAGCTTTACACTAACCTTAACACAAACCAATCAATATTTATTGATAACGAGGAATACGAAAAAGCCGCCGAGCTGATCAACGACAGCAATATCGGAACGCCGGTCAAGGCCTATATATTCAGCTCGAGCCATATGCTTGGTGTTGAGACCGACACGGGATGCTATATTATTCCGTTCATGAAATATGATGATCCTTACGCGTCTTATCTTGGCGAAGATGACGGCACAATAGAAACCGACCGAATTTACACCGTTAATGAATATAACGCCCGAAAAACGGGCGCGGCCGATAATGAGGCAAGGGCCCGCGCGCTTTTGACACAAAAAATCCACGAGGCGCTGCCCGACATAAAAACCGCCGACGAGCTTAACGCCATTCTTGAAAACAACAAAACAGGCGGCAGTGACAGCTTTTCAAAGTACATAGGCACCGAGCCGCGGTACAGTGACGTCACGGCAGGTCAGGCTGCGGTCACTAACCAAATGAGCGACTTCAATGTTATTACAGGCGAAAACGGTTTGTTCAGGCCCGACGACAATGTTACACGCGCGGAAACCGCGGCCATGCTTTGCAGACTGTTTGAGATCGAGCCATCCGAAACAGCCGGCTTTCCCGACGTACCCTCATCTCACTGGGCCGCGGGATATATCGGAGCTTTGGCAAACGAGGGCATCATCAACGGATTTGATGACGGAACCTTCCGCCCCGACGACAGCGTGACATATGAACAGGCGGTCAAGATGACGGAAAACCTGCTGGGCTTAACATTTGAAAGCGACATATGGATGTACGGCGAATATCCCGTGGGGAATTTAATTGTCGCCTCTCAAATCGGACTGACCGACGACCTCGGCAGCTTCGACTCGGGAAGCGCCGCATCAAGAATAGACATGGCCTGTATCCTAAGCCGCGCTTTGGATTTGGACATAATAACCAATTGCTGTTATCTGGATGAGCTTAACAATGAACTCGGGTTTTACTCCTTAAACGACATAAGCCTGAGCAGTCTCAAAAACGGCGGAGAACTGACGGGTAAATGGCAGAGAAGCGATCAGGAAAAACAAAAATACGCGGACGAGATCGGAAAAGAATATATCGAAAATTGCGGCGGCGTGATCGACGAATGGAACGAAAAAACCGGCGGCGCCATGAGCAAGGAAATAACCCTCAGAAAAAACTGCACGCTCAAAAACGCCAACCCTGTTCCGAGGCTCACTGATTAGTATAAAAATTCCCGCGGCCTAACGGCTGCGGGAATTTTTTTACATCTTATCCTCCACTCTTTCTATGTCCGCGCCAAGGCTCCTCAGCTTTTCGGTAAAGCTCTCATAGCCCCGCTCGATATGCTCTATGTTGTGAATTACGCTTTTGCCTCCCGCCTTGAGCGCTGCGGCGACAAGCGCGGCTCCCGCCCTGAGATCGGTGGCGCGCACCTCGGCTCCGCTCAAATGCCGAACGCCGTTTATGAACGCCGCGTTGCCCTCGGTTTTTATTCCCGCTCCCATGCGGCACAGCTCCGGAATGTGCGTAAAGCGGTTCTCGAAGATCGTTTCGACCACCATTCCGCTGCCCTCGCCCGTGGCGAGCAGCGCCATAGCCTGCGCCTGCAGATCGGTCGGGAAGCCGGGATAGGGCATCGTCTTTATATCGACCGCCTTGGGCCTGCCCGAGGGGTGAAGCTCGATAAAGTCCGCGCCCGCCTCGCAGTCGAGCCCCATTTCGCCGAGCTTCGCGATAAGCGGCTTTAAGTGTCTCGGCTCGGTCTTTTCGACCTTGAGCTCCGCGCCGAGCCCCGCGGCGAATATCAGAAACGTTCCGGCCTCGATCCTGTCGGGAATGATTTTATGCGAGCAGCCGTGAAGCTCTTTAACTCCTTCCACCGTTATCGTGTCGCCGCCCGCGCCCGTTATCCTCGCGCCCATGCCGATCAGAAAATCGGCCAGATCGCAGATCTCGGGCTCGTTCGCGGCGTTTAAGATAGTGGTGGTTCCCTCGGCGAGGCAGGCCGCCGTCATAAGGTTCTCGGTGGCTCCCACGCTCGGAAAGTCAAGATAGATCCGACAGCCGAGAAGACCTCCCGGAGCCGACGCGTCCACAAAGCCGTGGCCCTGCCTTATCTTCGCGCCCATGGCCGAAAAGCCTTTAAGGTGCAGGTCGATCGGCCTCGCCCCTATCTTGCAGCCGCCCGGCATCGGGATCTTCGCCTTTCCGAAGCGCGCCAAAAGCGGCGCCATGATAAGCACCGAGGCGCGCAGCCTTGAAAACAGCGCGTAGCCGCATTTTCGACGCGGCTTTTTTATGTCCGCGGTGATCTCGACCGCCCCGTCCGCGCGCCGCTCTGTTGCGCAGCCGAGCGAGGCCATGATCTCGGCCATGGCCTCGGTGTCGGAAAGCCGCGGCAGGTTATATAATACGCTTTTTTCGGGGCAGAGCATTGCGGCCGCCATGATCGGCAGCGCCGAGTTTTTCGAGCCGCTTATCCTGACGCTGCCCCCGAAGTTTTTGGCTGGGCCGTTTATAATGTAGCTTGCCATTTATCCTGCCTTTCCGTCCGCCCGCTCCCGTGCCCTCGGCCGCGGGCGGACTTAAAGGCCAATGGGAATTTAATTTACAGCATTACGCTTGAGGTGTTTTGCGCGCGCCCATCCCCTCCGCTGACAAAAGAAAGAATGGGAACGTATATCTTCGCGGTCAGAATTGACGCGATCATTAATGCTGATATTACGGCGTTTTTCATTTTTACCTCCGGTTCCGTTTTGTTTTCGGAACGCTTTTATTTTGACCCGATTTTGTGATTTTATAATAAAATCGGCTTAGAAAATTCTGAGCGGCCGACTTAAATTTTTCCGAAAAATATTTTCGTGTAAACTGCATGAAAATCATTGACAAAATTTTTAATTATATATATAATTTATATGATAATGGATTTAATGGGGGTTAAATCTTGGGTAGCGTAGATAAAAAGAATAAACATAAAATTTCCGCAAGGTGAAAGCCAAATGAGAAAAACCATATACTCACTGATATTTTATAAGGACAGCCGGGGGCTTACCGGGCGCATATACGATTTCATAGTCAGCGCCGCGGCGCTCATCAGTATTATTCCGCTGCTGTTTAAGACCTGGTACCCGTTCTTTGACAAGATCGAAACCTTCACGCTGTACATACTGTTCCTTGACTATATCCTGCGCTGGATAGTGCATGATTTCAGAAGCAGATACGGCAAGCCGCGGGCGTTTCTGGTCTATCCGTTCACGCCTATGGCGGTCATCAGCCTGCTGTGCATGCTGCCGTCGCTGGGATTGCTGGATGAGAACTTCAGAATTCTGCGAATGTTCAGAATATTCAGGATGATCCCGTATATGCGAACCTTCGACATGGTCGCCCGCGTATTCAAAAGGGAAAAAAAGACGCTGCTCTCGGTGCTCTATATCGCGCTTGGCTACATATTCATTTCGGCCCTCGTTATGTTCGTCAACGAGCCCGAAACCTTCAACACGTTCTATGACGCGATATACTGGGCCACCATAACCCTTACCGCCGTGGGCTACGGAGACATCTATCCGGTGACAAATATCGGAAAATTCATAAGCATGCTGTCATCGATTTTCGGCATCGCGATCATCGCTCTCCCCGCCGGTATCGTTACCGCCGGATTTATGGAGGAGATCAACAGCACGGTCAGGGACAGCGATGAAAATGATAAGCCCGAGGCGCCTGACATAACGGCGGCCGAAGCGGAGGTGGACAAAAATGAGTAAAATAAAAAAGCTTTTGGGGCAAATGACGCTAAATCAAAAGCGGTACGCGATAATCATGCTCATCTGCGTGATGATCAATATGGTTTTGGCCGAGGTCGTGACGCGCGCTAACCTGCCGCTCTGGCTTGACGTTCCCGGCACGATCGCGGCGACGATAATCTTAGAGCCCGCCGCGGGGCTTATCGTGGGGCTTATCAACAACTTCTTCCAAGCGATCTTCATTAACGGCCCCACAACGCTCGTATATTACAGTGTGTCCGCCGCGGTGGCGCTGCTCGCGGTGCTGATGCTTGACGAGTCGGGCCGCTTAAAGCTCGGCAGGATAATCGTCTCGGCGCTGCTTATCATCATTGTCTCGACTCTGCTTTCAAGCCTTCTCAAGCACTGGCAAAGCAACGATATTTCCGACCATGTGTGGGAAAACTACTTTTCATTAATGGCCGCCTCCAAAGGCGCGGGGCCGTTTTTATCAAACTTCATAGGGACCCTGCTTGTTAAAATTCCCGACACGGTGATCTCGGTGTTTTTAGCTGTGATCATGTACAAAATTACCCCGGAAAAATACCGGGGCAGGGATAAATGTCAACTGTTATAGAGATTATAATAGATCCCTTTCTTTGCGAGGAGCTCGGCGTGCGTGCCCTGCTCCTCTATTCCTTTTTCGGTAAGAACAAGGATCAGGTCTGCGTTCCTTATCGTGGTCAGGCGGTGCGCGATCACAAACACCGTGCGGCCCTTCGCGAGCTCGTCAAGCGATCTCTGCACAAGCCTCTCGCTCTCGTTGTCAAGGGCCGAGGTGGCCTCGTCAAGTATGATTATCGGCGGATTTTTGAGGAAAACGCGCGCAATGCTGATGCGCTGCTTCTGGCCGCCCGAAAGCTTGACTCCGCGCTCGCCGACATAGGTGTTATAGCCCCTCGGCAGCAGCTTGATAAAATCATGGGCGCCCGCCCTCTTGGCCGCCGCGATAACCGCCTCGCGCGAGGCGCCGGGCAGACCGTACTCGATATTCTCAAACACGGTTCCCGAAAACAAATAGACATCCTGCTGCACAACGCCGATCGAGCCGCGCAGCGATTTCAGCGTCACATCGCGTAAATCGTTCCCGTCGATCATGATCCTTCCCTCGGTCACGTCATAGAATCTCGGGATAAGGCTGCACAGCGTCGTTTTTCCGCTGCCCGACGGGCCCACGAGCGCGACGTTGCCGCCTTTTTTAATATCAAGATTGATCCCGGTCAGCACGTTGGTGTTGTCGTCGCTGTAATGGAAGCCCACGTTTTCAAAGCGTATCTCGCCTCGAACGCTAGACAACTCGCGCGCGTCGGGCGCGTCGGTTATGTCAACGGGCGCGTCCATGATCTCAAGAAAACGCTCAATTCCGGTCATGCCGCGCTGGAACTGCTCGGTGAACTGAATTATCGTCTGAATGGTCGTGAGCAGGGTGCTGACATACAGCAGATACGCCGTGAAGTCCGCGGCGTTTATTTTTCCGCCCATCAGAAACAGAGCGCAGGCGATCGTCACAATGAGATACATGACGCCCTGGAAAAAGCGGTTCGAGGTCTGAAAGCCCGCCATGTAGAAATATCCCTCTTTTTTGGTGTCAAGGAACTTCTCGTTGCCCTGCTCGAACTTTTCGGCCTCGATATCCTCATTTGCGAACGACTTCACCACGCGGATACCGAGCAGCGAGTCCTCGACCTGAGAGTTGATCTCGCCGATCTGATCGCGCTGCCGCTTGAACGCCCGCCTCATGCGGGTGTTGAAAAACTTGACGAAAAACAGAACCAAAGGCAGCGCCGCGAAAACGATGACCGTCAGCGGAATGTTTATTCCGCAGAGTATCGCGAACGACACCACGATCTTAAGAGCGCAGATGAACATTTCCTCGGGGCAGTGGTGCGCGAACTCGGTTATGTCAAACAGATCGGATGTAATTCTCGCCATGATCTGGCCGACCTTGTGCTCGGAATAATACGAGTGCGAAAGCCGCTCCAGATGGTCGAACAAATCTCTGCGCATGTCGGTCTCCATTTTCGCGCCCATGATGTGGCCCGTGTCGGCCATATAGAAGTTGGCGGCCGCGTCGATAACGCGCAGCAGCAGATAAAACAGGCCAACCTTGAGGATCAGCGCAACGGTCAGCGACGCGGGGTCGCTGAGACCGAGATTGCTTATGTATCTGACCAGCATGGGAAAGACCAGCTCGCACACCGTCGAAAGCGACGCGCAAAACAGGTCAAGGACCAATATCCACTTGTAACGTTTAAAATAAGGCACGAACCGCCTTATCAGGTACCCGAGCCGCATAGGCTGCTTTTCCGCCATATTCCGTTCTCTTCTCCTTTAGATTTAGTTCAGATTTAAATTTGTTTCTCCGAGAGTGTGCTCTCAAGCTCATCAAACAGTTTAATATGCTTTGACTTTATCCTCGCGAATATCTCGTCCGCGTCCTCCTCGTCATACACATGAGACGTGGAGTTGCGATCACGGATAATCGAGAGCCAACCTTCGCCGTCCATGATGATCGAATTGCTCAGCGCCTCGCGCAGAACATTTTTCGGATTATTAATATCGCCGATCTCCTGCATGAGAAGGTATTCCCGCATGGTTTTCCACGACAGTTCCGCGGTAAACTCAAATCTCTGAATAACTCCGTCGCGTATGGTAAGGCTTCCGCTCCCCTCAGCCTCTTTGAGCGACTCATGCAGTCTCGACAGCGCGTTTTTGTAGTTATTAAACTTTATTTCAAATTTGTTCATAATATCAACTCCGTCGCGTAAAATATTCGCATAAAGCTCCGTGTCGGCATGACGCTTTTCAATAAACACCGTGTCTATCTTCCGCAGCGTTTCCACAGCCTCGACTTCGCCCAAAAAAGACTCTTTTTCCGCGTCGGTCATGCCCGGCGCGAAAACGGCTATGTCATAATCGGAATTTTCATCATTGTCGCCCCGCGCTCTTGAGCCGAACAGCACGAGCCTTTTCACCGAACCGCAGCGAAGAGCGATCTCCCCGAGCGCATGTATCACCTTGTCCATACCGTCACATCCTGAATTTATATAAAATATTTTAACACAATTTGTCTTTTGAGTCAATGATTTCGATTTATTTGCCGCGCTCCACGCACGGGAGCTTGAGCAGCAGGCGCAGGATATTTTTCGCCGCCTGCTGGAGCTCGCCCCTCGTCAGGCTGCCGTTTTTCAGCGCGGCGAGCGTGTTGTCGGCCCCGCTGTTCGCCTTGGGGCTTTTTTGGACCATGTAAATATCACAGCCCGCCCGAAGCATTGCGGCGGTATCGCGCTTCGACGGTGCCGACGCGCTGCCGAGCCCCGCCCACCAGTCGGTCATGATCATGCCTTTAAAGCCGAACTCACCGCGTATTATTCCGGTCAGCATTTCGTAATTCGAGCCGCACATCTCGCCGTTTACCGCGTTATAGGCCGTCATTATCGCCTCGGGCTTTGACAGCTCCATGGCGTACTCAAGCGGCTTTAAATAAATCTCTCTCAAGGCCCGCTCGGATATGATCGAGTCAGAGGTCTTGCGGTCCTTCTCGCGGTTATTGGCCGCGATATGCTTGAGCGTGCCGCAGACATGCTTTGTCCTGAGCCCGTTCAGAGCCGACGCAGCGATCACTCCGCTCACATACGGGTCCTCGGAAAAATACTCAAAATTCCTGCCGCACAGCGGGTTCCTGTGAATGTTAAATCCCGGGCCCAACAGCAGATCAACATCATTCTCCCTCATCTCGCCGCCTATCCGGCGGTATATGTCAAAAACAAGCTTCTTGTTCCACGAGCACGCGAGCATGGTTCCTATCGGAACGAGCGTCGCCTTGTCGCCGTTGTCAAAGCGCAGCCCCGACGGCCCGTCGGTTCCGGCCGCGACAGGCACTCCGAGCCCGCGGAGCCCTCGCGAAACGCCGCCGAACGCGGTTCCCGTCCCAGGGCGCACACGTCTGCTGTTCATGCCCTCGCCGCGGCAAAGGCAGGCCAGCTCTTTGTCCGAAAGCGGCGCGACAAACTCGTTGACCGATACAACTCCCTCGCGCACGTCCTTGATCATGAATTTTTTCCTGCCCGGCCTCTTGATCTCGGCGGGAGGGTTTTCGCGCCTTAACGCGGTTTTTCTTATCGGCGCGGGCTCAAAGAGCGGGCCGTTTTCATCAAAGCCGCAAAGCCTGCTAAACGGCTCTCTCGGCGCGGCAAGCGATCTGCAGCGTCTGAAAATTTCGTCCTTATAAAGCTCAAATCTGACGACCGCGCTCCTGTCGCGGACGTTTTTGGCCAAAATAAGCCGATATGTTCCCTTGTCGGCTTTATAGCAGAGATTTCTGTCATCGTAATACGAAAGCCTTGACAGCGGGAATTTTATCTCAAGCTCCTGCTCCTCTCCCGGGCGCAGAGAGCGCGTCTTGGCAAACTCGATAAGCGTGAGCTTCGGCCGCGGCAGCGCGCACTCGGGCGGTTCGGCGTACACTTGAACCACCTCTTTGCCAACCGCCGCGCCTGTATTTTTGACGGCGGCGTTTAATTTGATCTCGCCGCCCGCGATAACCGCCGATCGGCAGCTTATCTTAAACTCGGTATATGACAGGCCGAAACCGAACGGGTACAGGACTTTTTCGGGGCAGAATGTCTCAAAATATCTGTAGCCCACAAATATGTCCTCTTTGTAATATATCTTGTTGCCCTCGTCATAGCCCGCGGCCGACGGATAATCCTGATAGCTTCTCGCGATCGTGTCGGTCAGCCGCCCGCTCGGCGAAACTCCGCAAAGCACGTCGGCAACCGCCTCGCCACCCTCCTGGCCGCCCTGCCAGATATAAAGAAGCGCGTCAATTTCAAGCGCCTCCGCCCGGCTCGTGTCAATGACCGCTGGAACGTTCAGCAAGACGATCACCTTTTTGAAATATGCGCGTACCGCCCTCAGCGTATTAAGCTCGGTGTCGGTCAGCAGCCAGCCGCCTTTGCCAAAAAAGCTGTCCTGCTCCTCGCCCGACGAGCGGCCGATCACCACGATCGCCGTGTCGGAGGTCTCCGCCGTTTTTTTCACAAAATCGTCGTCAAGCTCGGGCTCCTCCTGGAACAGCGGACGCGACGCCCACATTCCGCCGCCCTCGGACACGGGATTTTTCAAGACCCAGTCCCTGTAAAAATCCGCCAACTCCTTGTTCAAGCTGACGCCCGAATTTTCAAGCGCCGACAAAATATCGGTTTGATACTCCGTGTTCACGCTGCCGCCCGAGCCCGTTCCGCCCGCGTTGTAGTCGATCTGCGCGCGGCCGAAGATCGCGACCTTCTCGCGCCGTTTAAGCGGCAGAGCGCCGTTTTTATTTTCAAGCATAACAATCCCCTCCGCGGCCGCCCTGCGTGCTGTGGAGGCAGTCTTTCTCATAGCCTCGGTCATTTCATACTCTCCCTTCGATCTAACCCCTTGATCTGTCAGTTATTAATATATTTGTCTATTCCGCTTGCTATCGCTTTTCCGATTTGCTCATACTCGCTGTTTAGTATCGCGAGGTCCGAGGAATTGTCAAAAAATCCGCACTCGATATAGGCGATCGGGATCGGGCTCTTGCAGAACAGGATCAATTCGGGCATATACGGATAGCATCCGCCCATATACGCCGAAAGACTTGTATCGGCCACGATCTCATCGTTTATAAATTTACCTGCGCGGTTGCTTAAATCCGCGTAGTTTGACGGGATCCCCGCCTGATCGTAAACGCCCGACAGCTCGATATAGGCGCTGCCTCTGCCTCCGCCCGCGTTCGAGTGTATGCAGACAAACAGATCGGCGTCGGGCGCGGCGGACGTGTCATTATCCGGATAGCAGTATATGAGCCGCTTGGTCATCGACGGGTTCTCGTCGTTTGTGTTTCTTGTCATGCGCACCTCGTAGCCCATTTCCTCAAGATATTTTTTTGCGAACATGCAGTTGCGCAGGGTTATCTCGGGCTCAAGTTTGCGATCGCCCGCGCCGATCGGGTACCAGCAGCTTCCGCCTTCGGTAACTCTGCCCGAGCAGCCATATCCGCCGCAGTCCTGCCATGTCGTGCCGCTCTTCCAATGTCGCCACTCACCCCAGCCGCCTTTTGCGGAATTGTATATCCAGCCGTCGGCAGCCTTCTGCTCGTCGCTCATGTTCCCCGAAAGCCTGCCATGGCCGGGATCGAGCACGATCACTCCGCGCGAGACCTTTTTCGTCTCAACGGGATTTGGATTGTCATTTATCGGGATCCACGATATTTTAACGTCGGCGCGGCGCAGCTCCTGGCTGAAGCTCACCTCGCCGTAGGCCTTCAGCGCGTTAAGCGGGACCATGGTGCTGCCGTCGATGCTGAACGCAGTGATCGGCTCTCCCTGCAGATAGGTTGTGATGTCGGTTTGGATAACGTCCGCGAACTTAACGCCGAGCCCGTCGTATTTATACACGATGCCGGTGCCCGCTGCGAAGGATTGATCATCCGCGGGCGCGATCGAAAGAGAGCGTGTGCCGTTGTCCCAGACCACGTCAAATCCGTATTTGCGCAGATCCTCGGCGATAACCACGGTATAGCCGCCCACGTTGTAGGACGGGATCGGCTGGTTGTTGATATAAGCCACAATATCGGTGTAAACCGCCTCGCCGATAACGTCGCCCGACTCCGCCCTCGCGCCCGCCGCAAAGCCGAAGCACAGCGCAAGCGTTAAAAATAAACATAATAATCTTTTAGTCATAATATTTCTCCTATCTGTCTCCCCTGCCTTTAGGTGGGGGAGACACGGGCGGCCGAGGTCGTCCGCCCCTACGACATTTTGCGTACCATGTTCGTAGGGGACGGCGCCCTCGACGTCCCGCAGGGCGGATATTATCCGCCCGTTTCAATGACTACATCAGCTTATGATGGACGCCCGGCTGCCGTCGTCCCTGCCTCCCTTGCCTTTATGAGGATGAGCCTGACGGGCGGCAGATTGCCGCCCCTACAAGTTTCACCACAGCGCCCTATATATCCCAAACTCATCATACCACAAAAAAGAAAAAAATGCAAGGACCCGCGGGATTTTCCGCGGGTCCTTGTTTGGATTAATTATTGGGAAGAATAATTATTTTTTAAAAATCATTTAAGTCTCTCGTAACTGCCGATATTGTACACGTTTTCATAGCCCAGAACCTTGGCCGTCTCGACCGCCTTGGCCGCTCTTGAGCCGCTCGCGCAGCAGAAGATCAATGTTTCGCCTTTTTCGTAGGACGCAAGCCCGTTCTCCAGATTGTCGATCGGGATATTAACGGAGTTTTCGGCATGATCCGCGGCGAACTCTTCGGCGGTGCGCACGTCTATCGCGACCGCTCCGCCCGCGATCAGAACATCCGCCTCGTCGGGCTCGATCGTGTCGGCTCCCAGATCGTTCATGGGAATTCTGACCTCGCTCGCGCCGTCGCCCGCGATCATGACTCCGTCCTCGATCGTCATTGTCTTAAGATCAATATCCGACGCCTTTTTGAGCTGATAGCACTTCGCACAGTCGGTGAACATGATAACCAGTCCGCCGTCGCAGGCCGCGTACAGCCTGCCGTTGTACTCGGCGATAGCGTTGATATTATACCTGTCGCCGTAGCTGTACGGAACGTCGGAGGCATAGAATGTGTCGGTCCTGAGCTGAAGGCGCATGCCTTCGGGAAGCTCCACCCATACTTTAGACTCGCCTGTCCGATCATTTTTTGTAAGCGTGACGTCCTTTCCGTTCCACACCGCGTACTGCACAGGTCTGTCAAAATCCTCGGGCTCGTCGTCGGGCTGATCAGCCGTATCGGCCGATTTTGCCGTGCCGTAATACTCGACAATGATTGCGTAGAGGTCTTTGTTGGAGCTTCCGCCGTAGACATATACCGGCAGCTTTTCAGTTATCTCAAGACTTGCCGCCGCGGTTCCAGTGCCGCCGGGCATCTCGGTGTTAACGTCATCGCTCTGCCAGATCTTCATGCTTCTGGCCGCCTCGCTGCCCTGGAACACCGCCGAGACCTTGCAGGGCACTTTCTTGGGCGTGAAATAGAAATTTCTGTTGGTCGTGCTTCCTCCACCCGCTCTCCAGGCCTTGGTGAACTCGTAGCTGTATTCGGTCTCGTTAATATCCTTATAGGTGTATTTCGACGACGAGTCAACGACCGTCCATGAACCGAAGCCAGATACGCCATTCACGGTCGTTCCGAGAGCGACTGTGTCCTTGTTGGTATTTGTGTTGGACGTGAGCTGACTGTAATCAAAGCTTGTGTAAGCCTTGTTCAGCGTGATGACCTCGATCTCACTCTCCACGGGTGTCGAGTAAGTATGTTCGATCGGCTCGGCAAGCGGGATCATACTCTGCGGACTGTCCCAAATGAATAATTTTATGCGGCTTCCGTCCGGGGCGCCGAGCGCTACGTTATACTCGCCTCCGCCGTTTATGACCGTGTCGGTGTCGATCACGTCAAGCGCTCCCTCATTGTCATAAGCCGCCGCGATCAGGCTCGCCTCCGCGGGAGCCGCACTGCCGCGATAAGTCACGCTGACCTTGAGGTTTCCGTCTGTTTTGTTTAATACCTTTTCTATAATGTACGGCTTATCGTCGTTGGGCACATAATGATTTATTCTGAAATAGTCAAGGTTTACTCCGTTTGTCTGAATGTATATGTCGCCTCTGCCGTCCTTGTCGATCTTGCCCGAGGCTTTCGCCGCGTCAATAACGCTCGGATTAAGTTTAAGCGATACCTCGGTCCATGCCGCCCAGCCGCCTGTCGCATCCGCCTGAACCGACGCGATCAGATTTTCGGCCTTCGAGTTCTTGTCAAGGCTCACATAGATCATGCCCGCGTTCCTGCCCGCGACTCTCGCGATAAAGCTGTCAATATACTCAAGGTTGACCGACTTATAGAGCATCCACTCGTTCGCCGTGCTGCCCGCGTCAAATCCGCCGCTGGCTCCGTTCTGGGCGTCCTTGAGATTGGCCTTGCCGCCGTCGTCCGCAGTCTCGGCCTCGATCTGTGTCTCCACATCAACGATAAGTCTGCCGCAGGTTCCCGCAGCAATATCCGCCGCCGTGATCTGAACAATACCGTTGCCGTACACCGTCAGAGCGCCGGTTTCGTTATCTATATCCGCCACCCTGCGCGACGAGGGATCAACTTTTTTGATCTGCCATGTGAGCTTTGACGCGTCAACCTTGTTTCCGGAAGCGTCTTTGGCGACAAGCTCTCCCGTGTAGGGGTTCGCCTCGTTGACCGTTCCGGTACCGTTTTCGTACATTGGTATTCCGCCGTCGCGGTAATCTATAACGCCGTCGACTATAAACTGCGGATTTACCGACTCGATCGTGTAAGTCTCGCTCAAGTTATCCATTGTGATGTTCTTCATTCCGGAAATAACGCCGGGAATAATATTCTCTATATCATCCTTTGTCACGGCGTCGTTTATAGCCTTCACGCCGTCCGCGTATATCTTCTCGATCTCCGCCCAGCTCTCGGCTTTATACGCTGTCTTGGGCAGCGAGTCGCGGACTTCGGTCAACTGCGCGATCGCCGCCGTCTTGTCGGCCTCGCTCGCCTTGATCTGCAGCTCGTTCACGATCGGGAATGACGCGGTCTTGGTCTCGCCGCCGTATGTAACAGTCGTCGTAACCGTTGTGACGCCGGTCTTTGTTCCGGATGTAACGGTGCCGCCCGCGTCCACAGCCGCGATCCCGCTGTCAGCGCTCTCATAGGTTATCTCGGCTTCTCTCGGGTCGACCACAGTCTCGTCGCTCATAACGATACTGATGTTTGAATTAACGCTGTTCACTGCCTCGTGGCCGTTTCCGTTTTCGTCAACTCTGCCCAGAACGGTCACACCGTCCGGATTTGCTCTTACCGTCTTTAATGTTGAGGCAAGCGTTCCCGTGACCTCGAACTTCGCCGAGTTCTTTGTGTCGGCCGAGCTTGAAGCCATATAGGCCGTGTACGTTCCCTCGGGAACTATATCCTTCTGCGCCGCCTCGTCAAATAGGTACATATCTCTGATATTAAGCTCAATCGAAACGGTCTTGGTCTCGCCGGGCCGGAGCTCAACCTTTTCAAAGCCCTTGAGCTGCTTCGCGGGAGTTGTTCCCTTGCCCGCGTTCGGATGGGAGACATAGAGCTGAACAGCCTCTTTGCCCGCGACGGAACCGTTGTTTTTAACATCTATCGTAAATGTTATTTTGCCGTTCGCGTCAACGCTCGATTTATCCTCGGTCATATTTGAATACTCAAAGCTTGTGTAGCTCAAGCCGTAGCCGAACGGATAGACCGGCGTTCCGCCGTAATACTGATATGTGTGGCCCGGGTTAGAGCCGTCGGCCTGAATATCATAATCGGTGTAGCCGCCGCTGATGTCGCCTATCTTCTTGTTTCCGCCGTAGAGCTCCATTTTCTTCACGTCGTCGTTTTTATACCATGTGGTCGTCAGCTTTCCGGAGGGATTGACCTGACCGGTCAGAACCTTTCCAAGCGCGGTGCCCTGCGTCTGACCGTTGTAAGCCGTCCACAGAATGGCCTTGCACTTATCCTTAAACGGCTCAACATTGATCTGTCCGACCGTTGACATAACAACGACCGTCTTGTCGGGATAGGCGTCGCAAATTGATTGAACATGCGCCTGCGACGCGGGCAGGTCAATATTCGCGCGGTCGTGGCTCTCGGAGGAGTCGCCTGTGTTTGTGCCGGCGTACGCGATGATGACGTCCGCGGCGTCGAACTCGGCCTTATATCTTTCGGCTGTTATCTCGGGAGTGTTCGCCTCAAAGGTCAGCTCCATGAGCTCGGTGCCGCTGTAGCCGCCGTCGGCTCCGGTATACTCGCCCGAGCACTCGGCGTATGTGTCAAGGCTTGCCGTATCCTGCGACTTGATATACGCGCCCTCGGGGCCGCCTTCTCCGTAGTGTACCGCGACCGTTCCGCCCGGCGCGCTGCCGGTCGAGATCTCCATTGTTATCGTCGCGGCTTTTCCGAAATTGATCTGAGGGATCTGAACCTTGGAAACGCGGGTAATTCCCGTGATCACTCCGTTTGTCACCGAGCCGCCTCCGATAACCTCCGCCTTTGAAAGATCAACCGAAGTCTTTCCGCCCTTTTCGTCAACCAGCGTTATGCTCTTGATATTCATCAGCGCGGTGGTGTTTTCCACAACGCCGACCTGCTGCACCGTCGATCCGGGGTACTGCGCCGCGACCTCCGCGGTGATACCCTCTATCGGAGTAACGTTCTTTGTCGGGGTTCCGGAATAGTCGCCCAGCGTTACCTCGGCCGCTCTCGGGCCGGCCACAACAATTTTCTTGTCGTTTGCGTCAAGCGGCAGAATACTGTCGTCGTTCTTCAAAAGCACCCACGACTCCTCGGCAGCAGCCTCGGCCTTTGCCACGTTCGCGTCAGACTCAAGGTCCGCGGCGTTTGTGTTCCTGTATGAAACGTCGCTGTCGAACTCTCCGGTTCTGAACCTCTGAAGGAACAGTTCATATACTGTCCGCTCGATCTCATTCTCGGTAATATATCCGTTTTCAACCGCCGCAATGCCGTAGCTCTGCGTCCTGTTGTCGCTTGACGGAGCCGATCTGTCGCCTAAGTTACACTCGGTGTTAAGTCCGTTTTTGACAGCCTCGGCTATATATCTTTCCATGTCATATGTTGAATTTCCGAGCATTCCCTGCTTGAACTGGCTGCTGCCTTCAAGGTTCGCGCCGGCTCCGCAGTCGGTCGTCACATAGCCGTCAAAGCCCCAGTCCTTTCTCAAAAGCTCGTTTAAGAGATATTTGTTCGCCATCGATGGGATAAAGTTATAAAGAAGCTCGTTGTTTCTGTACACCGTGGTTCCGTTATACGACGCCATAACCGACGCGGGCATGACCTGCTCGGTAACGTTCTGGAACACCTTGGCATAGTAATTTCTCATGTTGAACTCGGTCATCACCGAGCTGCCGCCGCCTCTGTTGTTCTCGTTGTTGTTCGCCGCGTAATGCTTGAGCGTCGCGATAACCTTTAAATATTTATCGTCGTCGCCCTGCATGCCGTCAACAAATTGAGCCGCAAGCTGTCCGGTGAGATACGGGTCCTCGCCCATGCTCTCCTCGTTGCGGCCCCAGCGCGGGTCGCGCGCCATGTTGATAGTCGGGCTCCAGTATGACAGATCGGTTCTTGAGTTTTTTATCCTCGCCTCGGTCGAGGTAACGTCGCCCATATCAAACGCCAAAGCTCTGTTCCATGTGTTCGAAAGAGACAACGGCGAGGGGAAGGATGTGGCCTTGCCCTGACGCGCGACACCGTGGAGACCCTCGCGCCAGTAGTTGTATGACGCAACGCCCAGTCTGTCGATCGCGGGCGCCATCATTCCCATTTGATAAACCTTTTCCTCAAGCGTCATTCGCGACACCAGATCGGCCGCCCTTTCCTCAAACGAAAGGCTTTCGTCCTGATACGGGAGCAGCACGGGCTTGGCGGTGCTGTTGTAAAATCTGAAAGTGTGAAAGTTTCCTGCATACTCACTCTTCACCTTATTGGTAACATTAAACTCAACGGTGACCGGGCCGGAAGCCTCGGTTGTTGTCAGATCGGCGGTAAAAAGCTGAAAATTCGCCCAATCGCCGGTCGTGACGCCTTCCAAAGCCGCCACGGGAACTCCTCCGACCTTGAACGTGACCGTCGTGGTGTTCGTGTTTCCGACGTAGAACTCGACCTTGTCATATCCCGAGCCTTTAAGGTCGATCTCGGGCAAAGTGACCGTGGCGCCGTCTCCCAGCCTGTCTGTAACGGGTGTGCCGTTCGGCACGCCGCTAACGCCGCTCATCTTGACCGAGCCGCCGCCGCTGATCGAGTTCGCGCCGAGCGCGAGCGTTACCGAACCGTCCGCGTTCTTTGTAGCCGTGCCGTAATCCTCCGCGGCAGCGGCCGCCGTGTCGTCCGTTTTCGCGAAAGCGGGCAGACTCGCGCAGCCGAAAATCATGATAACGGAGAGCGCGAGCGCGATGATTCTGCTTGTTTTCATAAAAATTCCTCCTTAAAAATAAGTTTTTCAAAATTTATACCTTAATTTTAACACCTTTTAATAAAAAAATATAGCCATATAAATAATAAAAATAGACAAAAATTGCTGTATTTTGGAGCCGCTTGACAACAGCGGAAAATTCATGTAAAATTAAAATCGTATAAAATTTATTATTGACGGAGGTAAATTTATGAAATTCGGCAAGACATTCAAATTATTCTGCGTTCTGGCGGCGCTCGCCCTCGCGGTCGGCATGCTCGCGGGCTGCGGCTCGGGCGGCTCGAAAACATCAAGCTCAAGCTCGGACAGCAAGGGTGAAAGCGGAACATTCGCGTTTGACGGCGAGGTTCCCGATGACGGCCCGACGGTCAAGTTCACGATGAGCGACGGCGGAACGTTCACGATCGTGTGCGCTCCCGAGTACGCGCCCAAAACGGTTGAAAACTTCTTAAATCTGGTCAAGAGCGGCTTCTATGACGGCCTGACATTCCACCGCGTACTCGACGGCTTTGTGGCCCAGGGCGGCGACCCGAACGGCGACGGCACGGGCGGCAGCGACGAGACGATCCCCGGCGAGTTCGCCTTAAACGGCTTTACCGACAACACGCTGCCCCATCTGCGCGGCAGCGTGGCAATGGCGAGAGCCACCGACCCCAACTCGGCCTCGAGCCAGTTCTATATCTGCTATGAGGACCTTCCGAACCTTGACGGCAACTACGCCGTTTTCGGAAAAGTGACCGAGGGCATGGACGTTGTTGACACGTTCCTGAACGTTCCCCGCGACACGCAGGGAATGCCCGAGACCCCGATAGTGATCGAAAAAGCCGAAGTGATCTCGGAATAGGATAAATTAAGCGGCTCCGCCCAAAATGACGGAGCCGCTTAATTATATAATTACAACTCACCCGCGGCCTTTATCTCAAACCGCTTTTCGTTATTTTATCACAGATCAAAAATAATTCAACAGATTTGGAAAAACTGGCCCTTTTTTCGGAAAAATCGGAACGTTTTTAAAACCGCGGCCTACTCAACAAACAGCACAAGCTTGACGACAAACCTTCCGTTTTCGTATTTTTGCGTTATCTCGCCGTTATATTTATCGACGATCCGTTTAATATTCTTCTGTCCTATCCCGTGCGTTCCGCCATCCGTTTTTGAGCTTTTCATACTCCCGTTTTCTATCTTCACATACCCCGAGGTATTTCCCGTCACGCAGAGCAAATATCCGGGCCTGTACCTGATATCAAGGCTTATGCGCTTATGCTCCGCGTTCGCCCTTTCGCATCCCTCTATGGCGTTGTCAAGCAAATTCCCGAGAAGAATTACCATATCGGCCGCGCTTATCCTCAAATTCTCGGGGATCGCCGTTTTCACGGAAAACTCCGCGCCCAGCCGCTCCGCCGCGGCCTTTTTGCCGCTTATAAGAATATCCGTCGCCGGGTTCCCCGTGTCGATTATGTCGTCGATCTCCCCGCGGTTCCCGGGCACCAGCTCGCTTATGTACGCGTCCGCGTCATCATATTTCCCTCCGCGGATCAGCGAGCGGACGACAAACAGGTGATTTTTTATATCGTGCCTGAGCGACAGAAATTCCTCGTCCTCCGCGCCCGCGCCGGCCGGTCTGTTTTTCTGCGCTCCGACCTGCTCGCTCAATATCCTGCGCTCGTCCAGAAGAGACGTCAGCTTGTCAAACAGATAAAACACCAATATCGTTGAATATAACAGCGTAATCAGCAGAATGAAAAGTGAATAAGAGCCCTCCGCGTTTAAGCCGTGCAGATAATTCGTGTAATGCAGTATAAAAATGATATTTACTATCGGAATGGTAAGAAGCGGGATCCAGTAATTCAAATACACCTTCGCCTTTGTTTTGCCGAAAAACAGTCCCGCCGTCTTAACAAATATAATCAATACCGTCATGACGATAACAAGACCGGCATTATTGTAAACGCTTTTGTCATTCATCAATTCATCGATCGAAACGCCAAACGGCATTAAGACCAGAATATAAATAAAATTGGCCATGGCTATAAAAATCATATACATCAGCGACATCAGAAACTTTTTGAGCACGCTGTCCTTGTACGCGGCGGAGCACATAAACGTCAGAAGTATCATGATAACAAACGATGCCACATGATTTGAGATAAACGAGTTGTACAAAAACGTGAGGACGCTGAACGCCAGCCCGATAACAACGCGCAGGAGCGGCCCGCCTTTCGGCTCGCTCAGCACGGAATCGAAAAACATAAATATAATTATTATCTCACATATCACTGTGGCAATGTTAATCACCGTATATATCATATCTCTCTCCGCTCACATATTCCAGAAAATCCTTTTTAAACCTTTGCTTCCTCGACTTGCTGACAGGTATAACGTCACCGTTTTTCATGATCAGATCATTGCCGTTTATGCTCCTGACCTTGTCAAGATTAACGCAATACGACTTATGCGGCGACGAAAATCCGTGCGGCCCGATTTTTTCGATCACGCTCTTCATCGCGCCGTATGTCTCAAAATCCCCGTCCTCGGTATGGAATATTATTTTTTTCGCGCTGCTTGTCAGGAAGTTAATGCTGCGGTACTCAATCTTTATGTATCCGCTTCCGTTTTTTATGACAAGCTCGGATCTGCCGCTTTTGAGCCTTTCCGCGACCTCGGCGAGATCGTCGCGCAGCGTCTCATATCCGACCGGCTTTACCCAGAAGTTTACCGGCATCGGCTTAAAGCAGTCATAAACATACTTCCTGTGCGACGTCATAAAAAATATATTGACGCTCTCATCCTGCCCGCGGATGCTCATTGCAGTCTCTATCCCCGACAGCCCCTCAAGCTCGATATCAAGTATCAAGACGTCAAAAGGGTCCCCGCCGCTCTTGTAATGTCCGACAAGCTGCTCTCCGGAATAAAATGTTTCTGTATCAATATCGATCCGCTGTTCCTCGGAAAATCTGATCAAATGCTCCTCGATCGCCTTGACCCATGCCTTTTCATCGTCGCAAACAGCCACCCGCATATATCTCACCTTCCAAGCGAATTGTTTCAAACGCTGTAATACACACAATTATAATTGCCTTATGAAAAATTGTCAATATATAAAATAAAATATCACCCGCCTTTTAAATCGGCGGGTGATGTTTTTTGTTACAATCCCGGCATGTTCTGAAGAATAAGCCGGTTTATCCGTTCCTGCGTCAGACGGTTGTTCAGTCTGTCGCCCTCAAGCTGCGCGCGCAGCAGACTCTCGTAATAGCTCGCGTAAATGCTCTGCATCAGGTTCTCGACCGCCGAGTTCTCTATGTCAAGCTCGTTCGACCGCGACTTCTGTCCGTTAAGCACGTCCGTCCAGTTGTAGTCCTGACTGTTCTGCCTCTCGGTCCAGTTGTAGTCCTGACTGTTCAGCCTTTCCGTCCAGTCGTATTCCTGATTTTTCAGCAGTTCGTCCCAGGCCCGCTCATAGGCCCTCTCGTCCCTCGCGGCGTTGCTCGAGAGCGACGAGTTCGCGTAGCTTATCGCCTTGTTGTTCGCCGAGTACGTGTTGCCGTAGGCCTTGTCGTAAAGATCGATCATGCTGCCGAGCATCTCGGTGTCGCGGTCTATGTCGCTCGAATATCTCTCGTAAGCGTCCGCGGCGAGCTGCGGTATCATCGAGGAAAGCTGACTCATATAATACTGCTGTGTGAGCGCCGCCGCGGTGACGGCCGACGAGTTCGCGTAGCCTCCTGTCAGGCCCGCGTAATCCGCCATCGTGTCGCGCGCGGCGCGGTCGGCGTTCAAAAGATACTGCTCCCGATACGCCTGATAGACCGGATCGCTCCCGGGGTCGTATGAAAACTCGTCCCGGTTCATGATCGAGCGGCTGAGACTTTCGATTTGCGGCAAATACTCGTTGTTATACTCCTCCAAAATCTCGTTGGGCGACCGAACGCCCAGCGAGCGGGCGTATTCCTCGGCCGCCGCCTCAACGTCGTTTCTGAACGCCCACGCCTTGCCGTCGTCGTCGATATAAAGCGTGTCTATCGGCCTTCCTCCCACTGTGACAACGCCGTTTGAGTAGCCCAGCGCGTCGGCCGAAAGGCCGTATCTGCCGGCGTAATTGCCGTACGCGTCCGAGACCCTGACCACCGGGTTGTTTGTGTTTGAGTAAAAATTCGCCACGCTCCTCTGAATATCTGCGGGCATAGAGTACGAAATTCCCGCCTGCTCGTTGATATACTGCGGCTTCATAAGCTCGCGGCCGCCCAGAGTGACAGTCTTGTTCGCCTCGTTGTAGCCGATAAGGCTGTTGTCGATGCCCATGTTCCTCAGAGTGGCGCGAACGCCCACCATGCCGTCGGGACGGCGCGGAACGTCAACCTGCACGCGGCTGTTTTTTGTTTTATCTGATATGTTTGACATTCGTTCTTCCTCCCGTATAGGTTATCATTTCAATATCGTGGACCACCGCCTCGCCCTCGCCCTCAAGCATCACGCGGAAGCTGTCGCATTTTTTGAGGCGCACCGGAACGCGGTGAACGAGAAAGCCTTTGCCCTCGCTCTCGATCTCGCCGCAAAGCCTGAAATCGTCATCATCTGCGGCGAAGCTGACCCTTATGTGCGTCTCGGAACCGGTCTCGAGGCGGATGCAGACGGCGTTAACACTCTTGAAGTCAAAATCGTCAAGAGTGAATTTTTTGGATACCACGCACCATCTTATTACTTCTCCGCTCTCGTTCTCGTCGTCGCCGAGCATATACATATCGGTCTCCGTCACTCCGTACAGCCGCTCGCCTTGGCGGACAAAGTCCACAAACCTCGTATCGTCCTCTCGGTGCCAGAGATTGAGCTTCGGATTATACACGAGCAGCGAGGACTTCCCGTTCCGATCCGTCGCGCATGCGAAATAGCTCCGCCCGTCCGTGCCGCTTTTGCAGGACTTGAAAATCGTTTTTATCGGGGCGCTTATCCTTTCCGGCTCGCCGCCGCTGTACTCGTAAAACCCGTCGGCCGCCATGTAATACAGCACGCCGCCCACCTCGGCGACGCTCTTGCCATCAAGAGCGCCGCTCAAGGTCTGTTTGGGGATCGAGAAATTTTTCGGCGAGTCGCCGTAAATATGGTGGATATAGTCCCGCTTGAACGCGACCACAGCCGAGCGGTAGCTCACAATCGCGGTGAACCCGCCGGGCGTGCCGACCTCGCTGTACCAGCTGTCGTCACCAAGCCCCTGGAAGGACGTGAAGTTAAAGCAGTCGCCAAGCTTTGAGGCATAGATATACTCGCCGTTTTCCGACGCGCCGAACAAGCGGTTGTTGTGAACGCAGGCGCAGGAAATGTCGGGGATATAGGTCTCGATCTTAAGCGGCCCTCTGTTCACGCAGCTGTCAAAGAACGCGTATCCGCCGCTTTTGTTGTGCATCAGCAGCGAGATCTCGTCGCTCTCAACTTCCTTTATGACCACGCTGACGATAGCGGTGTCCGAGGCAAACTTCTTTCTGCTGTCCGCCACAAAGGTGTTGTTGCTCTCCATGCTTGCGCCCGAGATCACAATGCTGTCTCCGGCCTTGAACACCTTGTCAAAGTCCGCGCCGGTCTTGCGGATCGAGGCTCTGTATATACCGCCGATCTCGTCATAATATGTGTTGAGCGCGGGGTCCGTGATCGTGACGCTTCTCGCCATCGGTCTGAGCTCATTTCTGACCTCTCCGGTATCGGGGTCGGGCAGATAGCGATAGTACATCTTGTCGGGGAAAATGCATATGCTTCCGCCAAAGTCAACGATCGACTTTTCGCCGTCCGTCAGATCCGCGCCCGGAACAACCTTTCCCTTGTACCAGAACCGCCTCCCCGCGACCCCGGTAAACGAGTCAAGACCGCCCGGCGAATATTCCGGAAGAGTGATTGCGGTTATACCCTCCGCGGAAGCGATGTGCCGCCGCGGCTTTCTGGGCGCGAGACACGGTGCCGCGTCGGACGACATATTGAGCATCTCTCCAAGCTCTCTGTCATCAATTTTGTTTCTTTGGTCGTATCCGAAAAAACTCAGGATATCGACCTTTTTATTTTTGCTCTTTTGAGCCGCCGCAGGCAAATACACTGCTCATCCCTCCTACCAGTAATTTTTAAAACGCGCCAGATCGTTAAGCGGATTCCGCGTTTTGTAGTCTCTTTTGCACTCGTCATAAATATTGTTATACTGTATCATGTGGCTCGAATAGGTGTCGTAGTCGTGCTGATACAGCGCGATCTTCGCCAGCAGATACTCGACATACATGCGGTCATAGGGGGCCTCGACCTCGGTCTCGTCGCATATCACCCGCTTTATCACAAGCTTCGCGCCGGTCTCCGGCTTAAAAATATCGTCTGTGAGCCAAAGGTTTTCGCCGTCGTTGTCATAGACATACGTCCGCGCCGGCTCGAACTCCGGATCGTCGGGCATCTCGCACACGATCTCGTCGCCCTTCTTAAAAGGCAGCATAAAGCCCTCGATCTTGCTCTCGCTGACGTTGAACTCGCCCTCGACGCAAATGTTCTCGACCTCCTCGGGCATGGTCAGATAAACGAGCCTCAACGTCCTCGGATTGACGAACGACACTCCGTAACGCCTCCAAAGCTCGGCTCCCGCCATGAACGGCAGGCTGCGCAGATCGGCGCGGGTCAAAAACCTTCCGTTGAGGTATGCCGCCTCGACTCTGTCGATCGGAATTTCGGGAGGCATCTCAAGCTCCCCTCGGCAGGTGACGCGGGTCTCCATGATCTCATAGCGCTTTTTCACATGACGGCGCAGCGACAGCGACACCTCATTGCACCAGCCGAGCTTTTCCTCAAGCTCAAAGCTGTTCGGGCTCAGGGCGTCGGCCGCCTCGATCGCCTTTAAAAGTTTCAAACCGCCTCACCACCCTACGCCTCTTTGAGGCTGTCGATATATTTTTCGGCGGCCGCCGCCTGCTTGTCGGCGCGCTCCACAGCCAGCGCGACCTTGCGGGGGACCATGACGCTCTCGCCGCGCTTGATCTGATAGTTGACCCCGTTGACCGTAACGGTGAGATCGTCTTTGTGTTTCCAGTTGTCCTTGACCAGCATCACCGGAACGGACTCGTTATAGAACGCCTCAAGCTCCGCTTCCTGCTTCTGTTTTTTTGTCATTGCCATTTTCGCCGCCTCCTTATTAATAGCTGCAAGTCGTCTCGACTCTCACCATGAACTCGGGCGAAAGGATCTCCGCGGTCTGCGTCGCCTTCCAGCCGACGGTGCTTCTCTGATCGAGAGGATCGCCCGTGCCGGCGCTGCCCTTTTGCTTGATGATCGTCTCAAGGCCGCCGCCCGTGATGTTGGTGACGCCGTAGGCGTTCTGACCGATGAACAGCGTGGAGTAGATGTCCCTGCCGTCCTTGCCCGCACCCGCGGGATAGATGATCGAACCGGGAACCACGGTGGGGCTCAGAGTCTCGCTGACGGTGATCTTTGCCGCTCCGGGATCGCCGGCTGTCGCCGAGGCTATCGTGTAGTCAAAGCCGTTTATCTGAATGGTTCTGCCGCTGAGCGCCGTCGCGTCGCCCGAGGCTATTTCTTCTCTCACGGTGATGACCTTGCCCGACACTGCGCCGACCGTCAGAGACTCGGGGTCGCCGATCGTGATGTTCGCCATCTTGCGCAGCGGCTCGGCTCTGAAAACCTTCGCCTCGGTCGACTCCACGAAAACAACTCCGTGGATCTTGCCGATCGTGCCGTTGTACCAATCCTTTGGGTCAACGTTCTGCTTAACGGCCTTCCATTCGGGATCGTTGGTAAGATCGTTCGCCACGTCGGGATGAATGATCGCCACATAGCAGCCGTCCTTGATAGGCTGGGCGTTGTTGCGCTTGAGCGTTGCGACCGCTCTCTTGACCGCGGCCACGCTGAGATAGTCGTTGCCGCTCGCCTGGCCGCCGACAAGCACGTTTCTGTCGGCCTTGCCGTCGCCGTACTGAACGTTGGTGCCCGCGTTGATCTTCTCGCGGATAACAGTGTCGAGCGTCCTGCCCGCCTGATCTCCAAGCACGTTCTGGGTCTCGACAATAACGTTGTCGATCGCCGAGAGCGTCAGCATGTCGGACAGAGTCACATAGTCGCCGTACTGATCGACGGTCGACTCGACCGTGGTGACGTTGAGCTGATTGCCCTTGGGAGTAACGCCCTCGGTCAGCGGCTTCATCGCCTTGGGCAGCGGGCTGAAGCGGCGGAACTCGATCGTCTTGCCCGAGCCCTTGGGAATGGGCTTGCTCTGTCCGAACTGCGCGTGAACCAGCTTGGGGCTCGCGAAGCGGATCATCTGTCTGTCGTAATACGCCTTCATCTCGGGAGTGACGTTGTTTCCCACGCGGTTGGTGGTCGTTGTCTGGGTGTTGTAATTAATACTCATAAAAATACCTCCGTAAAAATTTTTGATTGGCCGGACCTATCCGTCCTAAAACGAGATCTTCTCGCCCTTGCGGACGCGTCTGATAATATCGTCGACCTCTTCGTCGCTCATATCCTCGGGGTTCTTTTTCACCACGCCGCTGCCGCCGGGCTTTGACGTTCCGTTTTCGGCAATTCTCTTCTCGGGCGCGGGCCGCGCGGCCCTTTCCTCCGTCTCACCGCGGTGAGTGAGATAATACGCGTCCTCAACGCTGAGCCCGTTGCCCCAAAGATAATTGCAGAACTTGGGGTTCCGCAGCTCGCGCCTGATGTCAAAGTCTGGGTTTTTGAGTGAGAACTCTCTGACCTGCGCGTCGATCTCGGCGGCGCGTCTGTCGATATAAGCGGCGAGCTCCGGATCGGACGGGCCCTGCTGAGACATGCGCGCCGTCTGCGCGGCCTGCGCGGGCACTTGCATTCCCTGCGCGGGCGCCCCGCCCTGCGCGGCCTGCGGACGGTAAGCGTATCCCGCGCCACCTTCCTGCGGATAGGCCTGCTCCGCGGACTGACGCGGCGGATAAGAGCGCGCATACCTCTCGTCCTCGGGCGTCTGTCGTCTGTTACCAAATCCAAGCATAATTATGCTCCTTTCTTAAAAAATAATTTCGCGGCGGCTTCCCGCCACAATTTAATTATAGTAAGAAAAACGTGCCGAGGGCTGACAACGTAGGGACTAGGGAATAGGACCTAGGAACTAGGCCCGCCCGTTTGCCTCTCCCCATAATTCGTAGGGGCGGATATCATCCGCCCGTTTGGCTTCCCCTTGAGGGGAAGCTGTCAGCGAAGCTGACTGATGAGGTGTAAGCCTCGCCCCTTGGGGATAATCAGCGCGCGGAGTGTGCGGGTTCAAAGCGACCTTTCAAAATCGCTTGCGATTTTGACCAAACGCTTCCTTAGAGGTGGATTTCCGCCAAAGGGGGAAAGACGGAGAGGGACTCCCTAATCCCTATTCGCTAATTGCTAATCACTACGTTCGTAGGGCCGGATGCCCACATCCGGCCGGCGGCATGTGGGCATGCCGCCCTACACCAAAGTATGCAAAACACCATGTAGGGGCGGATATTATCCGCCCGTTTGGCTCTCCCTTTGGGGAGAGGTGGATTTCCGCCGTACGGCGGAAAGACGGAGAGGGGCTAACATAGTGATTAGTGATTAGCGAATAGGATAGGCGGCAGATTGCCGCCCGCTTGCCTCGCCCCTTGGGGGGGAGCTGTCGCCGAAGGCGACTGAGAGGGGGTTCCCAACTCTTTGCATATTTCAGACATAATAAAAGCACACCCGAAGATGTGCTGATATTTTTATTAAAATCCCGTGTTTTCGTCATTCTCCGTATGGTGGAGCGACTACTTCCGAGTGCTTATTCTCTTACAATTTCGGTGAACCGTCATACTCATATTTATATCCGTTATTACACTCTTTGAGCTGCCTTACATCAATATCACTCTCAAAAAACTTTAAAGGTATCTCGTCGGGAAAAGCCTTGCATCTCGGCATACCGTAACTGCCTGAGATCGGGATTGCGTTTTTACACATTGAACATGGATGATTAAGTATAAATGACATCTCTATTCCTCCATATAAAGTGCAGGAAGCACCTGATGCTTCGTGCCAAGTTTCATATTTTTCCTACTTGTAGGAGCGGATATTATCCGCCCGTTTGGCTCTCCCTTTAGGGAGAGCTGTCGCCGAAGGCGACTGAGAGGGGACTCCCTAATCCCTATTCGCTAATTGCTAATCACTACGTTCGTAGGGCCGGATGCCCACATCCGGCCGCTCGTTTGCATCCCCCTCGGGGGAGGTGGATTTCCGCCAAAGGCGGAAAGACGGAGAGGGGTTCTCATTGGTTCATTTCCCCTCTTAGCCGGCGGCATGTGGGCATGCCGCCCTACAACATGAGTACAACAATCGAAAATATTCCCTATTGCTCTTTTGACTATTTCACCAAAATTATTTTTCAGCATTCCGCCTCACATAGTCACGGTGTATTCGATCAATCGGGGAATTATTATAAATCACTGTATTTGCATTTTTTACAAATCAATTTGGCATTATCAATATCATTAACATCTTGCAGCTCCTTTACGGAAGATGTCTTAAAACTTCCGCTAAGCGCCATTAAGGAGTCATAACATAAGTCAATATAAATCACCTTTTTATATACAGGGCAATAATGCGGCTTAGTATAATTTAGCTTTGACATACTTCTTCACCACCTCGTATAAATTCAATCGTTCGGGCACATTCATTTTTCCGCCAAACCGACGCAAATCTATTGTACCACATAAAAAACCATATTTCAAACCGAATTTATAAATATTTTAGATAATGTTTATTTTTATTTTAGATTTGCGTGTTAACATTAAATCATTCCGAAATAGAAAGGGGAACTGTTATGAACGAAATCGTAAAAACAACAAATCTCACAAAGCGCTACAAAGGCGCGGCGGCAGTCAGCGGCCTCAACATGAGCGTTAAAGAGGGGCGGATATACGGCTTTCTCGGGCCTAACGGCGCGGGAAAAACGACGACGCTCAAAATGCTGCTGAGCCTTGTCCGCCCGACCGCGGGCGAGATCGAGATAATGGGGCGGCGCATGAACGCGGAAAACCGCATAGAAATTTTGCGCGGTATAGGTTCGCTTATCGAGTCGCCGTCGTTTTACGGCCACCTGACAGGCGAGGAAAACCTGAAAATCCTGCAAACGCTCTTAGGCGTGCCGAAAAGGAATATCGACAAGGTGCTGCGAATCGTCAGGCTCGAAAATCAGCGCGGCAAAAAAGCGTCGGCCTACTCGCTCGGCATGAAGCAGCGGCTCGGCCTCGCGGGCGCGCTCCTTTCGTTCCCTAAACTGCTTATCCTCGACGAGCCCACAAACGGGCTTGACCCGTCGGGAATACAGGAAATGCGCGGGCTTATCAAATCTCTGCCAAAGGAGTACGGCATGACCGTGATCGTGTCAAGCCACCTGCTCTCGGAGATCGACCAAACAGCCGAGGACGTCGGCATTATCTCAAACGGCAGAATGATGTATCAGGGCGCGCTCGACGATCTGCACCGCGTGGACGAGACAAAATCGCTTGAGGAAATATTCCTCGATCTCACAGAAAGGGAGCGAAGCCTATGATAAAGCTTTTAAAGTGCGAGTTTATGAAAACGCGCCGCCGCTATGTGTTTGTGACCGCGCTCGTCATAACCGCGGCAATGCTCGCGTGGATCTATCCGCGCCACCGAAGCGCCGACCTGCTGCGGCTCGGCTGGATGGCGAACTTATACGAGCTTCCGCTTATAAATTCGATCTTTATGCCGCTGCTCTCGATAATCGTATCGTCGCGCCTGTGCGACATTGAGCACAAAGGCGCGATGCTCAAGCAGCTTGCCGTCACCGAAAAGCGCGGGCAGATCTACGACGCGAAGCTTTTATACGGTCTCGCGATCATGATGTTCTGCGTAGGTTTAAGCTGGGGAATGACGATCGCGTTCGGCTATATCGCTGGCTTTGAAGGCGGCCCGCCGATAAGGCTGTATCTTTTGTATCTGCTGCTTACGGCCGCGCCGACGATCGCGGTGTATATTTTTCAGCACACGCTGTCGCTCTGCTTTAAAAATCAGGCGGTCACATTCTTCACGGGAGCGATAGGCACGTTTTTCGGGACGTTTTCGATGTTCCTGCCGCAGCTCCCGTGGCTCCGCGGGTCGCTTATCTGGGGATATTACGGCGCGCTGAGCTTTGTCGGCCTGTTTGACTGGTCAAAAGACGACCGCTATAAACTCGCGCATTTTGACGTAATCGGCGTTGATTGGAAATTTTTTGCCGCGCTGATCTTCATATGCGCCGCGATTTACATAATCGGGCGCGAAATATTCAAGAGAAAGGAGCTTTAAATTATGCTGCTGAAATTATTGAACGCGGAGCGAATGAAGCTCAAACGCTCGCCCGTGTGGCTCGCGTTTTTGATCATGCCGATCATCCCCGCGGCTTTGGGAACGGCGAATTATCTGTATCAGAAGGAGGTTTTAACGCGCGAATGGCTGAGTCTGTGGACGCAGCACACGCTGTTTACCGATTATTTCTTTCTGCCGATAACGCTCGGCATTTACTGCGCGTATATAATGCGGTCGGAACATATGAACAATAACTGGAACAAGGTTTTCACTATTCCCGCGCGCCGCTCGTCGGTATTTTCCGCCAAGCTGATAACCGCCACGCTGATGCTGCTTTTCAGCATGATATGGATATGCGCGCTGTTCGTGATAAGCGGATATATCGCGGGCCTCACAAACCCGCCGTGGCTCACGGTCGCACGGTGGTGCGCGTTCGGAACGCTCGGAGGCATGGTCACTGTCTCGATACAAATTCTGATCTCGATGAACGTGAAAAGCTTCGCGCTGCCCGTTGGAATATCGTTCGCGGGCGGCCTGTCGGGGCTTGTGTTCCTCGCGAAAAATATGGGCCACATATGGCCGTATTCACTGATGTCCTACGGCATGAACGCCAACGCTCCGCAGGAGCTCGCGCAAAGCGGCTGCGGCCAATTTATATTGATTTGCGTTTTATACACTGCTTTTTTCACGATAACGGGCGGAGTCATCGCGGCGCGGCGCGATATTTCATAGCGCGAAGTCTGCTACCAAAGGCGCAGTTTCGCCCGCGTCAAAAAGGCGCGTCACGCTGATCGTGACGTGCCTTTTAGTTTTGAGCCTATTTCCTTCTCGCCTCAAGCAGGGCTTTTACCTCGCTCTCGGTCGCGCAGTTCATCGCCTCTTCGGCGACCTTGTCGGCCTCGGCCTTGCTCCACTTGCCTATTATATCTCTCGTGGCAAGCACGGACGTCGGGCTGACGCTGAACTCGTCAAGTCCGAACGAGATCAGCAGCGGTATCAGCAGCGGATCCGCGGCAGCCTCGCCGCACATTCCAACCATGATGCCCTTTTGCTTTCCGCACTCGATTATCCGCTTTATGTTCCTCAGCACCGCAGGCTGATAAGCAGAATAGAGATAAGCAACCTTAGCGTTGCCCCTGTCAACGGCCATTGTGTAGCCGGTCAGATCGTTGGTTCCTATGCTGAAGAAGTCGGCTTCCTCGGCCAGCAGGTCCGCAATCGCGGCCGCCGCCGGAGTCTCGGCCATTATGCCGATTTTTATATCCTTGTTATACTCAACACCCTCGCGGTCAAGCTCGGCCATGATCTCTTTTATAAGCGCCTTCGCCTGCCGCACCTCCTCAACGCATGTCACCAGCGGGACCATGATTTTTATGTCCCCGAAGGCCGACGCCCTGAGCAGCGCTCTGAGTTGATCGCGGTAGAGCTCCTTGTTCTCAAGACAGTATCTCACCGCGCGGAAGCCCATAAACGGATTTTCCTCCTTCTCAAGGCCGAGATATGGAATGTCCTTGTCTCCGCCCACATCGAGGGTCCTTATGATGACCGGCTTGCCCTTCAGCGTCATTGCCGCCTTTCTGTAAGCCTCGAACTGCTGCTCCTCGCCGGGCTTTTCATCCGTGTCCATATACAAAAACTCGGTTCTGAACAGTCCCACGCCCTCGCCGTCCTTTTCGAGAACGGCGGCGCAGTCGTCGGGCTTTCCTATGTTGCACACCAGCTCGACCTTGGTTCCGTCGGCGGTCACGGTCGGCTTTCCGATCAGCTTTTCAAGCTCCTTTCTGCACTTGTCAAACTCGGCCTTCTTTTCCGCGTACTCCGCCTCGGTCTTTTCGTCGGGCCCCGTGATAACCTCGCCGCGCGTTCCGTCAACAATGATTCTACTTCCGTCCGCGATCATGCCGGTCACGCCCTCGACGCTGAGCACCGCCGGGATCTCCAATGCCCTCGCCAATATCGCCGAGTGGGATGTGCGTCCTCCGGTCTCGGTCACAATTCCCGCAATGTTGTCTTTGTTTATTCCCGCCGTCATGGACGGGGTCAGGTCATTCACCACAATGACGCTGCCCTTCGGCAGAGATTTGATGTCAACATCCCGAACTCCCTGCAGAGTCTTGATAATTCCGCTCTTAACGTCTCTCAGATCAGCCGCCCTCTGCATGGTCAGCTCGTCGCCCGTGGCCTCGAACATGGCGGCGAACGTCTCGAAAACCTGTTCAGCCGCCGCCTCGGAGGTAAGTCCGCCCGCTATGATCCCGCGAACCTCGTCGGTCATCGCGGGATCGCTGAGCATCAGGGAATGGCCCATTAAGATCTCGGCCTCTTTCTCGCCCACATTCGCGCGCATTTCTTCCGCCATGGCGTCGGTTTTTTTAATCAGCTCATCCACTGCCGCGTCAAATCTGGCGGTTTCCTCCTCCGCGCTCAATGCGGAATTCTGTTCGTATTTTATCTCCTGCTCCTTGATCAGCGCGGCGTTTCCGATGCCTATGCCGTCGGAGCCGGCAATTCCCTTATACATAACGCCACCTACTCCGCGGTCTGAACTATCTCGACCGCTTTGTCAAGCGCGGCCTGCTCGTCGGCGCCGTCGCACTCGATCTCAATATCGCTGCCGCACTTAATTCCGGCGGCCAGCACGTTCATAATGCTCTTGCCGTTGTAGTTCTGACCGTTAAATTTGATGTTGACGCTCGACTCAAAAGCCGACATGGCCTTTGTGAACACGCCCGCCGGGCGCATGTGCAGTCCCTCGGGATTTGTTACGGTAACTTTCTTTGATGTCATAATTTTTCTCTCCTTTTTATAATATTTATATTTTTATTTCTTAAGTCCGGCCTTATCGCCCAAAGGCTTTTTAAGCAGCGCAAGCATCAGCGCGCCGACAACCGAGCCGACAACCAGAGCGATAAGGTAGCCCAGAACGTTGCCCACAACCGGGAACACGAATATTCCGCCATGAGGTGCCATAAGCGTGCAGCCGAACGCCATTGAAAGCGCTCCGGACACCGCGCTGCCCACGATACACGAGGGGATAACGCGCAGAGGATCCGACGCCGCGTAAGGGATCGCGCCCTCGCTGATAAAGCACAGACCCATGATGTAGTTCACAACGCCCGACTTTCTCTCGCTGGGCGTGAACCTGTTCTTAAAGAACGTGGTGCACAGAGCGATCGCCAGCGGAGGAACCATTCCTCCGACCATAACGGCCGCCATTATGTCGTAGTTGCCCTCGGCGATAGCCGCGGTGCCGAACACATACGCCGCCTTGTTGAAGGGGCCGCCCATGTCGATCGACATCATTCCGCCAAGAACTATGCCCAAGAGTATCTTGCTCGCGCCGCTCATTGCCTTAAGGCCGTTGTTGAGCGCCGTGTTGAGTGCGCCGATGATCGGGTTGAACAGGAACATAACCAGTCCCATGAGCAGTATTCCGATCAGGGGATAGATAAGCACGGGCTTAATTCCCTCAAGGGCGTCGGGCAGCTTTGAGCATGCCTTCTCAAGGCCCAGCGTGATATATCCGCCGACGAAGCCCGCGAACAGAGCGCCCAGAAATCCCGCCGATACAACGTTGGCGTCGGGATTAACAAGCGAGGCGAACGTGGTTCCCGCGACCGCCATGGCGCCGCCGACAAAGCCGACCGCGAGGCCTGGTCTGTCCGCTATGCTCATCGCGATAAATCCCGCCAGAATGGGGAGCATAAATCCGAACGCCGTGTCGCCGATCGTCTTGAAGAACGCTGCGAAGGGCGTGTTGGTGCCAAAGCCCGCGGGGTTGATCTCATAGTCGTCAAACAGGAACGCCAAAGCTATAAGTATTCCGCCGCCTACAACGAAGGGCAGCATGTGCGAAACGCCATTCATCAGGTGCTTGTAGATCGAGTGGCCTATTCCGTCGCCGCCCTCTTCGGTCGACTCGGATGCCGCTCCGCCCTTGTGCGAGTAAACGCCCGCGTTTCCGCTCGCGATCTTCTCGATCAGCTCGCCGGGCTTGTGGATACCGTCCGAAACCTTGGTCTGGACCATTTTTTTGCCGTCAAATCTCGCCATCTCAACATTCTTGTCGGCGGCGATAATAACGCCGTCCGCCTCGGCTATCTCCTTGGCGGTAAGCACGTTCTTCGCGCCGCCGCTGCCGTTGGTCTCGACCTTTATCTCATAGCCGAGCTCGGCCGCCTTCTGCTCAAGAGCCTCGGCAGCCATAAACGTGTGCGCGATACCCGTCGGACATGCCGTGACCGCCACGATCTTGACCTTCTTTTGGGGCTGCGCCTCCTGAGGCTGCGCTTCGGGTTTTTGCTGCGGAGCCGCCGCGGCGTCCTCCGCGCCGTACTTTTCGATCTCTTTTTCGTCGATGTGCTTCAAAAACTCCTTGGGGCTCTTTGAGTCGAGCAGCTTCTTCCTGAAGCCCTCGTCCATCAGCATGACCGTCAGCCGCGACAGCACCTCAAGATGCATGTCTCCGCCCTGCTTGGGCGCCGCGATCATAAACACAAGGTTCGAGGGCGCTCCGTCCATGGCGTCAAGGTCGATCCCGCCCGGAACCGTAACCGCCGCCAAACCGGGCTTTGCCACAGCCTCGCTTTTCGCGTGGGGGATAGCCACGCCGTCTCCTATGGCCGTGGGGCCTTCCTCCTCGCGCTTGGCGATGTCACGCTTAAAAGCCTCTTTGTCACTGACATTGCCGACAGCGCAGTGCATGTCGATAAGCTTGGAATACAGCTCCTCCTTGGACGACGGAGCCATATTCAGAGTTATCGCGTTTTCCTTCAGCAAATCAATAACCTTCACAATTACCACTCCTTTTTATAAATTTAAAACTTAAAGCGTTTTATATAATTTTTCTACCAGATCCTTTTCCGCGAGTCCCGGCGAGAACGCCGTGGCGCTGCCGCAGGCGGTTCCGAGCTTTATGGCCTCAAGGTAATTGCCCGACCTGATGTAGCCGAGAATAAATCCGGCCACCATCGAGTCTCCGGCGCCGACCGAGTTTAAAACCCTGCCCTCGGGAACGCCCATGCGGACCACCTCGTTCGTCTCGGAAACCAGCGCCGCACCGTCGCCCGCCATTGAAACCAGCACATTGCGCGCGCCCATCTCGCGCAGCTTTTTCGCGTGCTCCACGATCTCGCTGAGCGTGGTGAGCTTTTTGTCAAACATTTCGCCCAACTCAAAATTGTTGGGCTTGATCAAAAACGGCTTGTATCTCAAAACGTTCAGCAGCAGGTCCCTTGTCGCGTCGACCACAATGTTAACGCCGCGGCCGTCGAGCCGCTCCATGATCCTCTCGTAAATGTCGTCCGGCATGGCGGCGGGTATGCTTCCGGCGAGAATAAGGTAATCGCCGCTTCTGAGCTTGTCGAGCTTTCCGAAAAGCTCGTCTGTCGCCTTTTCGTCTATATCCGGGCCCTGACCGTTGATGTCGGTCTCCACCCGCGCCTTGATCTTAACATTGACCCGCGTAAATCCACTGCCGAGGTCTATAAAATCCGTCGCTATTCCTATACCGTTTAAATGCGACTCAATGGCCTTTCCCGTGAAGCCCGCGATAAAGCCCAGAGCCACGCTGTCCATACCGAGATTTTTCAGCACTGTTGAAACGTTGATGCCCTTTCCGCCGTAGAAAACCTCCTCGCGCTCGCTGCGGTTGACCTCGCCGAAGTTCAGCGCGTGCAAGTGGATAACGTAGTCTATGGCGGGATTAAATGTCACTGTGTAGATCATGCCTCTGCCTCCTTTATTATCGTGTGTTTTCTGAATTTATTTTTGGCGGCCTCGTCCGTGATTATTATGCCGTCGCCGAGTTCCGCGAATGTCACCGAGCAAACCGTGTCAAACTTTGTGTGGTCCGCCAGAACATAGTTCCTGCGTCCGCGTTTCATGGCCTCCGCCTTGATCGCCGCCTCCTCCGCGTCCGGCGTGGTGTAGCCGCTCTCCTCCGAAATGCCGTTGACTCCGATAAACGTCTTGGTAAAGTTGTATTTCCTGAGGTTCCCGACCGCCTCGGTGCCGACCACCGCCTCGGTGTTGAGCCTTATCTGGCCCCCGACGATGTACGCCCGAAAGCCCTTCTGAATGAGCTTCTTCGCGTGAACAATTCCGTTTGTCACAAAGGTCGCGCGGACGCCGCCCGTTATATGGTCGATCATCGCCGAAGTCGTGGTTCCCGCGTCGATAAACACAAAATCGTCATTTGTGATCAGCGCCGCGGCCGCTCTGCCGATTTTCTGCTTTTCCTCAATATTCATTGTGGACTTGGTCAGAACGTCGTGCTCAAACACGGCGCTTCTGCTCCTGACCGCGGTCGCGCCGCCGTGGACCTTGCGCAGCCGCCCCATCCTGTCAAGAGCCGTCAGGTCCCTGCGCACCGTGGACTCCGACGCGTCCAGCATTACCGCCAGATCGCTCACCGCCGCCGAGTTCATCTCGTCCAGATACTCGACGATCCTGTCCTGTCTGTCCTGCGTCAGCATCCTCTCACCCCCGATATATTATTTTATACCCGAATAATAAATTTAAGTCTGTTTTTGAAAAATTTTGCTCTCTTTTAACCTCAATATAATAATATCATCATTTTCAGTCATTGTCAATCATTATTTTTCAAAAAATATGCATTTTCAGTCATAAACAATCAATTTTGTAGATACTATCCAAACACATCTGCTCATTTTTGGTTATTTCTGACAACAAAAAAGGCCGCCCGCGCGACGCGTTCCCATAAAACGGTAAAGTTTTAAATTTTTGCAGCGGCATAGTTTTGGCTATGCCGTTGTTTCGTCTTTTGTAATAATGACAGCGTGAACAGACCTACTGTTACTGCCATTTTGAGGGAATAGCAAGCACAGTAAATGCGTACACACTTGCGCATTTTTACTGATCCACCACCCGCCGTGAATATTGTAAAAATCGGAAGTTTATTCCAAATTCCGATTTATTTTTAATATTTTTTATTGATCTTTTAGAAATAATATAGTAGTAAATTAAATATGATGTTCGCAAAACATGTTTTTACGTTTTATCGGCAAAAACGCACGCTCTATTTTCACGTATTTGTAAACAATTGAGAATTTGTGTGGCAGCAATCGGAGCTAAGCATTTTTCGTGTGTGGTTCCGTTTGTGACCGCACACTTTTTATTTTATAAAAAATACTTGCTATTTTTTTCGAGGTGTGGTATATTTAATTTGCGACATAGCTTAATAATTCAAACACGGTTTTGCGTTGGTAAAAGCGCAAGACTTGGTGTATCATATCCGTGTTTGGAATGAGCTGTGTCGCAACAGAGATCAAGCTGCGTTTTTATTATTTTGCGCGGCTGTGATTTCACACCGCGCATTTTTTATGATAGATAGGAGGAAAAATTTTATGAAAAAAGTTATGAATTTAATTGCTGCAATTGCAATAATAATTGCGGTGCTAAATCTGTTTTTTGTTATTCATGTTTTTGCCGAAGAAGGGTTAAATAACACTGAGACAATATCCGGTTCCGGCATAGCCGAAAGCGCTGGCATAGCTGAAAGCGCCGAAGCTTTGTCATACGAAAATCTTACATATGAGGTTAGCAACAATACTGTTACTATTACCGACTGTGATGAAAGTGTTACGGCGGTAAATATACCGACAACAATAAATGATATGCCTGTAGTTGCCATAGGTGAAAGTGCATTTCAAGATTGTAAAAGTCTGCTTGAGATAACGATACCAAAGGGAGTAGCAACAATAGGTGAGTGGGCTTTTTACAATTGTGGCTCATTAACAAATATTACAATTCCGGAAGGTGTCGGCTATATAGAAGGTCGTACATTTGTTGATTGTATTGCATTAAAAACAATAACATTGCCAAAAAGTATTATTTCTATTAGTGTTGATACAGATCGAAATGCTTTTTCTAATTGCAATTCTTTAACAGATGTATATTACGGCGGAAGTGAACTTCAATGGAATGCAGTCACAAATCACGAAGTATTTGAGGGAGATATATTCCATGTGGTGATTCACTTTAATGCTATGACGGATATTAGCGGGTTTGATCCTGATATTTATCGTGCAAATTATCTTATAACTTCCGATTTAGGCAAAATCATGGAGCAAAAATATATTGGCATGGATACGCCCTCCCAAAAGGTTTACCAAGCGGGACAAGAAAACGGTATGGGTACCGCTGCCGATGCGTGGAGCATGGTTATGGATACTTTAAATACGCTTGACAGCCCTTCAAGTATTGCTGATTACGCATTTGAAGAAAAGGATATGTATGAAGCGATTATTATGAATCTGTTTGAAAGTTCTGTCGATTATAAATTGATGAATTATATAAACAACAACATCACAAAGCAGGCCACTAATCTGTCAAGCACGGTTACTTCTAAAATGAAAAGTCTTTATAATTTTGATGTCATTGATCGCGACGCAGTCTCACATATGTCTGATGCTGAATTAGAGACCTTCAAGAAAGAATTGAGCGATGCATTTAAGGAAGAGCATGGTGCGGCGGCTGCTACAGCAGATATAACGAAAATCATAAATACCGGTATAAAGTATGGGGAAGATATAGAATCTCTTTGTGAAACAATAGAAATGTATAAAAATATTAGAGATTTAAGCGATTCAATGAAGCAAATAATGCGAATGATGTATGATGAGTGTCCATCTGATAATCCGGCTTTGAAAACCGCTCTATTTGAGTGTATTGCAACAATGAATGCCGGTGAAAAAGCATTTACAGCAGAGATGACAGCATATGCATCATTTGCGATTGGTAAAAATGTAGCGCAATATGGTATTGAAAAATTATGGAGCGACGTAAAATCTACATTTTGCGTGACTCATCCGGCTGCGTTCGCGTTTCAAGCAGCATACACGGCAGGAAAATATGTCACACAGATATGCTTTAATGCTGACTCTATACAAGAAAATTATTGTAAAGTTATAGCAATGATAAAAACAGAAGAGTTGCTTATGTCAATATATGATGAAGTTAAGGGTAATTTCCAAAATTCACCTACAAGCGAATCCGCCAAAGTTTACAACAGTATGGTAGATATAATGTTCAATATGCTTGATACCGACTGCGATTATGCAAATGGATTTGTAGGCGCGGTTGACGGCAATTTGATGAGTTCGCTTTTGGATTTATTTGGAGATGATACAGCTGAAAATTTGCAAAAACAAATAAATAGTATTCAGGATGGATGTTGGCAGTTCCATGAACAAACAAAGACTTTCTGGATTTTTCAGCTCGAAAATGAAAATCCGACGCTTTATAATGAGTATTCACATCTCATTGACGAATCAAACGCGCGCTTGATGAAAAAATATGATGTTTCATGTCCGGTTGATGTCTATGTATATGATAATGATGGTGTGATTGTCGGATCGGTGGTTAATAATATCCCATATTGTCGGTCTAATGCGAATATAACCATAGCTGTGGATGGTGAGAAAAAAACCATTTATATGTATGGAAATGATGAGTACAAAATTTCGTATATTGGCAATGATATGGGAAATATGGATATAAGTATTACCGAATATGACAATAACAATAACGCGACGCGCAATGTTTATTTCAATAATATCGAGCTTTCGGACGGTCTGACATATAACGCATCCGACAGCGGCTCAAATTCGGGTGCCGACGCATATACTCTGACAGACGAGAATAACATTAGCATTGCTCCCGGATATGACACCCTGAATGATTGCGCGGTATATACGGCAAGCGTTGAAAGAGGATATTTTACGGAGCAGACAGCGGTTAATCGCGAACTTCACGCGGGAGAAAACGCGGAGATTGCGGCTTATGTTCCAAGCGGATATAAATTTATCGGCTGGGCTGTTGACACCGGAGAGGATATTTTCGCGGACGCTTCAAGTGTGACTACGACAATATATATGCCGGATCACGACATAAAGATTCAAGCGGTTGTTGAAGCTTGCCCGACAGTATCGTTTGGTGAAATAACCAAAAACAGTGTAACAGTAAAAACATTGAATTGTGAAGGCTTGCAGGGAGAAGTCATACTGGCGGTTTATGATGAGAATGAAACACTTAAATCAATATATTCAAAACCTGTTGATAAAGAAGTGCTATTTGAAGGTATTGATTTGACAAACGTCTATATAAAAACCTTCGTTTGGGATAGTCTTGACAATATTAAGCCGCTTTCAGAGAGCGCTGAAATGCAATTTTAAATATGCTGCAAATTTATATATTTTCCCATATTAAACCACAAAAAAGCAGATTTTAAGGTCTGTGGTGATACCTCCTTAAAACGGCTCGCATGGAAAAACGGATAGAGCATAGATTTCTCTATCCGTTTTTATTCACGCTGTTTGGCAGACTTATAATTTGATATTATTGTCTTATCTCAGACCGCCGCGCGGTTCTTCTCTTTTTAAATCAGTTTCATGGCCTCGCCCATTACCTCGCCTATCGGCTCGCGGATAACAATGTCGGCGCGCGAGTCCGCGGGAGTGGCGCTTTTGTTTATCAGAATAAGGGTGTGGCCCTTAAAGTCGTGGATAAGCCCCGCGGCCGGATAGACATTGAGCGACGTGCCGCCGATTATCATGGTGTCGGCCTTGCGGATAGCCCGCACCGAGCCTTCGATAACGCCGCCGTCAAGCCCCTCCTCGTAAAGCACGACGTCGGGCTTGATTATCGCGCCGCATTTCTCGCATCTGGGCACGACCTCCTTTGAATTCACGACCGCGTCAAGGCCGTAAAACGTTCCGCATTTGGTGCAGTAGTTCCGATGTATGCTTCCGTGGAGCTCGTAAACGTTTTTGCTGCCCGCCGCCTGATGAAGACCGTCTATGTTCTGGGTTATGACCGCCCTGAGCTTGCCCATTCTCTCAAGCTCCGCCAGCGCGATGTGCGCCTTGTTGGGCTTCGCGTCGGTGAATATCATCTTCTCTTTGTAAAATTCGAAAAAAACCTCGGGACTGTACACAAAAAACGTGTGGCTCACTATCTGTTCGGGCGGGTATTTATATTTTTGATTATAAATTCCGCCGCTGCTGCGGAAATCCGGGATCCCGCTCTCGGTGGAAACGCCCGCGCCGCCGAAGAAAACCATATTTTCCGATTTTTTGATCGCCTCGGCCAATAAAGCAGCGCTCTCGCTCATACAAAACATCTCCTTTTTTCACATAAACTTTTCCCGTTAAAGAAAAAGGGACAATACCCCCAGGCGGCATTGCCCCAATCCGTAAAATTTTAATATTTAAGGTTTCTTAAATTAAACGGTAATGTCAATTTAATTAAATTGACATTACTATAATACACTAAAAAAATAAATCCGTCAATACCCTCGTTTAAATTTGTAATAATTTTACAATTTGAAATTGTCAAATACAGTTTTAAGGCTCGGTTTTAGGGCATTTTTACTTAAATTCAGCCAAGCCGCAAAAAAATAGGATAAATTTCAAAAAAATACTTGACAAATCAATGCGCGGAGTTTAATATATATAGTATATCTTACAGCCGTAATTAGACTGTTTGGAAAGGAGTTTACACTATGGCAAATTTACCGCAGATATCCTCGGCCGAGCTCGAGGTAATGAATGTTTTATGGAAGAACGGCGGATTAATGGGTACCGAGATCGTCAACCTTGTTTCAAAGACCAACAAATGGGGCGACAAGACGATCCGCACCTTCATCAACCGTCTTGTGGCGAAGAAGGCGATCTCTATCGAGAGAATAAACGGCAGGGCCTTCCGCTACTATCCCGCGATCGACGAGAAGGAATACAAGGCAAGCGCGACAAAGAATTTCTTAAAGAAAATGTATGACGGCTCACTTAACCTCATGCTCACAGGATTTGTCAACGACAACGAGCTTTCAAAAAGCGAGATCGACGATTTGAAAAAAATTCTTGACGGTGAATAAAAATGATTGTGAAACAGCTTTTTTTGCTGTGCCTGACGGCCGCTCTCTACGGAAGTATCATGGGCGCCGTTGTTCTCGCGGTTGAAAAACTGCTTAAAGAGCAGCTTACCGCGTCGGCGAAGTTCATGTTCTGGGTCATTGTGACGATCAGATTTCTGCTTCCCTTCGCGCCCGAAAGCCGGGCGAGCATTTTCAACCTGCTCCCGGACAGGGCCGACGGCGCCGTCGCGCTGTCGGGCGATAATATTGTTGTCAATTTAACGGGTGCGCCCGCCGCGTTCGCCGGCGCCGAGCTTATTCAAATATGCGCTTACATATGGCTGGCAGGGTGCTGCGCGGTCTTTTTGTGGTTCGCAATCCCGCAGATCGTTATGCAGATCCGCATGTCGCTGCTCCCTAAGGACACCGACGAGCGAATAACGCGCATCCTTGACGACTGCCTGAGGAAGCTGCGCATAAGCCGCAGAATAACCGCGGTATTCCAGAGCCAGTTCAAAACTCCCGCCCTGACCGGCATAATAAGGCCGAAAATACTGCTGACCGACGAGGTCAGAAGCTTTCCCGACGAGGACATAAAATACATACTGATGCACGAGCTGTGCCACCACAAGCGTCACGATATTTTATATAAATACACGGCGATAGCGGTCCGCAGCCTGCACTGGTTCAACCCTTTGGCGTGGCTGTTCACGGGCCGCGCCATGCGCGGCGCCGAGCTTGCCGCCGACGAGAAGGTAATGATGTTCATAGGCGACGGCGAGAACAAGGACTACGGCAGAGCGATAATAAACACCTCGGCGCGGCTTTCGGTCTACGGCTTCGGCGCGGTCATGGGCATGGCCGACAAAAAGAGCGATCTCAGAACACGGATCACGCGGATCTCAAAATTCAAGCGCCCCGGCGCGGCGCTGAGAATAATCGGCGTAACCGCGGTTCTTGTGTTGGGCGTGACCGGCCTTACCAACGCGAAGCTTCCCGACGCGCTGACTCCCGAACCGGTGTTTGATTTCGGCGTCTCGGGCAGATTTTCTCCGGATATCCCGGACGAAGCTGTGGCCGCGGCGGCTGACGAGAGCGAGAGCCTTTATTCGCAAAACGCCGCCCTGCAAAACGCGCAGAAGCCGCCTGCGAACGCGCCCGCCGCGGAAAATACCGCGCGGCAAAATGAACCGCGTCCCGCGCCTCAAAGTGCGGAAACCGCCTCGCGGCCGCAAACCGAAACAGACGCTTCGGTTCCGTCGGGCGGATCAAGCGCGGCAGCCTCTCCCGTTCCGACACTCGCGCCGACAAGCGCCCCGGAAGCCGAGGCACCCGAAAACGCGCCCGGCGGCTCTGTGTTCGCCTCCCGCAGCGACCTGCTTCCCGGCACGACGATAGAAGATGTGGCGGAAAGCGAGGCGGGCGCCGAGGAGTACAGCCTCTCGGCGGGCAAAAATGAGGTCGCGATCACCGCCGACCAAAACGGCTCGGCAGACTTTTATATCGAGAGCGCGGTTTCGGACATGATAAGCGTCCGCGTCACAAACGGCGCGGGAGCGACGCTCGGCAGGATATACATAACTCCGCGGGCGTATAATTCATACACGATAAACGGCCTTGAGGAAAACGAAAAATACATTCTTGAAATTAACACGCCCGCCGACGCGCGGATGCTGACATACTGATCAATCTTTAGTAATTCAAGCCGAATGGAGCTGAAAAACATGAAACTGAAAAGACTTATCTCTGTCACAGTTGCCGCCGCCCTGTGCGCGGCTGCCGCAGCCGCGCCCGTCTCCGCGGGAACCGAGGAGGAAAGGTGCATAGAAAAAGTCGTCGGTCTTATGAACAATATTAATCTGACCGAAATAAAGCCCTACTCGCCCGAACTGAGCCCCAGCCCCGAGTTCACGCGCAGCGCGGACGGCAAATTCGGACTTAAGATCGACGGCCGGGTCATAACCGAGCCGATCTGGGACGATATCCGGCTGAACACCGAAGGCGGCAGGCTTTCGGCCTCACTGGGCGACGAGAACCCGAATTTTGAAGGCGAAAAAGCGGCCCTTCAGGGCGACTATGAGTCAAACCCCGCCACCGTCTCGGTCAAAAAAGACGGCAAATGGGGCGCGGTCAGCAAGGAAACCGGAGAGATCATAATCAAGCCCGAATACAACGAGGTGTGCGAGCTCAACGGCGTTATCCGCATAATGGACTTTAACGGAAAATACGGATACGCCGACAAACGCGGCAGCGTGCTCGTTGAGCCGCTCTATGACTATGTTTCATCTCTCTCGTGCTCGCGCATGGCGGACTTCGGCAGCGGCTATGCCTGCGAGACCGCAGTCGTCGGACGCGACTACGGCTACACGGTGCTTGATCTCAACACAAAAAAAGAGCTTATCCCTCTCACCGCCGACGCGATACATATTTTAAGCAACGACTGCTTTGTCGTGACCGATTACGACAGCCTCGTGTCGCGCCTCTACGACGGCGGCGGGAACCAAATGCTCGAGCTCAGCGGCACCGGAAGCGTCGAGCTTATCGGCGACAATCGGTTTTTGATCTCCTCCGCGGTTTACGCCGAGGACGGCGAAACCGTGGTCGGAGAGTGCGACAAACTTATCGGCTCAAGCGGCAACGTGATCATAGACGGCAGCGGATATTATTCGCTGATATATCAAAACAGCCCGCCCGTGTTTATCGCGGCCAGGCGTGGCGCGGCGGGAGCCAAAACCGAAAGCGGCGAATATCTCCCTGCCTTTGACGTGCTTGACGCTGACGGCGAAACGCTGTTCAGCGCCGACGCCGGCGACATGAGCGCAAACGACGGCACGATCAAAATATATAATGACGGAAAATGGGGCCTTGTCAGCGTCACCGGAGATGAGATCCTCCCCTGCGAGTATGACGACATCGTCTTTCCGTTTGTGACGAAAGACGGAAAAACAGGCGTGATAAACAGCGGCGGAGAATTTGTTCTTGAGCCGGCCCTGAACGCGTCCGCCAAGGACTGCGGCGTTATCGAGCTTGACGGAAAGACCTATTACAGGTTTACCGATAAGGACCTCGGCGGCGCGTACCTCGCGGACAGCGGCGGCTCGGTCATAGCGGGCCCTTACGCGGACATAAGCGCGGACGGCGGAAAGTTAATTCTGACCCTTCCCGCCTGCGGTCTGAAAGTTGCAGCAAAATTGACCGAAGATCCTATCGCGATCGTCCAAACCCCGATCGAGGAAATAATCCTCGCCGCCGGCTCGCTCCCCGAAGGCGCGCCGAAAAGCCAAACAAACGAGATAATCTCATACTACTTTTTCTAAAGACAACAAACTGGCGCGTCTCAAACCGCGCCTTTACTATTGACATCCCCTATTAAATAGGGTATAATACCTTATGTGATGATATTATGAAAAGAAAATTTATAATGATGCCGGTTTTTGACAAACAGTGGAAACAGCTCGGACTTTCGGACGATAACCTGAAAACATTGCAGGAGCAAATACTGAACGATCCCGACTGCGGAGCGATTATACAAGGCACCGGAGGATTGCGCAAAGCACGTTTCGCAATGCCCAACCGCGGAAAAAGCGGCGGCATACGCGTATTGTATGTCGATTTTCCGCCGCGCGAAACAACTTATTTTATTTTTACATATCCTAAAAATGAGAAAGATAATTTGACGGATGATGAAAAGAATAATATAAAAAAGCTTATTAAACGCATTGAGGAAACAATGTAAGGAGGAATTGACATGGATATATATAAAGGCATTATGCAGGGACTTGAGGAGGCGGTCCAATATAACGAGGGCAAATTAAGCGCCAAAAGCGCTGTTATGTCCGTTTCGCCCGTCCCTAAATTTGATGCGGGAGAAATCAAAAACATTCGCAATAAAGTCGGAATGACGCAATATTTATTCGCCGGTTTTATGGGCGTTTCCCCAAAAACGGTCGAGGCATGGGAAGCGGGTCGCAATATTCCCAACGGCACAGCCTGCCGCATGCTTTCTATGCTCAATAACGACCCTCAACTGCCGGAAAAATTTCATATTGTCGCAAGATAAATTAATAATACTGAAAGGATGATAAACATGAACGTATTGCTTACGGGCGGGGCGGGATATATCGGCTCTCACACCGCTATCGAACTGCTTGACATGGGCCACAACGTGGTTATAGCCGACAACTTTTCAAACTCCAAGCCGGAGGCCCTGAACCGAATTAAGGAAATCACCGGAAAGGATTTTGTGTTTTATGAGGCCGACGTCTGCGACGGCGCCGCTATGGACAAGCTGTTTTCAGAAAACAAGATCGACTGCGTTATCCATTTCGCGGGTCTTAAGGCGGTCGGCGAAAGCTGCCAAATCCCGGTTAAATATTACCGGAATAATATTGACTCGACTCTGACTCTGCTTGAGACCATGGAAAAGCACGGCGTGAATAACTTTGTGTTCAGTTCGTCCGCAACGGTCTATGGCGACTCTGACAAAATGCCCCTGACCGAGGATATGCCGACTCTGACCAGCGGCAGCCCCTACGGCAGGACAAAGCTGATGATCGAGCAGATACTGACCGACGCCTGCGCGGCAAACCCCGAGCTGAGCGTTGTGCTGCTCAGATATTTCAATCCTATCGGCGCACACAAAAGCGGCAGAATAGGCGAGGACCCGGGCGGCGTCCCCAACAACCTTATGCCGTATATCTCCCAGGTGGCCGTGGGCAAGCTGCCCAAGCTGGGAATTTTCGGTGATGATTATCCGACCCCCGACGGCACCTGCATACGCGACTATATTCATGTTGTCGATCTCGCCAAGGGCCACGCAAAGGCAATAGACTACGCGGCGGCCCACAAGGGCGCCGAGGCGTTCAACTTAGGCACCGGCGTCGGATACAGCGTGCTTGACATAGTTAACAGCTTTATCAAGGTGAACGATATCGACCTCAATTACGAAATACAGCCCCGCCGCCCCGGCGACATTCCCGAATGTTACTCCGACCCCTCAAAGGCGGAGCGGGAGCTCGGCTGGAAGGCCGAGCTCACAATCGAGGACATGTGCCGCGACACATGGAACTGGCAAAAAAACAACCCCAACGGCTTAAATTAAAAAATCGGCTCCCGAGAACCGGGAGCCTTATTTTATTTTTGGATCGTCGGTTAATCCTAAAATATAATCAGTCGACGTCTTATAATATTCCGCGAGCTTAATCAGCATAGATACCGGAATTTCACGCAATCCACGCTCATATCTGGCATAAACCTGCCGATTGCATATCAAATAATCAGCAATATCCTGCTGAGTTAAATCATGGTCAATCCGTAATTCGTAAATTCTTTTAAAAATCACACAACCACCTCTTGACAATGATACCATATGGTATTATAATATTAAACCAATGGTACTATATGGCACCATTGGCAATTTATATATAAAAGTATTTGATTTTTTAAAATCAAATATTTACAAAACAATTTTGGAGGGATATGCATTGAAGAAAAAAGTCTTAATTCTAATCACATTGTTAGTCATGCTTACAACTGCCACGACGGCTTACGCCGCGGACATAGCGTCCGGAGAGAGCGGCAGCGGTTCCGCGCCGGCAGCTTGGCGGCTTGACGATACCGGTACTCTTTATGTAAGCGCCGACGGTCCGGCTTTTATGTATTACGCCGGAGCGCCGTGGTACGAGTATGAGCCGCAGATACATCATATTATTTTTGAAGAGGGCGTGACACAGATCGACAATGGTCTGTTTATGTTTCCAAAATATGAAAGTCTGAAAATCACTCTGCCGGAAAGCCTGTGCTGGATAGGAGTCGGCGGCGAATATGACCCTGTCTCTGACGTAAAAGAAGAACTGGAGCTTGAGGATGAAGCAGGCTTAAAAAAAGACACTCTTTTTATTGTAAAACCCGGCACTTACGCCGAGGACTATGTAAAAAGAATGGGTTATAAATACTCATATGACAGCGGCGCGCAGCCCGAGCCTCAGACGACTCCCGAAGCGACAGAGGCGCCGACAACACCGCCTATTGTTATTCAAGGAAAGCTGGAGTATGAAAAGTATCATGATCCCGACACAAATGAAGATCAAATAATTATTACGGATTGCAGCGAAGATGCGACTTCGGTCGATATACCCTCCGAGATAGACGGTTTACCGGTGAGAAGCATTGCAGAATATGCATTTCAAAGCTGTGAAGACTTAACAAATATAACCATACCAAACAGCGTCACAAAAATTGGCTATTACGCGTTTTCCGGTTGCAGCAGTTTAACAGATATATCAATACCGGACAGCATTACAAGTATAGGCGTAAATGCATTTTCATATACCGCATATTATTATAATGCGGAAAATTGGTCAAAAGGCGTACTATATATAGGCAATCATCTCATAGAAGCAGATCCGTTTAAAATCAATTCTACATATGCCGTAAAAAACGGAACAAAGTGTATTGCTGATCAGGCATTTGGAAGCTGCATATTTTTAACAAGCATAACAATACCGGACAGCGTAACAAATATTGGCATTTGCGCGCTTTCCGACTGTATTAGGCTTAACATAAATGTTTCACCTCAAAATAATAACTATTCCTCAATCGACGGAGTATTGTTCAACAAGGATAAAACGGAATTGATCACTTATGCAAAAGATGATATTCAACCGGATTATATAATTCCGGACGGCGTTATAAGTATTGCCGATCAGGCATTTGGAAGCTGCATATTTTTAACAAGCGTAACTATACCAAACAGTGTGACAAACATTGGCAATTCTGCATTTTCCGGCTGTAGCGGCTTAACAGGCGTGTCTATACCGGACAGCGTAACAAGTATTGACGATTATGCGTTTTTCGCATGCAATAACTTAACAAGCGTGACTATACCGGACAGCGTGGCAAATATCGGAAAATGGGCGTTTTCCGAATGCGGCAATCTTAATATAGATGTTTCAACACAAAACAATAATTATTCATCAATTGACGGAGTATTGTTCAACAAAGATAAAACGGAATTGATTGCTTATGCCAAAGACAATATTCAGCCGGATTATATAATTCCGGACGGCGTGATCAGCATTACCGATTATTCTTTTAACAACTGCGGCAGCCTAACAAGCGTAACGATTCCAAACAGTGTTACAAGTATTGGTAATTACGCGTTCGAATACTGCAGAAGCTTAATAAGCGTACCGCTGCCAAATAGTGTTACAAGTATTGGCGATAGTGCGTTTTCCTTCTGCGATGCCTTAACGAGCATAACGATACCGGACAGCGTAACGAGCATTGGTTCTGGGGCGTTCTTTAATACAGGATATTATAATAATACGGATAATTGGTCGGAAGGCGTACTGTATATAGGCAATTATCTTATAAAAGCAGATCCGCGCCAAATCGACTCCGCATACGCCGTAAAAAACGGAACAAAATGTATTGCCGATCAAGCATTTATCGAATGCGTGAATTTAACAAGCATAACTATCCCAAACAGCGTGACAAATATTGGCAATTCTGCATTCTACGGCTGTAGCGGCTTAACAAGCGTGACTATACCGGACGGCGTGACAAATATTGGAAAACAGGCGTTTTCCGAATGCGGCAATCTTAATATAGATGTTTCACCACAAAACAATAATTATTCATCAATTGACGGAGTATTGTTCAACAAAGGTAAAACGGAATTAATTGTTTATGCCAAAGACAATATTCAGCCGGAATATATAATTCCAAACGGTGTAACAAGCATTGCCGAGTGCTCATTTGTATGGTGCGAGCGCTTAACAAGTGTGACCATGCCGAACAGCGTTACAACTATTGGCGATAGCGCCTTTTACGATTGCAGCAGTTTAACCGATGTTTACTACTCCGGCGTCGAAGAGCAATGGAAAAGCATCAATATAGAAGAGTACAACGAACCTTTGACAAACGCCGCAATACATCTTAATTATAATATGCCGGTGAGTGAAGTTGTTATGCAAAATGATATTATAAGCATCAGCACAAGTCTCGATAATCTGATCAAGCCGGAAGCTAAGGAAAAATCCGAAGTCTTTGTGGTGCTTTACGACAAAAACGACGCGGTGATCGACACCTACACGGCGGTATATGACGGAACGGATATAAACGGTACGCTTAAAAACAGCAAGATGGCCGACCATATAAAAGTGTTCGTGTGGAACAAGGACGGAAGCCTTGAGCCGATAACGGATGTTCCCGAGTATATAAGCTTGTAAAACAATTAATTCTTCCCGATTGAATACGCAAAATGCGGCGCGTAGGCGCCGCATTTGCGTGTTTATTTGTTTTAAAATTTTACACTAACCGCTTTGGCGTGTCGGTTCAGTCAACTATTTCTATCGCGATCGCGTAGGACTGGGGCGGGATGCTGCGGGTCTCGGCAGCGTCGCGCACGCCCGTTATTTTTGTTCCGACCGTCAGATCGTCTATTTTGTAGATCCGCTTGTCAAGGCCGTGGGTGATCTTTGTGCCGTCGTCAACGTTCAGCGCTCTTAAAATACCGTTTTCGTCGATCACGATAATTCCCGCCTCAACGTCGCGCTCGGTGATCGTGCCGCTAAAGTCAATATTGTCAACGCTCTCGGTATACGGAATGACGATCTTGATCGCCGTGGTCTGCGGCGGAAGGCTCATCGTCATCGCGAGACCGTACTCGATCTCAAGCTCCATTCCCTCGGGCATGGCCGTAAGGTCATAATCCTCGGGAATAACGCTCGTGTCGGAAAACCGAACGATAACCTCGCCGCGCTTTGGATCGTTCACGCTCAAATAAATTCCGTCCTCGTCGGCTTGAACCGAGTTAAGCGTGACCTTGGCGGCCTCGGCGACCGTCACAACATTTTCTTCGCCGTCGTATACAGAAACACCCAGAACCGAAATCAGCATTTCAATCGGAACATATGTCACGCTGTCCCGGTAGAGATACGGCGCGCTGCTTAAATCGGTGTACGGCATGGCGCTGCTGTTGTAGGCCGCCATTTTGTTGTAGTGATAATAACGGCCGCTGCCGATATTGAGGCTGACGACCGTTTCCTCGCGAACGCAGTCAACGCCCTGTGTTTCCTCGTTCCATGCGACCGCGTAGCCCATTTGCTCCATGACCTCGCGCAGCGGCACGGTCAGCGTTCCGTCATGCTCGACCGCCTGAACATTAAAGGTTCCGCCGTTGCTCAAGGCCGCGGGCTCTTGAGACTCCGGCGTCTGCACAATCGGATTGCCGCTTAAATCAAACGCGGGTGTCCCCTCGGCGAACGCCGCGCCGCAGCTCAGAACCATGCCCGCCGCTGTCAGCGACGCCAGAATTTTCGTAATATTTTTTCTCATTTTTGTGTCCTCCTTATTTGTTTAAAATTCAAAAACAATTGTCTTCTGTTATCTTAGACTTGATTATACCACAAAAAGTTGCAAAAATAATCAACATTTCTGCACAAAAAATCAAAAGAGGATTTATATATCTTGCACATATATAAATCCCTATTTGTTCCAGATTTGCTTTTCGCTTTTTATTGTCTCTCCGCTTTCGACCGCCCTATGGAGCAAAATCGACATATACGCGTCCTGAAGCGCGTTCTTTAGCGGATACGGCTCGGGCGCGTTCCCTCTTGAGTATTCCGCCATACCCGCCATTAATTCGGCCACCGCCGTCTCGTCCTGCGCGAGGCCGCGCAAGCCGAATTTTGGAGCGTACACGCTCTCGCCATCAAAGCTTATGTCGGTGACCTCCTCAACAACGCTCAGGCTCGGGTTCGGATCGCCCGTTTGAACTATCCGCGTCTTAACGTCGATCTCCGATTTAACATCCTCGAATTTTTCGTTTAAGTAGCAAACCGTCCTGTCGGCGATCTCGCCGCGGCAGCCGCGTATCTTCACCGAATTGTTCCTGATCGGAGAGCGATACTGCTCGGAGTCAAAGTCAAACAGCGCCGTTTTGCCGTTTTCAAACTCAAACACCGCCACCGTGCGCTTCTTGTCGGCAGTCCTGCCGTCATAATAGCGCTCGTATCTCGTGAACGTCTCAACCGTCGGGAACTTATACGCTCTGCCCCGAACCGTGAACCCGACGTCGGGCGAAACATCAAGCAGCGCCCGCATCAGGCTCGCGCCATGATAATCATGCGCGAGCGAAATATTCAAAAAGTCGGGCTCGCCGATAAGCCGCCGCCTTACAAGCCCGGTCAGCGCGGCATATTCCGGAAACCACGTGAACTGCTCGGCCACAACGATCCTGCACCCTTCCTCCCGCGCTTTCCAAAGCCTGTTTAAGCTTTCGACGTCAAGCGCCGCGGGAGTCTCGCACAGCACCGCAAGGCCGCGCCGCGCCCACTCCAGACTTACCTCGGCGATCGAGTTTTTGCTCACCGCCACAACGACAAAATCCGGCTCATATCCCAGACATTCCTCTATCGAGTCTGTTGCGCGGATACCGTGTTCGCGCGACATTTTTTCGGCCTTTTCGGGCGTTCTGCAATACATGGCGCAAAGCTCAAACACCTCGGGCAGGGCCTTCGCGGCGCGCACATAGTAAAGCGACCGCCAGCCTGACCCCGCGATGATAAATTTATATTTTTTCACTTTAACATCACTTCCGTAATTTATGTTTGTATTACCACCGCACACTCCGTAGGGGACGGCGCCCTCGACGTCCCTAAAGGCTCGCCCCATTTGGGGAGAGCTGTCAGCGAAGTTGACTGAGAGGGGAACCTATTCGCTATTTACTAATCGCTAATCGCTACGTTCGTAGGGGCGGATATTATCCGCCCGTCCGATTTTGTTATTGAATTTTTAAAACAAATTACATATTGTTCTCAACACCCTCAAGATAACAATCCTTGAAATAAATATCGTGTATCGAGTCCGGATAACCGCCGAGCGGATTTATCTTGACCGGCGCGCCCGAGCCTATGCAGCCGCAGCGGTCGAAATAAATATTTCTGAACTCGGGCACGTCCTCGGGATCGTCGCTCTGCACGACCGGATCCTTATAGTCCATAAGGTTATGAACATAGTCCATGGTCATAATGACCGGCTGGTTTTTTATGTTTATCATCTGTATATTTTCAAGATAAATATCCTCAACAACTCCTCCGCGGCCCATCGCGCTCTTGAACCTCACGCCAAGATCAGAGTCGGTGAATGTGCAGTTCTTGACAAGCACGTTGCGCACCCCGCGCGACATCTCGCTTCCGATAACGAAACCGCCGTGGCTCTTGCCAACCTTGCAGTCGTGGATATAGACGTTTTCGCAAGGCTTTTTGAGCTTTCTGGCCTCTCTGTCCTTGCCGGACTTCAAGCATATTCCGTCGTCGCCGGTGCGGAAATCGCAGTTGTGGATATGCACCTTATCGCAGGAGTCAACGTCTATTCCGTCGCCGTTCTGGGCGTAATACGGATTGGTGATGAAGATATTTCTCACGGTCAGATTTTCGCAGAAGTACGGATGAACGCTCCACGCGGGCGAGTTCTGAAGGCGCACTCCCTCGATCAGCACGTTATTGCAGTGCCGTATGCTTATCATGACCGGCCTGTAAAAATCGTAATACGGCGCGGCGGCCTTGAGCGCCTCCTCGTCGGTGGGATAATCACCGGGGAAGACCTCGCCGACATATCTGGCGTCATAGATCGACTTTGACGGCACCCATATCTCGCCGTCATTGCCGTGGATTATGTATTCCGACCTCGCGAGCAGCCTCTCCCACTGCTTGTCGGTCATCTTCCAGCGCTTCACGGGGCGCCAGAGCTGGCCGCTGCCGTTTATCGTGCCGTTGCCGGTTATCGCGATGTTCTCGGCATGGTCGGCGGTGATCGGCGAAACGGTCCTTATCCTTTTTATTCCCTCATAGTCCGTGATTATCAGCGGATAATCCTCGGGGCTTTTGTCAAACAGAATAAGCGCGTTGTCGTCAAGATGCAGCTCCACGCCCGATTTCAGCGTGATAGGCGCGGTAAGCCACACGCCGTCCGGCACGATCACTCTGCCGCCCTTTTCCGCCGCCGCGTCGATCGCGCCCTGCAAGGCCTTGGTGTTTGCTTCCTTGCTTCCCTGCGCCGCTCCGAAATTGATTATGTCAAACTCCCTGTCCGGAAACTCCGGCACCGTCACGGTAAACTCCTTAAACATAATAACCCTCCTAAGCTTTATTTTTGCCATAGCAAATTATAACATATTTTTCACTTAAAAGCAAGGTTTAAATATTAGGCGGCAAAAAATTCGGGACGGCATTCAGCCGCCCCGCAGTTTAATTGGGAAGAAATAATTTAGTTTAATATGCCGGGTCCCGGGTATAGTCATTGATTAGGTATTTCCCGCCCGATTTTGTTATTTTGTATATCCAATGGTCGGTGGTTACTTTTTCACTGCCGTTTTCGGTGACATCCAACGTCTCATTCACCCATACGAAATAATATCCGTCTCCCTGTCTTGCGTTGACAACATTAATAACCTGATAGAATTGCGTAAGATTTGGATGTTTCGCCTTATAGCCGGTTTGTTGCGAATACGCGTTTGATCCGCTTTCAATATAATCAAAAATCATGCCCGATCCGTTGTTTATGTATTCTTCACATGCATTATCAAAGTCTATTATAAGAGCCTCCAGATCATTAAACACAGAGTCGCTTACAAGAGAGCTGTTATGTATGCCGTCCATCCGCTTATATGTTAATTGCGGATAATATGGATCAATGCGTTTAGATACGGCTGCCGATCCGCTTGTTTGAGTCCGGGCCGATTTCGGAACATCCGTGGCCGCCGCGGGCTTGGATTTTGTCGATCCCGATGCTGCCGGATTTGACGAATATGTCGAATACGCCTCTTTATAACTATTATTTTCTTTAGTTTGTTTTAGCGCAAACGCAACCAACAGTATTGTGGTAATAATTATTATAAACAACACTAATACGGTCCATGCTCTGATCGGTTTTGGAGCGCATGGCTTCTCGTCTTCCAAATCCTCCGGCTCCTCAACCGACAAAACAATATTTCGCGCTGCATCATTTTCATCGGGTCTCTTTACTTCAGCGGCAAAAGGCTCTGTATTTACCGATCTTGCAACCGGTGTACCGCAAATCTCGCAAAAGTTCGCGTCATCATCAAGTTTTTCACCACAAAATTCACAATACATATTTTCCCTCACTGTTTTTTATTATTTTCTTCGGCATTTTTTGCTATTGTCAAAACATTTGATGCTATATTGGCAAAAATCATATTTTTTACCATAAATATTACACCAACAGTTAAGCCTACGAATACTCCAAACCCTTCCCCGTCGCCCGTTTTATCGAGCATATCAACAATAAAATCTCCCGCGGCAGCGCAAACTATGATAAACAAAACGCTTAATATTTTTAACGCAATTATCCAAAATGTGCCATTGAGCGGCTTAAATGATTTTATCTTATTTACAGCTGCCGCCATATCGTTATTGTCTATTTTTCGGGTCTCCACGCTCACTGTATCTCTTAAACGTTCTCCGCAGTACTTACACACGTTTGCTTCATTGCTTACTTCTTTGCCGCAATTCTTACAAAACATTTTTATCCCCCTTTTTTATAATTTAATACAAGCTGCGCGCCTGAATAAGCGGCTGCATATTTTTATCCCATACCATCAGCTTGACCGGAGAGCCGTTGTCCGTGACCGACAGTACTACCTTTCCGTTTAGCGGGCTCTGCATATCACACTCAACAAGTTCTTCATCCGAATAGCTCGCAAGATAGCAAACCACGTTTCCCACCGCGACATTTGCTGTCACAACTTTTCTTCCGCCTGTTGTCATGATTTGTACATTTGACACAACAGGCGATCCAACAGGAGATTGTATGTTAACCGCTCCGTTTGATATTCCGCAATCAACCGCGCCGCCGTCTATATTATACATTCTCACATCGCCTATCGTTACATCAGCCGAGCCCACAGCGCCGTCATTGACTTCAAATATGATTTTCAGAATATCCCCATTGCATGAGACAGGTGTTGTTCCCGCAAATGACACTCTGATCTTGCCCGTGTCGTAAGTGTCATTAATAATCGTCTGCCTATTTGCCAAAGCACCCTGTGCCGTCGTTTTGATCACGCTCATTTTTGATGAGTCGTACTGTATCGTGAAATTCCCGTCAAATATATCATTCGCGCGAAGCGATACGGGCACCTCGATCACATCGCCTGCACAGCAATTTGACGAGCCGACACTGATTAGCGGCTTACCGTCATCGGGACGCTCAAACACCTCAACTTCATAAGACGTTGTCTTGCCGCCATAATTTATGGCGACGGTTTTGCGGCCCGGAGTTGAGAAATCGTAATCAGCGGTAAACCCGGAAACAACATTGCCCTCGGTGCCGTTGGCATAATTTACGCGCAATCCTATTTCGTCCATAATAAGATTATCTCCAACATAATACAGTTTGGTTATATCGTTTGAATACAACACTATTGATACAACCTCCGGCTCGTTTACGTTTACGGAATAAGATGTACTTTGACCCTTATAAGACACGATAATGTTTTTAGTGCCCGGGCTGCTTAAATCCCCGCTGATCTCAAATCCCGAACCGACAATCTCTTTTTGACCGTTGCTGTAGTTAACAGCTATTTCCAGTCCGGCACTGTCCAGATTTTCGCCCACATAATACGATGTCTTATCCGGCATTTTTGACACGTTTATAGAATCAATCGTGACCGTATACTCCGTAAAATCAAGAAGCACCCAGCCGTCTCTGCCGTTAAAGTTTGTATACCCCCAGTTTTCATTCACTTGAGTAACTCTTAAAATCGTTTGGTCCGGAACGGTTGTTATTACCTCGCTGTTCACTCCGGGGCCTGTTCTTAACCGTATCGGCGTGCCTCCCGTATTTACTTTATATGATCCGGGAGCGTACGTCACAAACGGGACCGTCGGCTGTCCGTTGTTGTTGCATAATATCCACCTTTGATGAGCGCCGCCGGTGTATCTCTGAACTTTGAGCAGGGAATCCAAACTGTTTGACCCCGCGGCGGATGCGTTCGGAGCTATTATATAGCCTTCTTTTGAGGCAATTTCAAAAACAAACTCCGTGTTATTTACCGGCCATATATAGAACAACTGAGAAGTATCATCGACCGGAGGCCATAATTCCACCGATTGCCCCTCGGTAACCGGATTTGACCCTCTCCGTATATCAACCACTCGGTTGCTTCCGTTGCTTGAACATTCGGCGTAAATCCTATATTTTCCGTCGCCTTGATGCACAACATTAAACCTTTGGTCAATAGAATCATCAAACGTCCAAGTGGTAATCTGCTGCTCGTCGCGGTCCACGCCGCCCCAAACGTTTAAAAATGTGCCCGATGCGGCATTTTTAAATGTAAAATAGCCGTTTCTAACATGGGTATAATTATCTTTGTGGATTGGTTCGGCGGGAGGAGTCGGATCATCAAACTTAGGTCTGATAACTCCCCAAAAGCCGCTATAATTATGTGGTACTTGCGCAGCCGGCGAACCGGTTGTTCCATTAGCGCCATACCAATTTTGATCCACCGAAACGAAATTGTTTACATTTGCCGAAATAATTATTCCGCAATGTCCGTAAGTTGAATAACTGCCATACGCCCAGACTGCAATATCTCCCGCCATCGGAACAAAATCCGGTGTATTCTTTATCTTTTGCCAACCGGCAGGATAATTATAATCCTTAAGATCAATAGCATTCCCCGGAGGAGTAAATCCCCAATTTTCCTGACAATACGCATTTACAAAATCCTTACACTGCGCGCCATACCAACCATCCGTATCAATACTCTGACCTATACGCGCGATCGCCCAGTTGGCACCGTCCTGCGAAGTAATCGCGTTTGCGATAATACAGGGGCAAAATGCCGCCAAGATCGATGTTATAACTAATATACCGATTATCCGTTTAAACCTTTTCATATTACCCTTTCCTTTCATTTTATAAAATTCCCGCGGTTCTTCTGAGTATTATGCCGGCGTCACCCGCATCGGTCATTCCGTCGCCGTTTATATCTCCGAGTTTGATCTGTTCCTGCGACAGCGTGATCATTCCGGCGTCAAATCTTAATATCATACCGGCATCACCGGAGTCGGCCGTTCCGTCGCCGTTAACATCTCCGGGTACGCCGTCGGAAACTCTCGGCTCACCGTACCAGATGTCCATATCCACTCCGCCGCTTATGCCCGAGACACTGCCGTTATCCGTATACTGCCACATGGTATAGCTGCCGCCGTATGTGCATGACGAGCTCCACTGCGCGACCCACTTATGCCAGGACGGATGATTTTCAAAGACGCTGCTTGTCAGCCGCGTGTTCCACCAATTAAGATTGGCGTAAACGCCCACCTCATATCCCTCGTTCTGAAGCCTTGAGCAAAAAACATCCGCGATTTGCCCTATAAGCTCATTTGAGCAGCTTCCAACAAGCTTATCCTCCAAATCAAGATACACGGGATAGGCGGGATCATGTCCTTTTAACAGTCTTATCGCGTGGGCGGCCTCGCTTTCCGCCTCGAAGAGACTGGCGGCATACGAATAAAGATATACGCCGTACGGAATTCCGAGACGCTCACACTCGCTTACGTTTCTTTCCCAGTATTCGTCATCATAATTCTTGAAATCGTCGCCGAACCCGCAGCGGATAATCGCAAATTCAATGCCGCTGTTTTTAACGGCATCCCAATCAATAACTTTTTGATGAGAGCTGACATCAATTCCTTTAATCCCGTCCGCCGCCGCTTCCGGCATATCGGGCACGATCATTGGTCCCGAAGTGATCGGAACTCCGTTTTCGTATCTGAAGCTGTTCTCGGTCGGCGGCTCGTCACCCTCGGCCCTGATCGCCGTCGGCAAAACAAGACTGCACACTAACACAATACAAACTAATAATCGTTTCATTTTTATCCTCCCTTCGACTGTTTGTATATGGCTCTATTAAAAAATACTCATTTGTTCATAAAAGGCATATTTCATATTTAATTTATAATAACGGTATTTGTGGCGTCCTGCCAATCAACAACCGCTCCCGCGCCTTCGCTGACTGCCCTTGCCGGCACAAGCGTACGATCGCTTATAAGCATGGCGGGAACATCAATATCTATTCTCTCGCCGTTTCTGTAAACCGCGTAATCACCGATCGTGATAGTGATAGTTATTCCGTCCTTGACCGCCGTCGCCGTCTGCGCCGCATCATCCCAATACACAGTCATGCCCAGCGCTTCAAATATAGCTCTGGCAGGCACAAGCACGCGATCATTGACCATTATCGGAGGCTGGTCAAAATTAATTTCATTCCCGTTAATTATAACAACGATTTTTTCGGAATTGTCGCCGTTTGCATATGACTCAAATAATTCTTCCGGCGGCGGAGTAAAACTTATGTATTTGATTGCCGGAAATTCATATCCGTACAAACTTTGGGGCACAGTAACAGTATAAATATAATCCGATAATGTGCCGCTAATCGTGTCGTTAAACTGCCATTTCCAACAATCAGCGCTGCCTATTCGATAACCTTCGCACCATTTTGCGTCTACGGTATCGAAATTTATATATCCGTTATTGTCCTCGTAATAAACAAAATAATCTCCGCATACTTTTGTTCTGCAATAATAACCTCCATCATATAAGTCGGGCAAAGACATTAAGTCTATATTTGTTCCAAAATACGCGTTAAACAATCCGTTTATTTCATCTTTTTTATAGATATCTATTGCGTGAAGCTCAACTTCCGGCGTCAATAAACCATACTGATCAACAATTCTTTGATGCTCTGCCGATCCGGCTTCAATTCTGCCTATATTAAAAATAAGCAAAAGATTATCCATTGTCTTGAGAAAATCTGTTTTCAACAAATCATGATAAGTCTTTTTTCCGTCCGACTCCATGCAAAACTGCAGCTTAGAAAAATTTTTTCGATACACAAACGGTTCTATACCCTGATCAAAAGAATCCTGCGGCAATAATTGATAATTGTCATTATCGGCATATTCATTTGTTTCAGGTTTAATGTTATGGTCATAAGCCGCGTCGTATCCGCCATTCGCCGGCGGTTCCACTCCCAAATATTTATATGTGACAAATTCTTTGCCGTTAACGCTGTCGCGTTCTAAAACGGCGTATATTTCATGAGAAGGGTATCCGACATCTGTGAGGTCATTTTCAATGTGCCACGCACAATATGCGGTTTTATTCGTCAGCTCATTTAACTCATCAACAACTATATATGAGCCCGGATCGGATTGACCGCGTCCGAAAGACGCAAAGCAAATATAACCGGCATAATTCGCTCCCAAATAATAGTCCGCGGGCATTGTATTGATCAGATCCCACATTTCCAAACTGCCGTTGAATTTTTTATTAACAGCATATTCCAGTTCGTCATAGTTATAAACAAGACAATTGTGAGGTGAACTATTACGGTTATCACAAATTGAATTAATCATGTTCTGCACCTCGGGAATATCGTGCGAAACGGAAAGCTCCTGCCACAGAGATATCACAGCCTCATAAGCGAAATAACTGTCCCCCGAGATCTCGGGGTCTTTAAAAGTTTTCCCGTAATTTTCACCGTAAACACAGATGTATCCGCAGTCATACGCATCATACATCGCGTCATAATAGTCGGAATATTGAGTTTTATAGTAATCCTGTATATCATCCGCCAAAACGACCATATTCGGAATTAACGAAACAAGCGTTATAAACGCCGCAAATAAACTTATTTTTTTCATAGCTTTCTCCCTCGCTTTTAAAAATAATGCAAAAAGTATACCACAAATCACACATTTTGTCAATATTTATATGCATTGTATGCTAAGTTTTTATTGCACTCTATATGATAAAATATTAATATAATTAATATTCGGAGATGAATTATTATGAATAAATTGAGCGAGAGGATAAAACTGCTCAGGGAGCGTAATAATATCAGTCAAAGCGAGTTGGCGAAAAAGCTTGACACCACGCGCGCCACCGTAAGCTCCTGGGAAATGGGCATCAACAGCCCGAACGCACACTTTTTGATCGAGCTTTCCAAGTATTTTAAAGTTTCATCGGATTATCTTCTGGGTCTTGACAACAGCGAAAATATTAACATATCGTCATTTAGCCGGGATGAAAAGAAAATAATGATAATGCTGGCGGAACATTTTGACAAAAACAAACAACACTTAAAAGGGGAGCCGCGCTGACGGTCCCCTTTTATGATAGCGGCGCGCCGCAAAAATTGACAGGCGCCGGAAGTTGTGCTAAAATTGTGTTAAGAATAGTTGAAAGGGGCGGTTCGCATGCCTGATATTGAGTTACGCTCGCCGGAAGATGTTATTGAATTGGTTGAAGAGCTCGGCTTTCTGCCGTTTTTCGCGGGGGATATTCCCGGGTTCTCGGTCGAGGAATTCTGCGCGCCCGAGCTGTGGTTCTCGGCTGATGCCGACGGCCCGTGGGAGTGGAAGGGTCCGATCGCGCGGAGCCTTAAATGCGTTTACGGCAAGTTCTGCTCGGGCAAGGCCATGTTCATAAGCCGTGAATGGTTCCCGAATTTTGCGAACCTGCGGCGCGGCGGCTATGACTTTGACGCGCGCTTTAACGACGGCCTCGCCTCATACAAGGACAGGGACATATACGAGGCGATAGTCCGTGACAAGTACCTGCTCTCAAAGGAGCTCAAAAGAATGTTGAATTACCGCAAAGGCGGAAACAAAGGCTTTGACACGGTGATCACGCGCCTTCAGATGCAGAGCTATGTCTGCATATCGGACTTTGTTTATATGTTTGACAAATCCGGCGCGCCCTACGGCTGGGGCGTGGCGGAATACAGCACGCCCGAAATTCTGCTGGGCGAGGATTTCGTAACCTCGGCATACCGCCGCGACCCCGAGGAGTCAGGGGAGCGCATCGCCGAGCATTTGAAAACCGTTCTCCCCCAAGCCGACCCCGCGCAAATTGAGAAGCTAATAACGTAGGGACTAGGGAATAGTCACTAGGTACTGCGCGTAATGAATTCCATAAAATCATTCGGATATACCCGCGAGATATGTTTTTCGGCGTTTCAATACATCAACGACTGCTGCTTGTAAAAAGGCTCCCCGAAACGGGGAGCCTCGCGTATTTATTGGGAAGATTTGATTGATTTACTTCACCTCAACAACCGCAATTGTGCTTCTTGTGCTTTCGCCTTTTTGGTTGTAGGCAAGGACCGAAATGTAGTGTGTTCCTGCGACGGCCGGGTCTATGTTAACATTCACCTTGTCCGTTTCATGCGTGGATATTATCTTGTCGCCGTCATAGATCACTATCTTTGTTATCGGGCTGCCGCCCACGGGTGAAGCCTCTGCCGAAACCGTGATGTTATTGCCATCAACGCTTGTCTGTATCGTCACATCCGGATTGGTCGGATTTTCCTGCTGCTCGGTCCACTCGTTGACATATGCCTCGATCCATGTATAGCCCTTCCAGCGTCCGCTCGGAACTATGTCGCCCTCATAGGCGCCGCCCATGCCGTTCGCGTCCTTCCACTTCTGCGGAATCTCGAACCAGCGATACACCGTCGGGTATTGCATAACTCCGCCGACCTCGGCCTCGTTGTCGATTATCCTGCCTGTTCCGTTTTTAACATCGTTTATCACTCTTGCGTCGGTCTCGTCACGCCTCGGCAGCGACGCTCCGATATGGTCGAGCAATGTGTCATAAGTTTCCTCTGCGGTCTGCGTTGTCACGGGATATTTCTCCTCAAACTTAAAGTGAACCGCTTTTGCCTCGTCGGTTATATTATCCTTTGTCCAGACATAGTATTTCGCGACTGTGCTGTCGTGATCGACACCCTTGCTGTTGTCAGCCGTGACAGCCTCGCTGCCGTCCATATAGTTTCCGTCAACATACAGGTCGGTCGACCATTTTGAGATCAGGCCGTTTCCGCTTGAGGACGTCTCATATATTCTCGAGCGGTGGCTGGTTGTCGACGGGCCGGGCTTGTAATAGCAGTTAATTATATTCGCCGCCATCGCGCCCTGACCGCCGTAGGCCGAGTTGCCGCCCCAGTTATAGATTATATTGTTGCGAAGGTCGGTCAGATCGGTTTGCTCACTCATATCATAATCAAGGCTGCCCTGGAAGAGACCGGCCGATAAGCGCGGGTTTCGGCTGTCGTGGCAGGCCATGAGGTTGTGGTGGTAGCTCGCGTTATGGCCGCCCCAAATTCCGCCGTAGCCGTGGGCGCCCTTTGAATGGCCGCTGTTTTTCAGGCTCTCGGAGCTTATGCAGTTCTGCAGCGTGAAGTTGCCGCAGTCATAGAACGAGATACACTCGTCAACGCTGTAGCTCACCGAGCAGTGGTCGATTATTGATTCGCTCGCGCCTATGCCGCCGAAGCCGTCTCCCTCAATTTCGTTTTTGTATGTGGGTCTCAGCCTCAGATAACGGACTATGTCGCCCCATTTTAGCTCAAGAGGCGCGCCGGTTATCGTTATGCCGTCGCCGGGCGCGGTCTGGCCGAGGATCGTCACGTCCTCGATCCTTGTGATCGACTTGCTGAGGTTTATCGTTCCGCCCACGTCAAACACGACTATTCTGCCGGGCTCGGACACCGCGTCTCGGAACGAGCCCGTGCCGCTGTCGTTTAAATTGGTGACATGGTAAACCTCGGCGCCGCTTTTTCCGCGGCCGCCGACTGCGAACTGTCCGCCGCCCTCGGCCCCGGGGAATGCTTTAATAAGCGGAGTTGTCGTGTTTGGCAGAGCCAAAGGCCTGCAGCTGTCCGTGCTGTCCCACAGCATGGTTTTTATGTACTCGCCCTCCGCGTCGGCCGACATAGCTTTGCTCATCAGCACATCAAATCCATGCCCTTTGGACACTTCTGTCTTAAAGGTCTCAACAGCCGCGTCAAGCATAATATCATCCTTGTATTTTGCCATGACAACGGTGAACTCGGTCCCCTCGGGTATGTCGCTCATAACTCCTATTGTGATTCTTTTGCCGCTCACTTCCCAAATCTTAAGAGGCATATCATCCGTCGGCTCGGGGGTCGCGGGAGGTCTGGTCGCCCTCGGCGGAACCGTCGGAGGCACCGGAGTGGGCGTGGGTCTGGCCGTCGGTGAGGGTTTGGGCGTCGGCGTGGGCGTAGGCGGCGCGGGCGTGCCTGTCGGCAAAGGCGTCATATCGGGCGAGGCCTCGTAATATATTTCCGCGTTTTTGAGCGAGTCGTTGCCGCTGCCTATCTCGATCGCTTCCCACTGTTCCTTTGTGCCTTGATAAAACACGTTTTTCGGCCTTTGAAAATAATTGAAAACATTATCATCTATCTTTGTCACGCTCGCGGGTATAATGATCGTATTCATTGAAAAATTAACGGCCTTTTTGGTTATCACGGTCGTTCCCTCGCCAATCTCCACGGTGTCAAACGTATTCCCTCTGAAAACTATTCCGGTGTCGGTCAGGCTTGCCGGGAGCCTGAGATTTTTTATAGCGGAACCCATAAAAGCGTTGGCGCCGATCGTTGTGAACCCGTCCGGAAGCTCAACGTCGCTCACCGAGCAAAATGCGAAGGCCTCATCGCCTATGGTTTTAAGATTATTCATGCCCTTGACGGCAATTATTTTGCTGCATCCGTAAAACGAGCGGTAGCCGATGTTTTCAAGAGAAACGAATGCGTCGAAATCGCTTATGGCCGCGCGGTAAAACGCGGTGGTTCCGATGTCGGTCACTCCGTCAAATCCTTCCATACTCTCCAGAGCGGCGCATGAGTAAAACGCGTTGTCGTCAATCTTTTTGAGGTTGGACGTTCCCTTTATCGTTTTGAGCGACGCGTTATAGGCAAACGCGAATTCGCCGATCTCGCTCACGCTTTCGGGCACCGTATACTCCGCGTCGGTTCTGCCCGTCGGATACACGAGCAGCACCGAGCCGTCTTTGTTAAAGAGCACGCCGTTTTCGGACGAAAAGCTCTCGCTGCCCGCCTCGACGTTTAAAGCGGTAAGAGATGAAAGATTTGTTAACGCTCTGTCCGATATAGTCTTAACGCTCGCGGGTATGGTGTACTCGCCGCCTGTTTTTCCCGGCGGGTAGCACACAAGCTCCGTTATATCCTTGTCAAACAAAACGCCGCCGACAGACGCAAAGCGCGTGTTCTCGGGCGAGACGCTTATCTCGGAAAGCGCCGAACAGCTACTAAAGGCTGTCGGGCTCACGCTCTCCGTGCCCTTGGGTATCGTGATCGACGCAAGGCCGCTCTGCATAAAAGCGCTGTTGCCGATAGTCGTCAGGCTGTCGGGCAGAGTTATATCTTTCAGCGCCGCGCACATCCTGAAGGCCGAGTTGCCTATCTCGGTCACTCCCTCGGGCAGAGTGACCTTGCTGAGCTCGGCGCACTGCATAAACGCTCTGTATCCGATCGTCTTTATCGAACCGGGAACCGTGACCTCCTTCAAGGCGTTATACTGCTCCGGATCCTTGAAAAGCTGACCGTCGATACCCGTCACGGACATGCCGCCCAGCTCGGACGGAATGTTGAACTCGGCCGCGACATTTCCCGAATATTCGTTAAGCGTTATAGTGCCGTCCGCGTTCTCGGTATAGGTCCAGCCGTCAGCTTTTCCGGTATCACCCTCCGCCGCGAAGGCCGAGATGCACAGCGCCAGACAAAACACCAGACACAGCGCCGCAGTCCACAGTATTTTTTTGATACTCATAACCTTACCTCCTATGTATATTTTATATAATTTTTGTATATTCAGTTGTCATATCCGCTTTTGCCCGCCCATCGCCGTAGGGGGCGGATATTACCGCCCGTTTGCCAACGTAGTGATTAGCGATTAGTGAATAGCAAATAGGACGGGCGGCAGATTGCCGCCCCTACAGGTTTGGCGTAATTTATGCGGTTATGGCAATACGATATATTACCGACACCCGTAGGGGCGGATATTATCCGCCCGCTTATCTTTCATGTTGTAGGGCCGGATGCCCACATCCGGCCGGCGGCTTGTGGGCAAGCCGCCCTACATCGTATGGGTAAACGGAATATCTGGTGTTCCCCCGCGTTCCCGCTCCAAATTTGATTATATACCGCGTGATTTTGGCTGTCAATATTTTATGTCCAAGTGGGAAATTTTTATCCCCACGAGAAATTATATCACAAATATTTCCCTGTGAACGCAACCTTGCGTAAGCCGCGGGTTTCTTTGCGTAAGCCGCAAATTTGTTTTAGTTTCATACAAATTCTTCCTTTTTCTTTTCGCCTCATGATATTAAATAAGTATTCTAAAATAAAATACTATACAGAATATATAATTATAATAACACATAATTTATAATTATGTCAAGAGAAAACACAAAGCGGAGGAGAAAAAATGGATAAATTCAGACCGACAAAGCCGGAAAAGAGATCATATCGATCAGGATAGATAAAAATATGTTGTCCGATGTGGATAAACTCGCGGCGCGGATTGACATCAGCAGAAACGAGCTTATTAATCAATGTATTGAATTTGCGCTGTCTAATTTGGAACATTAGATTTTTATTGCGACAGTTGAGGTAGGGAGAACTGCTGAACGCGGCCTTGCGTAAGCCGCAAAAAATAACGCTATATCATAAAATGGCTCAAAATTCACATTTTATAATATAGCGTTTTTTGGTTGTTTTAGTTTTATATTAAATCCATTATTATAAAAAATAACTCATATTCATTATCGGAACACGTAACTTTTGAAATGCTTTTGTATTTTTCAAGGGCTTTCATAATATTGTCTCTGCCGATACCGTGATTTTTCTCATCTTTTTTTGTTGTGACTTTTGCTTGACCGGTTTCACTTGCGCACGAATTTATAATTTTGCATATTAATTTGTCTCTGTCATATTGTATGTAAACATTAATATATCTGTCTTCTTTTACTTTATCACAGGCCTCGATAGCATTATCCAAGGCATTTCCGAATATAATACACTCATCCTCGTGCGACATCGGCAAATCTTTCGGAATACATATTTTCGTATTAAATTTTATATTCTTTTCTTCCGCCACAGATTTTTTCAGAGTCAGTATCGCGTCAAGAACAGTGTTCCCGGTATCAATATATGAGTCGCTTTTTGAAATGCCGCCAATAAGCTTTTCAATATATTCAAGGCAGTTTGCGCTCTCATCTTTTTCAATATACGCTTTTATCGCGTATAAATGGTTCTCAAGGTCGTGGCGGATCTTCTTTACCTGGCCTTGTGTCATCATTATATTGTCATAATGCTTTAGCTGCTCTTTAAGCTGGACTTCAAGCATATTGTTTTTTGTTATTACATAGCTTTGTTTTGCCAGATGCTCGTATAAGTACAACGCGAATATCGTGGTGAACAGGAGTCCGAATGAACAAATTATCGCAAGATTATTCATAGGAGTGTCTTTTAGCTCATACGACATTTTAAAAAGCAGAAATACCGCGACTATCGAATTGGCAAACAAGCAAAGAAACAGCGGCCAGTAAGATGTTCCTATATCAAATTCATGCCCTTTTAATTTGACCCTTAATATCGTGAACCCGGCCAACGCTGCCAATTTTGAAACCATTATTCCCAAAATGCGGTATTCGGGTATCTGAACCGCCTCTTCAGCCGTTATGTTAAAAATCAATGTAATAAAAAACATTACAATTATTTCGATCACGCCGATAAACAGAATACTGATGACAGACGCGATAAGTTTCAGCGCCGCGGACCCTTTATACATAAAAGATATGATAAACACCGAAAGTGCCATTACGAACGCGTTAAGCAAATTAAAACTAAACACGGCATTGCTTATCAGCAGCAATCCCGACAAAACTCCAACCCCTATGATATATACCCATTTTGGGAAAATACTTCGTTCCTCGAATAATGTTTCCAAAAAGATAAATATCATAAAAGCCTCAAATATTACGGTCAATATATCGGCAAAATAATATATGTTCATACATAAACTTCCTTTTCGCTAAAATTGGTAAACTCGGTTCATAATTTTTCCTTATCTTCGTAGTTCATGTAGCTCTCGATAAGATTATTTTTGTACGTCCGCGATAACGGTATTTTTTCGTCAGTATGTCAGTATTATAAAGCTTAAGCCATGTGTCGCCGATTATGTGTATATACGCTAAATTAACAATATGGGTTTTACAAACCATGACAAACGATTTTGTGTCCAAGCTGTCATTAATGCTGTAAAGCGCCCGGTTGGTTTTATAAACGTTATGCGTTGTATGAATATATGTTTTACGCTCTTTATTCTCTATGAAAATAATGTCACTGCTCTTAATTCGCACTTTACGGCGGTTTTCAATGATCCTGATAAATTTTGTTCCGCTCTCTATGTTGTCATACGCCCGATTGAAATCATACAAAAAAGTATCGTATGATAAAGGTTTAACCCAAAAATTCATAGGGGCCGGCTCAAAACAATCGAAAACATATTCCTTATAGCTTGTCAGGAAGAAAAGTATTACGGAATAATCGGCTTTTCTTATTTTTTTGGCGGTTTCTATACCCGATATATCTTTCAGCTCTATATCCATAATCACAACATCATACGGATTTCTGTTTTTCTCGTAGATATTCAATAAATCCGTGCCGGAATAGAACACATCCCATTCAATATCGTTATGCGTTTCTTTGAATTTTACAAGATGTTCCTCGATTTGATTTATCCAATAATTCACATCGTCGCACACGGCTATACGAAGTGTCATGCCGCCACCACCTTTCTTTTTTTATTTTACAGCCGAAAAGAGATTTTGTCAATTTAATCCGTCTGTTCGGCTTGTTTTCTTATTTTTTCATGGAAAAGTTCCGCGGGCTTTGAGAAGACCTGATAGCGTTTCCAGACCAGATCCATATGGGTGTAAAGCCGCGGCCTCAGCGGGATGAACCGCAGATCGCTGTCGCCCGTGGTGTTGATTATCCCGTCGATACAGAGAACGCAGCCCAGTCCTTCCTCCGCCATTACCGAGGCGTTATAAAGCAGATTATATGTGGCGGTTATGTTGAGCTTGTCGGCATGAACGCCGAGGTGCCCCGAGAATTCGTTGTTTTCAAGCGCCTGCTTTGATATGATCAGCGGAAGCGACGGAAGCTCGCTGATCCCGATCTCGCCGCGCTCCGCGAGCGGACTGTCCTTCCTCACGAGCAACCCCCACTTGTCGCGGGCGGGCAGCCGAAGCGAGTTATACTTTCGCGAATCCGAGTTCCCGAGCAGCAGGCCGAAGTCGATAAGGCCCTTGTCAAGCCGCTCCGCAACGTCAACCGCGTTTCCGCTTGTAATATGGCAGCGTATGTCGATCCCCTCGTCTTTCAGCTCCTTTACCGCGTCGGCGATTATTTTGACGCCTCTCGCCTCGGCGGCGCCGATATATATATCGCCGGACACGGGCTCCCCGGCGGAAATCTCGGACCTCGTCTTTTCGACGAGACTTATGATCTCCTCGGCGCGCTTGTGAAAGATCACTCCCTCGTCCGTGAGCTCAATGCGGCGGTTGCCCCTTATCATCAGCGTGACGCCCAGCTCTTCCTCAAGCTCCATAAGCTGGCGCGAAAGCGTGGGCTGCGAGACGTGCAGCATCCGCGCAGCGGCTGTGATGTTCCCCTCGCGGACCACCGCCAGAAAATAATTCAAAACTCTGATTTCCAATTCAGCGACCTTCTTTCCCGTTTTTTTAAATTATATCATGATATGCCATTCGCGTCAAGAATAGTTAAGTATTTGATATAAGTATTTGCTATTTTGGGCCGCGGGCCTTATAATATAAGCAGAAGTTATAATTTCAGATCGGAAAGGATGAGATTTTATGAGCATTGGCATTAAGATAATTTCGGCCGCCGCGGCGGTCCTTATGATTTGCGGAGCGTTCACGGGTGCTTTCGCCGAGGAAAACGTTTTTCCACAGCATGAGCCGTACGGGAAAGGCGTCGGCGTGATGCCCGGCAGAGTCGTTTGGGCTTATGACCCGGGCTGCGTCGACTGGGACGGAAGCGGATACTGGTGGGAGACGGAGCACTTTGACGAGGAAGCGGTCAAGGGCATGGTAAGCTCGTCGATCGCCTCTCTCGCGGGGAAAAGCTCCGCCGCGGAGGCATGGCCCGCGCTGTTTGAGAACATAAACGGCAGGCACGGCAAAAGCGGCGGCTATAAAGACGGCGAGAAAATCGCTATAAAGGCTAACATAAACGGCTCGGCGGTAATGGACGACGACACCTCGGGAAAAACGATGATGAGCTACACCAACCCGGTGCTGCTCAAGGCTCTGCTCACGTCGCTTGTAACCGAGGCGGGAGTCGCGCCCGAAAACATCACGGTCTATGACGTGTCACGCCTATTTCCGGATTATATGGTCGGCATGTGCAGCGAGGGAATTTTGAGCGGCGTGAACTTTGTCACCCGCGACAACGGGATCGCGGACGAGAGCGCGCCGATAATCTGGTCGCACGAGTTCGGCGGCAGGGTGAATTATCTGCCAACCTGCGTTACCGAGGCGAAATATGTGATAAACCTCGCGAACCTCAAAGGCCACAGCTACGGCATAACGCTTTGCGGTAAAAACCATTTCGGCTCGTTCATCAACGGGAACATGATGCGCCCGCCCGAGGGAGCCAATCTGCATCAGTGGCTGACAATGAGCGAAATGGGAATATACAGCCCGCTGGTCGATCTTATGGCCAACGCGGACTTGGGCGGCAAGACCGTGCTTTATATGCTCGACGCGATCATCTGCGCCCCGTCCGAGGGCGCCTCGATAACCGGCGAAAACTCAAAATGGCGGCAAAGCCCGTTTAACGGCGATTACACGTCGAGCGTGTTCGCGTCGCAGGACCCTGTGGCGATCGACTCGGTGGGTGCGGACTTTTTGGCAAACGAGCCGGCAGTCACCGAGAACAACCGCGCCGCGAAGGACAGAACGGTTGAAAACTATCTGCACGAGGCGGGCCTTGTCGCCGCGCCGCCCTCCGGCACGGTTTATACCGACAGCAAGGGAAACGCGGTCTCAAATCTCGGCGTTCACGAGCATTGGAACAACAGCGAGGATAAGCAATACAGCCGCAATCTCGGAAAGAGCGAGGGTATTGAATTGGTTATGACGGAGAATAATCCGCGGATAACCGTTGACAACGGAACGATCACGGTGAGCGGCGCGCCCGCGGGCAGCACGCTTATCGCGGTCTCGTACCGCGGCGGAATGATCGCGGACGTGAAAACCGCCGCCGAAAGCGAAGGCACGGCGACAATATATCCGGGCGAGGTTCCGGAAGGGACAAAAATCAAGGCGTTTCTTTGGGACTTAACCACGATAAGGCCCCTGGCTCTGCCTTTGGAAATATAAAACAGGGAGGAAGAAAATTGACAACAGAGGAATTTCTTAAACAGATGAGAGAGGGCAGGGGAGCCGAGGGCGGCTCGAATATGCACATTATGATGCACGAACTGAGTCAACGGGCGATCAGGATAACGACCGAGCTGAACTCCGCGTATCACGAGCCGACCGAGCTTCGGGAGATATTTTCAAGACTTATCGGCAAGCCGGTCGACGACGGCTTCGGGCTCTTCCCGCCGTTTTCCGCTGACTGCGGCCTGAACATAACCGTCGGGAAAAACGTGTTCATCAACTCGGGCTGCCGCTTTCAGGACTGGGGCGGAATAACGATAGGCAGCGGCGCGCTTATCGGCCATAACGTGGTTATCGCCACGATCAACCACGGGATCCCGATCGCGCAAAGACATGACAACAATCCCGCGCCGGTCAGTATCGGCAAAAACGTCTGGATAGGCTCAAACGCCACGATCCTGCCCGGCGTGACCATAGGCGACGGCGCGATTGTCGGAGCGGGAGCCGTGGTCACAAAGGACGTGCCCAAAAACTCGGTCGCGGTCGGAGTTCCCGCCCGCGTCACCGCCAAAGTTGAATAAATATTAATTCATACTTGACAAAGACAAAAAAGTAATATATAATAATCATACAAAGAGAAACGGCAGAGCGTAAAAACGGTCAGCCGCTTCGCAGAATAGTTAATAAGATAACCGATCCTTTGAGCGCAAACTTTGGATCGGTTAGTCTTTTTAGGTTGAAATATTAAAAGTTTTATATTATAATATTTTTATTCAAAAACATTACCGAAAAGAGACAGATAAATGGAGAACGCGGAAAAAACCGAATTATTTGAACAAACGCCAATACCGAGAGCGGTGATGAAGCTGGCTGTGCCGACCGTCATCAGCTCTCTTGTTATGGTGCTTTATAACCTCGCCGACACATATTTTGTTGGCATGCTTGGCGACCCGATCGAAAACGCGGCGGTCACGTTGGCCGCTCCGGTGCTGCTTGCGTTCAACGCGGTCAACAACCTTTTCGGCGTGGGCGCGTCAAGCATGATGAGCCGCGCGCTCGGCAAAAAGGATTTTGAGACGGTCTACCGCAGCTCGGCGATGGGCTTTTTCTGCGCGCTGTTTTCGGCGGCGCTGTTTTCGCTTTTCTGCACGGCGCTTAAAGCCCCGCTGCTGACGCTTCTCGGCGCCGACAGCGGAACGGCCGCGTCGACCGCCGCTTACATGAAATGGACGGTGTCATTCGGCGCGGTGCCGTCGATCCTGAACGTGGTCCTGGCCTATCTCGTGCGCAGCGAGGGCTCGTCGCTCCACGCGAGCATCGGCACAATGAGCGGCTGTATACTCAACATAATATTAGACCCGTTCTTCATTCTGCCCCGCGGCCTCGGCATGGGCGCCGCGGGAGCCGGCTGTGCCACCTTTATCTCAAACTGCGCCGCCTGCGGATATTTTTTCGTACTGCTTTTTGTGACGCGCGGAAAAACGTATGTCTGCATAAATCCCAAAAAGCTCAAGTTTGACAAGTCGATCATCAAGGGAATATGCGCGGTGGGAATTCCCGCCTCGATCCAGAACCTGCTGAACGTGACCGGAATGACGGTGCTTAACAACTTCACCTCGGCCTTCGGCTCGAGCGCTGTGGCCGCCATGGGAATAGCGCAGAAAATAAACATGGTTCCGATGCAGATCGCGCTCGGCTTCTCGCAGGGAATTATGCCGCTTGTGGGCTATAACTACGCCTCGGGCGACGTCGGCCGCATGAAAAAGTCGATACTGTTCGCGGGGAAGATCATCGTGTCGTTTATGGCGGGCGTGGCCCTGATTTATTACATAACCGCCGGCGGGATCTCGGAGCTGTTTATCAAAAATTCCGAGGTCGTGGCGTACAGCGCCAAATTTCTGCGCGGCATGTGCCTTTCAATGCCGTTTTTGTGCATGGACTTTCTCGGCGTCGGCGTGTTCCAGTCCTGCGGGCTCGGCGGCCGCGCGCTGCTTTTCGCGATCATGCGCAAGATCGTGCTTGAGATCCCCGCGCTGTTTGTCTTAAACGCCCTGTTCCCGCTGTACGGTCTGGCCTACGCGCAGCCGCTGGCAGAGTTCGTTCTGGCGATAGCCGCGGTTATCGTGCTGCGGCGGCTGATACGCGGCATGGAAAAAGCCTGACAAAATCACACGACTTGCGGAGGAAAACATGACAGAAACCAAAACGGCGGCGATCCAAAGCCGCGCGAAACTGAAACGCTTTTTTAAATACATATCGCGAAGCACGGCGGGAATGGTGGGAATATCCGTCTATGTCCTCGCGGACACGTTTTTCATATCTCTGTACGCGGGTTCAAACGGAATAACCGTTTTAAACTTTGTTCTGCCGCTTTACAGCCTTATTTTCGCAATAGGTTCAATGGCGGGCGTAGGCTCCGCCACGAGATACGCGGTCAAAAAGGCGCTCGGCGCGAATGACCTTAACGGATATTTCGGCCATGCGCTGTTATGGCAGCTCATTCTCTCGGTGCCGTTTGTTGCTCTCGGAGCTGCGGCTCCCGAGCTGTGGCTGCGTCTTATGGGCGGTGACGCGGCAATAACCGAACTCGGCAAAGCGTATACCCGAATTGTGCTGCTCGGCTCTCCGTTTTTTATGATGAACTACTCATTCACCGCCTTCGCGAGGAACGACGGCGCGCCCACGACCGCTATGGCCGCACTGCTGACCGCCAGCGCGTTTAACATAATTTTTGATTACGTCTTTATCTTCCCGCTCAAAATGGGTCTTGCGGGCGCCGCGCTCGCGACGGCCATGGCTCCGATCATTTCAAGCGCGGTCTGCTGCACGCACTTTTTCGGCAAAAAATCAAGCGTGAGGCCGACCTTTGAGCGCCCCTCGCTCAAAAAGCTCATCTCATGCTGCGCGCTGGGAACCTCGGCCTTTGTGGGCGAGATCTCCTCGGCTGTCACCGTCACGGTCTTTAACTTCCTGCTGCTCAAGACGGCCGGGAACATCGGGGTCGCCGCTTACGGGATCGTGGCAAACTTAGCCCTTGTTGCGACCGCGATATTCAACGGCATAGCGCAGGGAATGCAGCCGCCGCTCAGCGAGTGCTGCGGCGGAGACAAAAGCGATGATCTGAAGCTTTACATGAAAGCCGGCCTTGTGACGGTGCTTATCATCGAGGCGGCGATAGTAACGCTCGCTTGGGTGTTCGCGGACGGACTCGCGGCGATCTTCAACAGCGAGGGCAGCGCCCCGCTCGCGAGATACGCGGCCGACGCGGTCAGGCTGTATTTTATCGGCTTTGCCGCCGCGGGAATAAACATCGTGATGACAACATACTTTTCCGCCACCGGCAAGGCGCTGTGCGCGTCCGCCGCCTCTCTGACGCGCGGGCTGGCCGCGATCATCATCTGCGCGCTGATTTTGAGCGCTCTGTTTGGGATAAACGGCATATGGCTGTCGTTCGCCGCCTCGGAGCTGATAACCCTCGCGGTGGTGATATGTCTGCTCAAAACGCAGAGCCGCCGAACGGAAACTTTACAATAATTTAATAAAGCCCGCGGCGCGAATTTATCGCGCCGCGGGCTGTTTTTTAATAAGCGAGAGTGTATTTTTCGCGGTACCTGTCATAAATATCCTGAAGATAATCAACATTGTCGTCGCTCAAGCGGTCTTTATATTCATGCGGCGAAAACAGCGCGTTGTCCTCCTCTTGAAGCAGATACACGGCTATGTTGGAACAATGATCCGCTATTCTGCCGAGGTAGTTTAAAAGGCTTGAGAACACAAATCCGAACTCCGTGCTGCATTCGCTTTTCCGAAGCCGCGTTATGTGGTTCTTTTTCATCATGCGGCTTATCTCGCTGATAACGCGGTTGAGCGGCTCGATCCTGAGCGCCGCGGTTTTGTCCTTGTTTTCGATCGCTTTGACTGCAAGACCCATGATGTCGTTTATCGCCGAGGAGATCACCGCGACCTCCGTGGCGGCGCTTTCCGACAGCTCAATGCTGTGGCTGAACATCTCTTTCGCGGTTTCCGCGAGGTTCCGCGCGTTATCCGAAACGCGCTCGACCTCGCCGATTATATGCGTCAGCGTGGTGATCTCGGTGCTCTCGGCGACCGTGAGCTGCTGCTTTGTAAGGGCGGCGAGGTAGGCGCTCAGCCTGTCTTCATATGTGTCGATCATTCGTTCCTGATTGATTATCTTGTCCCGGCCGCTTTCATCATAATTTTTAAGCAGATCAAGGGCCTTTCCCACCGAGCTCCGCGTGAGCACGGCCATGTCGGCGGTCAGCTCGCGGGTCTGGCCCGCCGCGAACGCGGGATAGCTCAGGAAACGATCGTCAAGGCTGTCAAACAGGTCCATTTCCTTGGCCCCCGATTTAAACGTCATCTCCGAAAGCCTCTCTATCGCGCCGCAGAACGGCATCAGCACCGCCGTCGAGAGAATGTTAAACAGCGTGTGGATAAACGCGATCGAGAAAACCGACGAGTTCGCGTCCATAAACCCGAAATCAAAAACAGCGTCAAGGCCGTAAAACAGCGCGGCGATAACCACAACGCCGATAATTTTTATGTAAACGCATGACGCGGCGACTCGCTTCGCGTCGGTGTTTCCGCTTATCGCGGACAGCACGGGCGGCAGAGCGGCGCCAATGTTCATTCCGAGAATTATTGGCAGCGCGGTCGAAACCGGTATCGCGTTGGTCAGAGACAGCGCCTGAAGAATACCGACCGACGCCGACGACGACTGTATAACAGCGGTGAACAAAGTTCCCGCCAAAATTCCCGTAAGCGGGTGCGAGAACATAACAAGCGTGTCCTTAAAATGCTTGCTGTCCTGCAATCCCGAAGTGGCGTCCGACATCATCTCCATACCGAACATCAGCACGGCGAAGCCGATCAGAATAGAGCCGATATTCTTTTTCGCGTCGGATTTTGAAAACATGTTAAGGCACAGTCCGACAGCCGCCAGCACCGGAGTGAAGGCGGACGGCGTGAGCATCCTGAGCAGGACGTTCCCACCCGAGATGCCCGATGTGCTCAGCAGCCAGCCCGTGACGGTGGTTCCAATATTCGCGCCCATCAGCACGCTTGTCGTTTGGACCAAATTCATTATGCCCGAATTCACAAAGCCAACAAGCATTACCATTACCGCGGACGAGCTTTGGATCACGGCGGTCACGCCGAAGCCCAGCAAAAAGCCCTTGAAACGGTTTGAGGTAAGCTTGCTGAGTATCGTCTCAAGCTTGCTGCCCGAAAGCTTTTTAAGGCTGTCGCCCATGTAGTTCATACCGAACAGGAACAGAGCCAATCCGCCCAGCAGAGTCAAAATCGAAAATATATCCATATGTATATCTCCCGCAAAGTTTTTGCATATTATAAAGCAAAAGGCTTAAAACTTTCTTAAACCAAACAATATAATAACATAACGATTTTCAATATTCAACATAAATTTTAGAAAAAATCATTGACGAAGGCAGAATAATTTTCGGGTATTACGCATAATTTTTTGTTTATTTTCCAAATTTGCGGCGGCGTTGACTTTGCGCGGATATAATATTATAATATTTAATATCGGACTATAATTTTTAGGAACCGGAGGAAATGACAAAATGGACGTTAACGAATTATTGAAAGAGGCGTCGGAGCTGCAAACCGAGCTTCGGGACATTCGGCGCGAGCTCCACAGGCACCCCGAGGTGGGATTTGATCTGAAGTTCACCAAGGCGTTTGTGAAAGCGAAGCTCGAGGAGATAGGATATAAGCCGGTTGAGACTGGCAAAGCGGGGCTTATTGCGCTGTGCGGCGGCAAAAAGCCGGGCAGGACGATCCTGCTGCGGGCGGATATGGACGCCCTGCCGATCCGCGAGGAGGCCAAGGTCGATTACAAGAGTGAAACCGACGGCAGAATGCACGGCTGCGGACACGATATGCACACCGCCATGCTTCTGGGCGCGGCGAAAATTTTGAAAAAGCACGAGGACGAGATATGCGGCACGGTCAAGCTGGAGTTCCAGCCCGCCGAGGAAATTTTCCAAGGCTCGCCCGACATGCTCAAATCGGGACTGCTTGAAAACCCGCATGTTGACGCGGCCGTGATGATCCACGTCACCGCGGGACTGCCGCTTGACTCGGGCACCGTAATGGTCGCGGACGGCGGCATTTCGACCGCCTCGTGTGAGCAGTACCGCATCACGGTGCGCGGCAAGGGCGGGCACGGCTCGGTCCCGCACGAGACGATCGATCCGATAACAGCCGCCGCGCACATTCATCTCGCGCTTCAGGAAATAAACGCGCGCGAGATCGACGGGCACGATTACGGCGTGTTCACCACGGGCCGTTTCGAGGCAGGACAGGCCTCCAACGTCATTCCCGACAAAGCCGAAATGTTTGGCACGATCCGCACGACCGACCCCGACAACAAGGTGGGCGAGCTTATCAAAAAACGGATGACCGAAATAGCCGAGGGCGTAGGCGCGGCCCTGCGCTGCGAAGTCGAAACCGAATTTTTCGATTTCTGCCCGTGCATGATGATTGACGGCAGGCTCTCGGAGGACGTCATGCGCTACATGAAGGAGCTGTTCGGCGACGCCGCCATAAGCCTTTCGGCCATGTCGGGCGGAAAGCCGGGCGGCGGCAGCGAGGACTTCGCCTTTGTGAGCCATGAGGTCCCCACGGTCAGCATGTTTTTGGTCGCGGGAAGCTCAAATGACGGCTATATCTACGGCCAGCACCACCCGAAGGTGAGATTTGACGACTCGGTTTTAAGCCGCGGCGCCGCCGCCTACGCCCACACCGCCCTGCGGTATCTGGGATAAAAATGTACAAAACAGATAAAAGCGCCGGAAAAACCGACGCTTTTTTATGATTACTTAGTATTATTTAAATAATAATTTAGTTGCCACATAATTGTTTAACTATTTTTTCATCAGCGGGGCAGAATGAATAATTATTCATTTCATTTTTTGAAACCCACTTCACTTCTTTGTGAACGTTTTTATGAATTACACCCGAAACAATTTCGCTATAAAAAAACACAAAATTTATATATATATTGGGGTATTGATATCCAAACCTCGCAAATTCTTTTATTATTCTAAGATTTATGTCCAATTCTTCACTACACTCACGAATTACACATTGTTTAAAACTTTCACCAATCTCACGTTTGCCTCCCGGAAACTCCCAAAAGCCTCCCATTGACGATCCAGAAGCACGTCTACATATTAAAATTTCATTTCTATCATTTTCAATTATAGCAGCAGCAACCTCAATTTCTTTCATAGATATTAACCTACCAATCTGTTCGTTTTTCTCAAATATTTTGCCGGAATTGGCCTTTGAAGGCGCCAAACAATGTTTATCGGCGCACTTCCACTACTACTTGCGTAGTCTGCAAGGCCCAAAAAAGTATATCCCGGTGTTAAGCCAAAAGAGTCTCGTTTTTTGTCTCGTACAAACAACAAAATTTTACTGCCTAGTTTTTGATGATTAATGTACCGTTGTCCATTTTTAGACTCTGGAGTTGTAGTGCTTTGACTCTGCCAGTGAAACAATGTGTCATTTATTGAATAATCCTTATACATAGTGCTTGGAGAATAATCTTTATCCGACTTATTAAGCGTAACCATGAATACATCTGTCTTTTTTTCCTTAATATATTTAACACCTTCACGCATAGCCGCAGGATTTATAACATCCAGCGCTAACAAGAGTTGTGCCTTTGAGTATGTACAATATAAATCAAGGGGACATTCGTAACCAAGGTCAATATTATCGTCGATAAAGTCAATATGGTTATAATTGAATTTTAATAATTCAATAAGTTCCGCAAGCATCACTTTCGACTTTTTAATTTCTCTTATTCCGTCCACTGGGCTTTTAAAGCCAATTTCAATATCAGTTTTATTCCATATGGTATAGTTAAACATTTTAAGCATTCTTATATCATTATCTGAAAAACTTGTCGGTTCATGACCTTCAAGCACATCAATTAAAAACAATATCCATCGCCTTGAATCAATAGAGCAGATGCGTGAAAATGCTTTTGTTAATATTTTTTCGAGATCCTCACTAAAGTCATCAATTACTCCTGCTTCAACACATAATCTTGAAAATGAATTATTTTTGTATATCGTACGTATATCAAGATGATAGTATAATACAAAGTTTTCAAGACTTAACTCAAGCCCACTGTCATCAGTGAAATTCGCTATACGCGAAATCAGACCCGCCTTTTTGGTAAACGAATTTTTGATATTACTAAGCACATATTCCTTTGCTTTTTTCTCAAGTTGAATATAACAACCAGATGGAACCGATACAAATCCTTCCCTAATCTCACGCTGTACACTTTTTCCAGTAATCGAAAGTAATGCATTAAACTTCTCTTCAAAGTTATAACGCCTGTTTGCCTGCCCGATAAAATCAAGTACTGTCAAACACTCCTTCCCTTCCGAAAGCCTCAAACCGCGACCAAGCTGCTGTAAAAACACAGTCAAGCTTTCGGTTGGACGTAGGAAAAGAACAGTATTAACTTCGGGAATATCAACTCCCTCGTTATATATATCAACAACAAAAATAAATTTTACGTTACCCGAAACCAACTTATCCTTTGCAGTTTTGCGATCATCGTCACTCGAATTAGCTGTGAGATAAATTGATGGTATTTCAGATTTATTAAAACAATTCGACATATATTTCGCATGCTCCATTGATACGCAAAAACCTAAACCCTTAACTGTATTAATGTCGGTAACATATTTTTTAATTGAACTTATAATCAAATCAACACGTCTCTTAGCGGCAAACGATTCCATCGAATAAACGTTTGAAAGTTCGTTTTTGTCATAACCGCCCCGTGACCATTTTACAGTACTTAAATCAATCGTATCAGTAACACCAAAATAATGAAATGGACATAGAAGCTTACGCTCTATTGCCTCGGGGAGTCGAATTTCGGCAGCTATGCAGTTATCAAAATACTTTAATATGTTTCTGCCGTCCATACGTTCGGGCGTTGCAGTAAGCCCCAAAAGGATTTGAGGCTTATAGTGTGAAAGCAATTTTTTGTATGACGGTGCTGCTGCATGGTGAAACTCATCAACGATTATAAAATCGTAGAAGTCTTCATCGGTTTTAGAAAAGAATTCCTGACTGTTAAATGTCTGAATTGACATAAACAAATGCGAAATACTATCTGGCTTATGGTGTCCAACAAATAAACTGCCAAAATTCGCATCCTTAAGCACACCTCTAAAAATCTCTAAACTCTGTTGTAAAATTTCCTCACGGTGAGCCACAAACAGAAGTCTGTTTTTATGTTTAGGATTTTGTTTGCAAAATTTTTTATAATCAAAAGCAGAAATTACAGTTTTTCCCGTACCGGTTGCTGCCACGACAAGATTTTTGTATCTTCCACGAACTTGACGTTCGGCCTGAAGTTTATCCAAAATTTGCTGCTGATAAGAGTAAGGTATTATATCAAATATATATCTTTGATTATTATCACCGGAATATTTTTCGGTATTAAGAGCTAATTCAAGATGTTGTTTTTCAGACTCAGAATAATCTTCAAACTCAACAGAATTCCAATAACTCTCGAATGTAGCATTTATTTTTTGAATAATATCAGGCAAATCCTTGGCAGTAACCTTAACATTCCATTCAAGACCGCTTGATATAGCCGCATTTGAAAGATTAGATGAACCTACATATGCTGTAGTAAATCCGGTATCACGATAAAAAATATATGTTTTTGCGTGAAGCCTCGTACGCTTTGTATCATAAGAAATCTTAATTTCGGTATTGTCCAGCAACCGTAATTCTTCAATCGCCTTAACGTCGGTAGCACCCATGTATGAAGTAGTAATTATTCGCAGCTTACCACCGTTTTGTGTAAATTCACGAAGTTCATTAATAATGAGCCTTAGTCCACTCCACTTTATGAACGACACCAGCATATCAATTCTGTTCGATGATACTATTTCTTTTTTAAGTTCAGTAAACATGCCCGGTTCAAAGGTCGCACCAGTGAATAACGAGCTATAAGCAACAGAAGTCTCAGGGCGTATAATATCGAGCTTTGAGTTTACACTGTGCGCTGAATTCCGAACATCCAAAAGCGCCATAAGCTGTTTTCCCTCTTTACTCACAATCATATTGTCGTCCTGAGAAATTGTTCTAATTAAGTTGTTAATTAAATTAATTTGATCATTCAGTTCGCCACCGTTGTCTTGAATTATATTTAGTTGCTTTTCAATTATAGACGCAACATAACGCGACAAAATCATGGGGGCTTCAGCTAAGTCTATATTCGCTGAAAACGCAATCTGATCATTTTGATTTGCCAAATAATTTTCTATATATTTATTTATAACCTGCTCATAAAGTCCTGATTTCAATGTATTATCATCTCCAAAATGTAATTATTCAGATTTTTTCCCGGCCTTTTTCAGCATTTCGAGATAGCGGCGGGCGTATAGGATAAGGGATATTATGATCAGCAGAATATTAAAGCAGATCAGCGCGTTGGCAAGCTTTATATTTATATCGGGGAAAAGGATCAGAACCAAAAACACCGCGTACAGCGCGACGGTGTTCAGCTTGCCGTGCCACTCGGAGCTGTTGACAATGTCCGTTTTTATGATCGTCTTAAGGCCCAGAACGCCCATGATTATTTCTTTTAAGATAAACACGATGATCACAGCGATCATTAATTTGTAGCGGAAGGCCAGGCACAGGATAACCGACGCCTGCGTCAGCTTGTCCGCGATCGGATCGAGTATTTTGCCGAAGTCCGACACCATATTACATTTTCTCGCGATTATGCCGTCCGCGACGTCAGTGACTCCCGAAAGCAGGAGAACGAGCACCGCGGCGTTATAATTCCCCATGCCGCAATACAGCCACACAAAAAACGGTATCATCAGCAGTCTCAGGGCGCTGAGAAAATTGGGAACGGTAAACACCTGCTCCTTTTTAAATATCCGATGCATAAGGCAAATCCCCTTTCTCCTTGAGTATAGCACAAATAATAGAAAATTGCAACAAAATACAACCTTAAATTACTTTAATATCCATGAAATGCCTTTCGCTAGCCTTAGGTCGGCGTCCCTGAAATGGTTCCCGGGGTTCAGCTCGAAAACCGTCCTGATCCCCTTTTGCCGATAGAGCGAGAACAGCTCGGCGGTGCGGCGCTCGGTCTCGCGCAAATATTTATTTTTCACGCGGCTCTCGGCGTCTCCGAGCGAAAGGTAAACGGCGTCGGGAGCCTTCAGGAAGTCGTGCGTTTGCGCGAACTCGGTAAAATCCGGGTACCAGACCGAACCCGACGCGGACACCGACGCCGAAAACGCGTCGGTCACATACGGCGCGTAAAGCGCGAAAAGTCCGCCCATCGAATATCCCGCGATCACGCGGCGGCTCGGCTTTCCCGTTATTTCCTCGGCGCGCGGAACGATCAGCTCCGCAAGGCACTTCGCGTAACCGTTCGCCTCGCCCGTAAAATTGTCGTTCCGATCCACGACCGGCTCATGCGGCCATGGCGAAAGCTCCTCGTCCCATCTGAGATTTGAGACCGAGACAAAATTAAACGGCGGGCAGCCGAGCTTTTCGCATTTTTCAAGTACGGCGCTCCCGACTTCCGCGTACATGCTCGCGTAGACCACCGGAGCGTTTTCGGCGGCGCGTTTGTAAACACAAACCTGTTTGTTGTCAACTGTCATTTTTACAATATCGCTCATATCATTTCTCCTCGCGCAATATCATGTAGCCGCCCATATTGCGGAACCCGAGGCTTTCGTACATCGGCCGCCCGCTCTCGGTGGCTTCAAGATAGATTTTTGTAATGTTCCGCGCTTTCGCGCAGTATATAAGATATTCGGCGACGGCCTTCCCGACTCCGCGGCCGCGGTATTCCTCTTTGGTGTACACGTTCATCAGATAGGCGCACCCGCCGCTCGGATTATCGGGCGAGGGCATTTCGCGATAGAGGCAGAGCCCGCCGCAGCCGACCGTGACCCCCGAGAGCTCCGCGAAAACGGCGATATGCTTTCCGCTCGGGAGTGCTTCCCTATAATACTCAAGATTTGCCTTATACAATCCGCCTAAATCTTCATCTTGCGGTATCTCAAAAACATGGCGTAGCACCTCCGCGCGCCACTTCATAAGCGCGTCAATTTCATCAGCGCCGACCTGTCTTATCTTCAGCATACATATCCCTCTTTCATAATGACCGGCAGCGCGTCGTCGTCAACCTTGCCGTTGGCGTTCAGCGGAATGTCCGCCATGCGCACGAAAAACTCGGGTATCATATAATTCGGCAGGAACCTTGCCATCTCTTTTTTCAGCGTGGAAAGGTGGGCCTTAGGCTGCTTCAGCACGATATACGCAACCATGTAATGCAGGTTATGCTCGTCCTTATACGGCCTGACCACGGCCTTTTCGATCCCGGAGCACATGCACAGCACATTCTCGACCTCGCCGACCTCCACGCGCTTGCCCAAGATCATGATCTGCGAGTCCTTGCGGCGCAGAAACGCTATGCTGCCATCGGGCAGAAAATATCCGAGGTCGCCGCTGCGGTAGAGCACAGAGCCGTCCACGCGCGTCACAAAAGCCTCGTTTTCCTTCTCGCGGCCACCGATATATCCCGCCGAAACGCCGCCGCCCGATATACAAATTTCGCCCGTCTCGCCGCGCTCCACAGTGTTCAGATCGTCGTCCATGATCTCTATTCCCGCGCCCAAAACCGGCTTTCCGATCGGATAAGAGCCGTCGGGCAGAGGCTTTATGCCGTTTACGCGGCAATATGACGCGCAAACCGTGGTTTCCGACGGGCCGTAGGTGTTGTATACCTCGACCTTATCGAGCAGATTATCGACATAGCTCCCGCGCAGCACGTCGCCGCCGCTTATCAGCAGGCGAAGGCTTTTCGGGATTTGCTGCAAATGGTTCATTTCAAGCAGCAGATAGGGAAAGCCGCTGATCTGGGTGACGTTGTTTTGCTTAACAAATTTCATCAAAGCGCGAATATCCTTTTTTGTCCCGGCCGACGGGATCGCGAGCGCGGCGCCCGACAGAAGCGAAGTGAAGACCTCCTCCACAAAAATATCGAACGAACACACGGAATACTGGAGCATTATGTCACTTTCGTTTGTCTTAAACTCGTTTTGAAACGCTCTGACATAGTGACAGACGTTCCTGTTGCGCACCGCCACGCCCTTGGGCGTTCCGGTCGAGCCCGAGGTATAGAGTATGTAAGCCGGGTCGTCGGGCCGTGCCGACGGTCTTACGGCTGCATCCTCCGCCTTCATGCCCGGATCGACTATGATCGTCGGGAGCCCGCAGGCTTTGGATATATGCGCGCTGTTTGTGATGACAACATCAGCCTCGGCGTCGCTCATCATAAAGCGTATCCGCTCTTTCGGGAAAAACGGCTCGGCGGGGACATACGCCTTTCCGATTTTAAGCGCGGCGAGCACCGTCGCGATCATCTCGACCGAATGGGTCATAATTATGCCGACCCTGCGCGCCGACACAGGAATTTTCGCGGCGATCGTGTCAATCAGCTTATCAAGCTCCGCCCTCGACAGCCCGCGATCCTCGTCAAACACCGCAAGCGCACCCGGCGCCTGCCTCACCTTTTCATAAAAAAGCTCATAAATTACATCTCTGTTCATGCTAAAGCTCCTTCTAAAAATAATCCTTTTTAGTATTATACAATGTTTTGGAAAATTATGCAAGCATACAAAACAGCGCGCCACAGCCAGCAAAAATAAAAACCGTCGGCTGCGCCGACGGAATTTGTTTTTAATATAACGAACGGAAATCGACGGTGACGATCCAATCAAAAGCCGCGCCGTAATGAACGTAAAATTTACGCGGACGGCTTGAGACAGTTTTTAGCGATCACGCAGGTATCGTAAGCGATCTGCGCCTGTATGCCGATTTTTTCCGCCTCGGGCTTGTCGCTGTTTATTAGCTTTTCAAAGGCCGCGCAAGTGTCATTATACCTTCTGTTGCAGTCGTCCAATGCCGATTGGATGTTGTTTTTCAGACGATTAAAGAGAGTGTTATAACTTTTCTGAAAGTCAATAAGCAGCTTTTGTGACGCTTCGCGCTTTATTTTTTCTGAAAATTCACGCTCCGCAGCCACCCTTTCTTCTTTATCATATATTTTCAATATTTCCGCGCACTCGCTGTCGCTCAAGGCTATGCGCTGTGTGCTGACATTTTTGTAATTTTCGCTGATATTGCCGATAATTTTTCTTATATCGGCCTCGTATTCGAAAAGATTGATATTATATCTTTCGAGTATTCCGCCGTCCTTTAGACCGGAAACCATATCGTCAAAAAAATCGGTCAGAATTGTCTCGAATGCAAGGGCTTGTTTCTTAAAAAATTTTTCATTTGTCGCTCGCATTTCATTCAGGTTTTTTTGCACGTCAACCAGTTCTGCAACGGAGCTGTTTTCATCGGCGTGTCCGGGATCTCCGAAAACAAAGTGCTTGAAATTCTGTACCATTTCGTCGGCTTTATCTAAAACATTTATAACTTTTTCTAAGGTACGATCTATCGTTTCATTAACTTTTTCATCGATAAAATCTATTACGTTACCAAGCAAATTACCAAACCAACCCATATTATCGGTCTCCTTTCATCTTCGAATATAGCTCGCGATATATTTTGTCATATCCCTTTTGATAAGACGTCATAAATTTATCAAAAACAAACTTATCTCTTTCTAAAAGATCAAGCTCTTGCTCTTGTTCCGTCTTTCTTTTTTTTATTTCATCGGCATCGCTTCCGCTTAATTCAACAATTTTTTTTTGCTCGTTTTTTAATCGGTTCAAATATGAAACAATGTCATCGCAGAGGTGAGTGTATTGCGTCTCGATAGAGCGCACCAATTGCGATCTGTAGTTTTTGAACAGATATTTCTGCAGACTGTCCAGCAATGTCTTAACGCCCGCGTATTTTTCAAGATCATCCTTTCTTTCGATAAAAACAACCGGGTCAATTTCATATAAATTTAAAATAGACTTAAGCGTCTTGTCAACCGTAACGCTGCCGGTTCGGTTATATTCGTTTATATAGTTTTGAAGATATGCGCTGACGCCGAACAGCCGCGAAAGCAGCTTGTCTTTGCCGGATTTTCCTTTATAAAGCGGGCCGATTTCTGCTATAAAGTGTTTCTTTTGTTCGGGCCATTCCGTTAAAGGATCGTTAAACTTGTCAACTTGTGTCGCGATTATAAATACATTTTCAATTTTGTTGATATCGAGGTTGGTTTGCACGTTAAAAATTAATCTGTAATCGTTTTCCTCAAAATTTTGAGAATTCAGACATATCATTACGGCGTTTGCCTCGTGTATATATTTTTTTGTTATATCGGAGCGGTATTTTACCGGATCGTTGAGCCCGGGAGTGTCGACAAGCATAATGCCTTCGGGTATGATCGAATCTTTTATGCCGATAACGACGCGGCTGACATAGTAGTGTTCCGGTGTTTCGGAATCGGTCCATTTTTTAATCAGTTCTTTGAGCTCATCGCGGTTTTGGGCTTTTATGAGCATGTCCTTTTTCCCGATGTATAATTTGTTATATTTTGCATTGCCGTGTTTTTTAAGCTCCTGCACAAACCCGCGCTTGTTCTCGCCGCTTTTGGTCAAAGCGTCCCATTCGGTCTTTGTGTAAAATGATATTTTTATGTAATCGCTGTCGTTTGAGGCGCAAAACTGAGCCGGTACGGATGTCTCGGGCGTGACGGCGGTCGATGCCATTTTGTCGCCCAGCAGCGCGTTGATCAGAGTTGACTTTCCGGCCTTGACCGAGCCGACGATAACCACGCGAAACATGGTGTCACGGCACCTTTTAACAAATCCGTCAATTCTCGCGAAAGGATCAATTTTCACGTTTTCGCTGTTGTCCTGTGGGGTAATCATTTCTTTGACGCCGTCGGTTTCCAGGATCTTTCTGCACACAATGGCCCTGTTTGCCAGATCCGACACGGTTTTGTCCCACAAAACTATCGGCTTATGTTCCGCGGCGATGTTTAAGGCGTTTTGCACCCCGCCGATTTTTTGAAGCAGAAAATCTCTGCTGCTTTCGCTCAGGCGCTCGTTTGTATTTGCGTTGATATGACCGCAGCTCGGACAATAAAATCCGTTGTAATTCATGGGGTTTCCGCAGTTCGGACAGGCGATCAGCATCACTTTACGGTCTTTTTCCCGCTCGTAATAATAATCGTCGGATAGCTCCTTAAGTCTGTCGTAAAGCCCGGATATATTTTGGTTGGTTTTAATGATTCGCTCGTCAACTTCAAGAAACAACATATTGGTCTCTTGCCTCATGGTTACAATAACATCCATAGTCAGGGCGTTTTGTTCCTGCATTTTGACAAGCATGCGCTGCGCGGCGTATTGGCTCTGCGCCATATCAGAAGTGATCTCGGCGCGCATTTTTCTGTTTTTTCCGGTTATTGTGCGGAATATATTCTTTATAGTGCTTTGACCGGCAAGCTCGCGCGATTTTGAATTTGCGTTTGACACTTTAACGGCGCATTCCATAGCGGCCTGTTCCATAACGTCTTTATTATTTTTATATTCCGCTATCACTGTGTTGATGTATTCATCAATAAGCTTCATGTTTTTTTCCGACATTCTTCTTCCGCCACTTGGCTTTGAAAGCGAGAATTCAAACCTTGTCAACATTCTTTCATCATTCATAAATAAGCTGCCTTTCTGTATTAATTATTTTTTATTATTCCCCATTGTCTATACTTTAAGTTGATTTCGGACTCCGATTTATTTAATTCTTTGATATTTTCAATGTGCCGCTTGTAAAAATCATGTTCATTTTCTTTAAGCTGTTTAAGCGCGCTTAAGTATTTTTGATTTGCAAGCCCCAGGCGGTATAGCGGCTCAAACAGCCGCACCGCGTCGCAATAGCCCAGTTCCATAAGTTTCAGGGCTTTCTTGCGTGAGAAATTCATTGTACCGTCAAACGATCCGCCGAGATAGTCACTCGGCATTATCTCGACTATCGTCGCGCCCGGGTACTTTGATGTGTCGACCGGGTTCGAGGCGGAAAGGTGAATAACGACAAAAGCGCGTATTCCCTCATCATACAGCGGCTTTATCGGCGCATTGTCACCTATAAGCGGAAGCCCTCCGTCGATATATATTTCGCCATCGATCAATATCGGCTCAAAAACGATCGGTATCGCCGCGCTTGCCAGAAGACGGGTCTTTATTTCATCATCGGAACAGCCTTTTAGACTGAAATATTTTACCGCGGTTGAACCCGTCAGCATTCCAAATAGGCCTTTATATCCGACGCTCGCGGCGTAAACGCTCCCGTCAAAGGTGTGAAGCCCGGTATAGTTCAGATTTTCTTCTATCAGTTCCGTCAGTCCGGACTGAGTAAACACACCCAATCGCGCAAACAAAGGCAGCGCGAGCGTTATTGCTTTTTTTAATATATCCGGCATCTCCGTTTTTGGGAGTCTTGATAATATATATTCTCTGAGACTGCTGCCGATAAGCACTTTTTTTGCGCTTATGTTTTCCCAGACATTTTTGGCTGTTTCGAAATCTCCGGCAGCGAATAGCGCTCCGTTTAAAGCGCCTACCGACGCACCGGATACGCCGACTATATTCGATGTTATGTCAAACTCGTTCAGTGCCTTCCAAACTCCGATCTCATAGGCGCCTTTGCCGCCGCCTCCGGCCAATACCAATCCTAATCCGTTCATTCTATCCTCCGTTCTTAATACTCTATCATATCTTCGATTTTTTCCGCAAGCCGTGTCAAGTTGCTTTTTTCGATCAGCGCTCCGCATTCGGGGCATTTATCGGGCTTGGGTTTGGCGTAGAAAAATGTCTTTCCGCATTTGGGGCATTTCATTGTCATTAAATAATCATCGGGCTGTCTGAAGTTGTTTGTGAACATATTAATCGCCTCCTTGATTGTATTTTTCCAGCATTTTTTCTATTTCGTCTTTCATTTCCGAGGCGAACTCGGCGGGCTCGAGCACCTTCACCCAACTTCCCTGAGACAGCAGGAACATTTTTATCCCGTCGCCCGAGACCTTGGCCTCGATTACCGCTTTGCCGCTCGGGTCAAGCTCGATCAGTCTCGCGGTTGGCATGCGGTCAAGCACAGCTTGCACCGAGGGGCCGCTGAACTCAAAGCGTATGGCGCGGGTCTTTCCCGGGAACATGTAGCGGTTCTCGCGGCGATACACGCCCTCGCTAAACCCTTTGGGTATGCCGCTTATAAGCCTCTCGCGGTGGATAACAATGTCTGTTATCCGATCAAGGCGGTAGTTGCGGCGCACCGTTTTTCCGTCGTTTTCGTGATAGGCGAAAACATAAAAGTAAAACTCCGAAAAGCTTATTGCCGCGGGCCGTATCCTCCGCGTGATTTGGGAGTGGTCCATCTTGTAGTACGTTATCGTTATCTCTTTGCCCGAGTCGATCGCGCGGCTGATCTGCCACAGATTGTCGATCAGGCTTCGGCAGTAGAATTTTATTTCGTCATAATAATAAAGCTCGTCGCTTACCAGTTTGTCAAGCAGCGCGCGCTCGTCAAGCGATGTAAATTTGCGCAGCTTTGCTTTGATGCCGAGCAGATCTAACTTGCTCAGCGCCCGCGTTCCGATCAGGATCTTCATGAGCGCGAATAACTCGCTGCTCTTTAAAAACTCGTCGTTTTTGAAATAAAACGCGCCCGCCTTTCTTGAATAAACAAGCTCCATGTTTCCGGTGAACTCGCGACTGCAGTCAAGAAATGCGCGTATGTCGGCGATGTCGCGGCTTATAGTCTTTTTGCTCACACCGAACTTTTCGGCAAGCTCGACCGTTTTTATGCCGCCGCCGCGGAGTCCGCTTAAAAATATCCGAAGCAGGCGGTCGGTCTTACTGTATTTTTCCATATTTTAGCCTCCTTTCATAAGCGCGTTAATTTCGCTTATTTACGGAGTAATTACAGCGTAATCGGTTTCTTGGGCAAAACAGCCCGCGGAAATATCCACTCCGTATAATTATAGCATAATGCCGCGGCGAAATAAACTGCTTTTCGACAAAATGACATTAAATATGTAATTGTCATTAAATTTTAATTATTTACGGCTCAAATTGAGCTATTAAAACATAGCGCGTATTGCGCTGTGATATAATATCAAACGGACATTTACCGAAGGGCGGTGAACGGCTGTGGTTGACAGACTGCGCCATTTGCGTGAGGACAGAGACCTCAAACAGAAAGATGTGGCGGAAATTTTAAATATCTCTCAAAGGACATATTCGGGGTACGAGACAGGCTCCCGAATGATCCCGTATACCTGTCTTGAGACTCTCGCCGAGTTTTACGGAACAAGCGTTGACTATATCCTAAACCGCACCGACAACCCGAAACCGTATGACCGCCGCTCCGAATAAGCGTTTCACATGAGTTTGTTACGATTAATTTGAGATAACCTGTTATTTGATTATAATTATATCAAAAGGAAAGGACATATTCTGTCCCTGTAAAAATTTTTGTTGAAAATGGGTATTAAACTAATTATTGAACAACGATTTTTTCAAGCGCCCCGGCCAACAATTCATATTCACAATTAAAAGCCGAGATATCCGCCTTGAGAAGTTCTTCTTTTGACACGTTACTGAATACTAATTGATAGCCTGCTCTTTTCGCCAGCTGCTTAAAATAGAGTCGGCTTGTCCTGCCGTTTCCTTCTCTGAATGGGTGAAGCGCGTTCAACTCGCCCATATAATATGCAAGCCGCTCGCAAAACTTATCTTTTGGCAAACCTTTTAAAAAGTTTTCTTCGCAAAGTTTTTTATAAAAACTGTTAAATCCTTGTTCAATATATGCGGCTTTAAAAAACATACTGTCGTCTTTAAACATGAATTCTCCGACGCGTATTTTTCCCGCCCATTCATATAAATCACAAAACAGATAATGATGAATGCTTAATAAATAATCATAGTCAAGATCACCATCAAACGGCTTTTCTTCAAATTCCAGCGCTTTTAACGCTGTTATTTTACGCTCAACATTTTCAAGTTTCTCGTCATCGCGTATTCCGAACTTGTTAATTAATACATTTGTTTCGGGGTAGCAATAAAATTCGGCTCCCTCGTAATAATATTTATACTTGTCCATAAGACTCGGCCTCCGAGATATAAGAATCAAGCACTTCGCTGAACGTGTATTTCCCGTCAAGCACACCTATGAGAGTTTGTTTTTCATTGTCGGGAATATTAAACCCTTCAACTTCCATAGAAAATATAACCTCATTCAAATTTATTTTTTGCCTTTCGGTCATAATAAACACCTCAAAAATATTATAGCACAATGTTAATCAAATGTACATACATTTTTGCCGGGACAACAATTAAAATCGGCAAGCGCTTTTTTCGGAACTTTTTTCCGTTAAAGCGGTGCCGATTTTAATTTTTCGTGTTTTTATATCAAAAGCGGCTGGAGCTGGGCGCCGATTAGGGCTGAGGTTATGGTCAGGGCAATAAGGCCGAAGTCGGAGACCAGAGAGTTTTCCTTGCTCGCGCTGTCGTCCTGGCCGAACGGCACGATATAGATATTCTTTCGCGTCAGCAGCGCGCCGATGTTTTTGATGTTGCCGCTCAATCCGTCGTTGGTTGACACCGCGATAACCACCGGGCGGTTGTTGCGAAGATGCGACTTTACCGCCAGCGTCACCGGCGTGTCGGATATTCCGTTCGCAATTTTTGCGATCGAATTGCCCGTGCACGGCGCCGCGACCATAACGTCGATAAGCCCCTTCGGTCCTATCGGCTCAACCTCGGTTATCTCACGCAAAGGCTTTTTGCCCGTTATGCCTTCAAGCATCCGCTTTAAGTCATCTGCCTTGCCGAAGCGGGTGTCGGTTTCGGCGACGGTTTTTGAAATGATCGGAAGCACGTCGGCCCCGTTTGCCGCAAGCTCCTCGATAACGGGCAGAATTTTTGAGATCGTGCAGAACGAGCCCGTAATGCCGAAGCCTATCTTAAGTCCGCTCAATGTGTTGTTTTCAGTCAAAAGTTTCACCTCGCTTGCTCGTCTATTATGTTTTTGATCGTATCGCGAATGATCTCTCCCGCCGTGAGCGGTGAAGTTTTCCCCGGGAGCGACAGCGCCCAAATCACGCTGCGGCCCATTCGGCGCGCCGCCTCGAAATCCACCCCGCCGGGTTTTGAGGCAAGGTCTATTATCAGGCAGTCGGGCCGTAAGGCGGAGAGAAAAATTTCGTCTATTATGAGTTTTGGCACGGTGTTAAAAATAACATCGAATTTTTCGGGCTCGGGAATAGGCCGCGTTATGTCGGCTCCGTCATAGCCGAACGCTTTGATATACGCGAGGTCGCTCTTTTTCCGCACAGCCGCGGTCACCCGCGCGCCAAGCCCTTTAAGAGCCGCGCAAAGGACCTTGCCCACGCGGCCGAAGCCTGTCACGAGACAGCTTGAGCCGTGCAGCGTTATCGGCAGCTCCTCGATCGCGATCTTGACCGCGCCCTCGGCGGTGGGGATCGCGTTGAGCACAGCCAGCTCTTCGCGCTCCATATAGTCAACCACGCGGGCGCCGCCGAGCCTTGCCATCGCAAGCAGCCGCTCGTCGGCTCTGCCCGCCAGGATCAGCTTTCCGTCGAGCTCCTGCCCGGCCGCGAAAAGCTCGCCGATCCGTATTTCCTTATCATAAAGCGGCGTGTTTATGTTCTGCGCGCTGAGCACCGACGAATAAGGGACAGGAAGCACAATGCAGTCGGCGCCGCTGATTGCCCGCTGCGGATCGCCGCAGACCGTTATGTTTTCGGCCCCCGAAAGCTCCTCGGCATTGAGACCCGCGACTCTGACCTCAAAGCCGTCTCTCGCCAGACCGAGCATGACGTAAACCTGACGGCGGTCGCCGCCGACGAACGCGAATACAGTATGTTTGCTCATTTTCAACACCTCAATATTATACTATGAGGAGGCGCGGGTTTTGTGAAACAAAAAGAAAGACCGAGATATTGCTACCTCGGTCGGGAGTGTTCTGCCCTTGCGGGCAGAAGGAAATGAAAAAAAGATTGTTTAGTTGTGGTATGCATATATAATACAACATTTCCGAAAAAAATTCAATAGAAAACTTTGTTGATATTGTGCAAACAATATCAACGTTTTTTGTGCGTTTTCAACAACAAAACGGGGAATATCGGGTTTTCGGCCTTTCTGCGCGTATTTGGCCGAAAGCCGTCGTCAAAAAATCCGTGGGAAATAAAGGCGGAAATATTTTTTTGTATAAGTAAACAGTGGGGAAACCACACCAAAAACTATAAAGGCAGGAGGAATACGGATGAAATGTGAAATTGAGCAGGTAGGCGGATCTCTTGTGGTCAAGCTCGGCGGCGAGATCGACCAGCACTGCGCCGAGGAAATAAGGGGCGATATTGACCGCGAGCTGGATATTAAAAAATCGTCGTCGCTCATTATTGATCTCGGCGAGGTGGAATTTATGGACAGCTCGGGGCTCGGCCTCATTATGGGCAGATACAAAAAAATGGCGAGCCGCGGCGGAACGGTCATGCTGGCGCGGCCAAAGCCGAATGTGGACAGGCTGCTTGAGATGTCGGGCATAAAAAAACTGATAGGCAGGAATAAAACAAAGGAGTGAGAAAAATGCGAAACTATATGAAACTGGAGATCCCGTCAAAGAGCGTCAACGAGGCGTTCGCCCGCGCCGCGGTCGGTGCCTTCGCCGCCCAGACCGATCTTGATATCAACGAGCTGGCGGACATAAAGACCTCGGTGTCCGAGGCGGTGACAAACTCGATAATCCACGGCTACAGAGACACAGACGGCGTTATTTACATTGAGTGTGAAATAAAAACGGGGAAGAACTGCGTCGTAAGCGTGACCGTCCGCGACGAGGGCGCGGGCATTGCCAATGTGGAGCGGGCAATGGAACCGCTTTTCACAACCGCGCCCGACGAGGAGCGGAGCGGCATGGGATTTACCGTTATGCAGAGCTTTATGGACACGCTTGACGTTGTATCCGAAAAAGGCAAGGGCACCACCGTCAAGATGTCAAAATACATTCATTCCCGCGAAGGCGGCGGGGAAATTATATGAGCTCCGACAAATACCGCGAGAGCAACGAGGCGCTGCTCACGCGGATAAAGCAAGGCGACGGAACCGCCCGCGACGAGCTTATTGAAAACAATATCGGGCTCGTGCGCTCGGTCGCGAAGCGTTTTTTCGGCAGGGGCCACGAGCCCGACGACCTGTTCCAGATCGGCTGCATAGGCCTGATCAAGGCCGCAGACCGATTTGATCTGAACGTCGGGACAGCGTTTTCCACCTACGCGGTGCCGATGATAATCGGCGAGATAAAGCGCTTTATCCGCGACGACGGAATAATAAAGGTCAGCCGCGCTTACAAAAACATAGCCTACAAGGCGGCGTCGGTCAAGGAGCGCATGGAGGCGAAAAACAAGCGTGAGCCCACGCTCGGCGAGATAGCGCGCGAGCTTCGCATAACCCCGCAGGAGCTCTCGACCGCGCTTGAGGCCTCGCGGCGGCCCGACTCGCTCTATTCCGCCTTTGACGACGGAAAGTCGGACGGCAGGATATTGGCCGAAAAGATAAGCTCGGACGAGGATTACGAGCAGAAGATCGAGAACCGCCTGATGCTGCGGCAGGCCTTAAGCGGCATGGACGAGCGCGAAAAATTCATAATATACATGCGCTATTTCAAGCGGCGCACCCAGAGCGACATAGCCGAAATGCTCGGCATATCGCAGGTTCAGGTGTCGCGGCTCGAAAAGAAAGTGCTGCTTAAAATGCGCAGGGAGCTGACCGGATGATTTATTCGGAAGCAAAGGAATAATTTTACCGTCGGGCGAGAATAATAGAGCATGAAAGGAGTGTTATTATGCCCGACAACAAAAATAAGGATTATCTGAATTATATCGACAAAACCGCGCCAAAGAGCCCGATGCTCAAAAACATAGCGCTCGCCTTTGTGATAGGCGGTCTGATCTGCGTCATAGGCCAGCTCATAGGCGACTTTTACAAAAAAGTATGCGACCTTGACGCCGAGAGCGCGAAAACAGCGGTCAGCGTTACCATGGTGTTTTTGGGAGCGCTGCTGACCGGACTTGACATCTATCCCAAGATCGCCAAATACGCGGGCGCCGGAACGATCGTGCCGATAACCGGCTTCGCGAACTCAATAACCTCGCCCGCGATGGAGTTCAAGCGCGAGGGACTGGTGCTCGGAATGTCGGCAAAAATGTTCGTTGTGGCCGGCCCGGTGCTGGTCTACGGCATAACGTCCTCGGTGGTGGTAGGAATAATCTATTTTTTGTATAAAGTTATGATAGGAGGCTAAAGAATGGCGGTCAGACTCGGAAATCAAACAATGGCTCTTGAGAAAAACGTATCGATCATAAACACCGCCACGGTGGTGGGAACCAAAGAGAGCGAGGGGCCGCTTTCGCCGTATTTTGACGTGAAGATGAAGGACGCGGAATGGGGCGAGGAAACGTGGGAAAAGACCGAGAGCAAAATGCAGAAGGAGGCGGCCAAGCTCGCGATCCGCAAGGCGGGCAGGCGGCCGTCAGACATACACTGCGCCTTCGCGGGCGATCTGCTCAACCAGTGCATAAGCTCGGGGTTTAGCGCGCGCGAGCTCGGCATTCCGTATTACGGGCTCTACGGCGCGTGCTCGACCATGATCGAAGGGTTGAGCCTCGGCGCGCTCGCGATCGACGGCGGCGGAATGAATGCCGCGATAGCTGTGGCGTCAAGCCACTTCTGCACGGCGGAGCGGCAGTACAGAAATCCGCTGGAATACGGCGGCCAACGGCCTCCCACGGCCCAGTGGACTGTGACCGGAGCCGCGGCGGCCGTGCTCGAGGGCGGCGACTGCGCGCCGTATATAACCCATGTGACGAGCGGCAAGGTCGTGGACTTCGGCGTGATCGACCAGAACAACATGGGCGGCGCCATGGCCCCGGCGGCGATAGACACGCTGTGCGCGCACTTTGCCGACACAGGGCGCTCGCCGAAGGATTACGATCTTATTTTAAGCGGTGACCTCGGCAAAATAGGCCGCGAGATCGTTATAAACATGATGAACTCAAACGGCTATAACATGAACGACAATTACGGCGACTCGGGCTGCATGATATACGACATCGAAAGGCAGGACGTCCACGCCGGAGGCAGCGGCTGCGGCTGCATAGCGGTGACGGTCTGCGGATATATTTTTGAGATGATGAAAAACGGAAAGCTGAACGACGTGCTCATTCTCGGCACGGGCGCGCTGCTGAGCCCCACCTCCTCGCTTCAGGGCGAGTCGGTCCCGGGTATTGCCCACGCGGTCGCGCTCTCGAACAGACCGGGAGGTGAAAGATAATGCAATATCTCAACGCGTTCTGGGTGGGCGGTCTGCTGTGCGCCATTGCTCAGATATTGATCGACAAGACAAAGCTGACCCCGGCGAGGATATTGGTGCTTTATGTTGTGATAGGCGCGGCGCTCGGCGCCGTGGGAATATACGACAAGATCGTTGATTACGCGGGCGCGGGCGCCACGGTGCCGCTGATGGGCTTCGGCAACGTGCTGGCCCAAGGCGTCAAAAAGGCCGTGGACGCCGACGGTCCGCTGGGCATAATCACGGGCGGCGCCTCGGCCGCGGCCGGAGGAATATCCGCGGCCGTGTTCTTCGGCTTTGTGATAGCCCTGATATTCAACCCGAAAGCGAAATAAAATCACCCCGGCGTAACACTGAACGTCGGGGTGATTTTATTTAATTTTGTTTAAACAAACGCCTAAAATCAAATATTTAATTAAAATATTGCTTGTCAATCAAAGATAAATATGATATAATTGTTTTTAAAGATAATTAAATATATAGTATAGGAGGTATTTATGTTGAATTATTGTACAAAATGCGGAAAAAAACTAAAAGATGGCACAAAATTCTGCGTTCATTGCGGCACGCAAAATGTGTCTGATAAAATTTATCAAAATTCGAAAAATATAAGCTTCAAAAAATCAAAACGAAAGTTTAAAATATGGATTCCAATAATAGGATTTGTATGCTGCGCAACTATTGTGGCGATACTTGCAGTTGTTTTTGCATTTAAACCTTCAAGTGACAGTATAATTTCCAATTATAACAGCAAAATTGAAGTAGGAGATTATCTTCGGTTGGGTACATACTATGATGAACCCATTATATGGCGTTGTATTGATATTGACAAAAACGGACCTCTGATGCTTACCGATAAAATAATTTGTCTCAAAGCCTTTGATGCCATGCCAAAAACAAATGAAAACTCGGGGTCTCATGCGCGTGGAAGAAAAGATAATGATTCAAATTATTGGAAGGACAGTAATATACGTTCGTGGCTCAACTCAAATGCAGCAGCTGGTGAAGTTGAGTGGCTCTGCGGCAATCCGCCTAACGATTTAAGCCTCACGCTGCCATATGAAATGAATAAAGGATTTGTTCACAATCCATACAATAATGAAGCCGGCTTTTTAACTAATTTTCAACAAAACGAAAAAAATGCAATAAAAGAAGTAACCCAAAAATGTATTGTCGGTAAATTAGAGGTTGAAAATGGAGTTTACGATTTTGGTAATGAATTTTTAGAAATTGCTGCAACAGATAGCATAGATCTTTCTACATATGATAATGCGTATTCTGAACAAGTTACCGATAAAATATTTTTACCGGATGTTATGCAAATTAATAAATTAATCGAAAACTCAGATAAACTTGGAGAAGATTACTTGTCGGCTCGTCTGACACAAAAGGCAATTGAACATAATCAGTATACTAAATTAAATTTGTCTGCAGACAAAAATTGGTATTATTGGCTTAGAACACCTGATAATGTAGAATTCGACACTTGGGGACAAAGCGTACGAATTGCAATGTCTGACAAAGAAATTGATGAGGATAATGCTTCAGATTGTTCGATCGGTATTCGGCCTGCATTCTATTTTGATTTATCCGTTAATATACAAGGAGATGGAACAATCGAAAATCCGTTTTATATCAATTAACTGTAAAAGTATATTACGGATTTTACACTATGCAAAATAATTAAATCTGTCAAACTTTCACACAACTGATCGTTTTTAAAAACTAAAAGCGGCTCAATTCAAATCGAGCCGCTTTTAAATTTAATTATTCCTCTAAATCTATCGAATTTGTGGCACCGTCTTCGTCCTCGTCGGTTTGGCGCGAGGCGGGTTTCGCGGTCGGTTTTGCTGTGGCCTTGGGCTTTTGAGTCGCCTTCGCGTCACTTTCGTCCTCGTCCTCATCCTCATCATCGGGGTCCGCCGTTGACTTCGGACGCTTGGTTGCGTCGGGGTCTTCCTCCGCCTCTTCCTCTTCGCTGTCGGGCGCGGGGGTCTCTTTTTCATCAAGCAGCATCGGAGTCTGATAGCCCTCGGGCCGCACATAGAGCTTGGAGTCTCTGAAATCCACAATTCCGCGCTCATAGGGCGACAGATTCTCGTTGACCACAGTCGCGGTAAACTTTGCCTTGTATTCAAAATCCTCAAAGCCGCCGAACCAGACCTCAAGACGGTCCTCGATCACAAATTTTACGTCGTTTACATTTTCGGCGTCGAATTTGGTGGTCCGCTCAAGCAGGCCCGCGCTGTCAAGCGCCTTCAGCGCGTCAAGCACGGAATTCAGCTTTTCGCCGTCAGCGCTTTCGATCCGTTTTCCCACGTCGTATTTTGAAAGCTGCACACCGTAAACCACGGGCGCGTCGTAAATCACTCTGCCGCCGCTCGTGTGCGCGATCCCGTCGCTGTCGTCAACGTTTACGCTCTCCGCGTCCGCAGTGGGCTCGGGACTTTCCTCGGGAGTGTCATCCACAAAAAAGCGGTTTCCGTCCTCGTCAAACTCGTAATGGCCGCCGTTCACGCGGTAGATAGGATCGCCGTCGTCATCATAGCCCCAGATCGTGCCGTCGGCGGTGGACTCGGGATCGGGCTCATCGCTGTCTTCCTCGTTTTCGCTGTCAGGATCGGGGCTGCCGATCGGCTCGGGCTCCTTTTCGGTTATTTTTGAGTTTATTATATCCTCCGCGTCGTCGCCGTTTACCACCTCAAGCACACTGCCGCCCATGTCGATCACGGCAAGCGCGCCGCCCGTGTTGAAATAGGCCGACGGGTGATGCTCAACAACCGCGATCTTTATCGTGTTCGGCAGCTCACGGCTTATCTTGCAGCTCTCGATATAGTCAAGCTCCTCAACTGGCTTTTTTCCGCCCGACAGCGGCGTCAAAAATATATTGTGCCCGCGCCGTATGCCCGAGGCCTGCACTATCGTTTCGGAGCTTGTTTTGCTGTTTCCCTCGCACACTATGTTTTCAATGTCAAACGCGGGCGCGAACAGAAACACGCATACCAAGATCACCGCTGCCGCCGCGGCAGCGAGGCAGGTCAGACCCAATATCCTTCGTTTTTGCGGGTTTAAGCTCCGCTTCGCGGAACGACGCTTCACGGGGCGTCTCCCTGCGGATGAACGTCCCGCGGATGTCCGCCTCGGGGCGGGCCGTCTCGCTCCCTTTCTTTTTCTTTGATCAGGTTGTCTTCTGTATTCTTCCATAGTCGTTCTCCCGTATAAATTAAACTTTTCAGTATATCATTCGTATATCCGCGCCGAGATTTGAAAAATCGCGGCTTATGTTCTCGTAGCCGCGCTCGATATGCGAAACTCCGTAAACTCTCGTGGTCCCGTCGGCGACAAGTCCGCCGATCACCATAGCGGCTCCGCCTCTCAGGTCGCAAGCTCTGACGTCCGCGCCGCTCAGTGACTCTTTGCCCCTTACCGTGGCCTGGCACATATTAACGTCTATATCGGCACCGAGTTTTTTAAGCTCGGGCGCGTGGCGGAACCTGTTCTCAAAAATCGACTCCACAAACACCGTGGTTCCCTTCGCCACCGTCGCCGCGGCCATAAAAGCGGGCTGCGCGTCGGTAGGGAAGCCGGGATAATACAAGGTTTTTATCGTGTTGACCGCGTTCGGCCTGCCGCTCATTGAAACGATCATGCCGCCGCTTACGCGTTTGACCGAAACTCCCATATCGCGCAGGACCGACACGCAGACCGCGAGATGCTCCGGATTGGCGCCGCGCAGGAATATTTTGCCTCCGCAGGCGGCGGCCGCCGCCATATATGTAAGCGCGGCAATTCTGTCGGGCATGATCCCGTAATCGGCACCCCTAAGTTCTTTTGCGCCGTTTATAACGATAACGTCGCTGCCCGCGCCGCGAATGTCGGCGCCCATGGCGTTCAGAAAATTCTGCAGGTCAACGATCTCGGGCTCGCGGGCGGCGTTTCTGATCACCGTCCGCCCCTCGGACTTTGCCGTGAGCAGCATTATGTTCTCGGTCGCACCCACGCTTGGGCAGAGCAGCGAGACCTGGCACGGCTTGAGCCCCGAGCGGAGGCGGCAGCGTATCATTCCGCCTTCCTCATCAATATCAACGCCCAGCTCCCTGAACGCCCGAATATGCATATCGATCGGCCTCGCGCCTATCTCGCAGCCGCCGGGATAGCCCAGATCGGCCTCTCCGGTTCGGGAAAGCAGTGCGCCCATAAACAGCACCGACGAGCGCATCCTGTTCATCATCTCGTTGTCTATCGCCGAGCCGAACACATTTTCGGCTCTGACGCTGACCGCGTGTCCGCCCTCGTCAAACCGACACACCGCGCCCAGCCGCTCAAGAATTTCGGCCGTGTTTTCCACGTCGGTGAGATACGGGCAGTTTGAGAGGCACGCCTCACCCCTTTCGCACAGCAGGCACGCGGTGAGGCACGGCAGAGCCGCGTTTTTGCATCCCTGGACCCTTGTCTCCCCCGACAGCCTTCTTCTTCCGTTAATGGATAAATAACCGTCTGTCACATAAATCCCTCCATTTTTACAACGCGTATTGTAATCCCCTTTATACAGATTATAATATGCTTTGACGGAGGGTTTGTGATTAAACCGCTATTTCGCGGTCAAGCGTTTTACCTCGTTATATATTTCCTCGGTGGCCTTTGTGGTGCCCGCGCCTTTGGCGCAGCGGCGCATCTCGGCCAGCTTCTTTTTGTCGCGGGCGAGCTCGTCAATGACCGCGCCGAGACTTTCGGCGGTGAGCTCCTTTTCAAGAATGACTCTCGCGCCGCCCTCTTTTTCGACCGCGCGCGCGTTATGCTCCTGATGATTGGCGGTCACATAGGGCGACGGCACCAAAATCGACGGCTTTCCCAAAGCGGTAAGCTCGCTCAAGGTGCTGGCCCCCGCGCGGCACACGACAAGGTCCGCGGCCGACATAACCACATCCATATCGTATATGTACTCGCTCACATCTATATCGGGACATTCGTCAGGGTCCACGCCGTTTTCCTTAAATCTGTCAAGTACCGCTCCGTATTGCGAAAGCTTTCCGGTGCCCATTTTTATCTGATATTCCTTTTTGTCGGCGACGGAGCAGATCCAGTCGACCACGGCCCTGTTAAAGTCTCTCGCGCCCAGGCTGCCGCCGAAAAACACTATATACGGGCGGGGATCGAGCCCCAGTTTGCGGCGCGCGTCAAACGTCTCGGTCGAGAGGATCGACGGGCGCACCGGGTTGCCGGTGTATATCACATGTTTGGCGGACTTGATATAGTCCGCGGCAGGCTTCGCGCCTATCGCCACGGTGTCGACCTTTCCGGCAAGCAGCCGCGTGGTAACGCCCGGATAGGCGTTTGACTCGTGAATAAGCGTGGGAATTTTCATTCTTGATGCCGCAAGCAGCACCGGGCCGCAGACATAGCCTCCGGTGCCGATCACTATGTCGGGCTTAAACTCCTTGATTATCTTTTTTGAGGCCGCGTAGCTCGCGGGAAGCTCAAATATATTTTTAAAATTCTGCAAATTCAGGCTCCGCTCAAAGCCGTGAATTTTGATAAGCGAAAGCTTGTGGCCGAGCCGCGGAACGAGCTCCGCCTCAAGGCCCTCGGCGGTTCCCACAAAAGCGATCTCGGTTTTTTCTCTGCCGCATATATAATTGGCGATGGCAAGAGCGGGATTGATGTGTCCCGCCGTGCCGCCGCCCGCAAACAAAATCTTCATAATTTACAGCACCCTCTCCTGTCTGGAAACATTAAGTATCATGCCGATCTCCGCCAAAGTCACAGCCAGCGCCGAACCGCCGTAGCTGAAGAACGGCAGCGGCATTCCCGTGACCGGGAACGACGCCGAAACAACGCCGATATTTATCAGAGCCTGCACGCCGATCAAGCCGATGCAGCCCACAACTATCAACATTCCCAGCTTGTCGGGCGCCTTCTGCGCTATTTTTATGCCCCGAACCACAAGGCAGACAAACAGAGCGATGACAATGATCACTCCGACCCAGCCGAGCTCCTCGGCGAGAACCGAGAAAATGAAGTCGTTGTGAGGCTCGGGAAGCGACATATATTTCTGTCTGCTCTGTCCGAAGCCCACTCCGAAAACGCCGCCCGAGCCCATAGCGTAGAGCGACTGCACTATCTGCCAGCCCGAGCCCTGTTTGTCGGCGAAAGGATCGGCAAAGGCGACGATACGCTGAAGCCTGTAGGGAGACTTGATAACAAGCGCTATTCCGCCCAGGATCGCGGGCACGCTCAGCACGGCGAAGTGTGAGATCTTAGCGCCCGCCGCGAACATCATAAGCATTCCGGTAAACACAATGAGTATCGTGGCGCTGAAATGCGGCTCAAGCATAAGCAGGAAGGCCACCACCGCCAAAATCGCAAGGCACGGCAAAAAGCCTTTGCCGAATTTGCCTATATATTCCTTGTATGTGTCAAGGTACCACGCCACCATGATAATCGTCGCGAATTTCATAAACTCCGAAGGCTGAAATCCGAATATCCAGCGCGTGGCGCCGCCGGCCGTGGTTCCCACTCCGGGAACCAGAACCAGAATGAGCAAAAATATACCCACGCCGTAGAACAAGCCCGAAAATTTTGCCAAAAAATGATAATCTATCGACATAAACGCTATCATCAGCGGCACGCCCAAGCCCAGTCCGAAAAATATCTGGCGCTTTACAAAATACATGCTGTCGCCGTCCTGGGCGGCGTACGCCCTCGAGCTGCTGGCGCTGTAGAGCATAACAAGACCGAAGGCCACGAGGATAAGAGTTATCAGCAAAAACTGATAATCAAACGCTCCCAGACGGACCTTCGTCTCGCCTATTCTCAAAAAGTTTTTGGCGGTCACGCGGACCCGCATCGGCCTATCGTCGGCCGCGGCGCGCCGACGGGTCTCGCCGTCTCCCGCGCGCCTCTCGTAATACCGATCGTTTCCGCCGTAATCGTTTCTTCTGTTTCTGCCGCTGTATCTTTCAGCCAATAAAATCACCTCATAAGGCCCGAAAGGGCCGTCTCAAAATCCGGTTTTCTCCTAACCGAAGAAGTACATAAGCGCGCAAAGCGCGAGCGTTACAAGCGAGAACAGGCAAACGATCCTGACCTCGCTCCAGCCGCACATCTCAAAATGATGATGGATCGGAGACATTTTGAATATGCGCTTGCCCGTGAGCTTGAATGACGTCACCTGCATTATTACCGACAAGGTCTCGATCACATATACCAATCCGACTATCAAAAGCGTTATCGGCTGACCCAGAATTATCGCCAGGCCGCACACCGCGCCGCCCAGAAACAGCGATCCGGTATCGCCCATGAACACCTTCGCAGGCTTCCGGTTATAGAACAGAAATCCCGCGAGCGCGCCCGCCATAACCGCCGCAAACAGCGCCATCGCGCTGTTTTCAAACTTGATCGAGGTCAGCAGATAAAACAGCATGACAACCAGAGTCACGGTCGTTGCGAGTCCGTCAAGCCCGTCGGTCAGGTTAACGCTGTTGACCGTGGCAAGCATAACGAAAATTATAAACGGGATATAGAACCAGCTCAGGTCGATATTGATCTCTGTGAAGGGCAGGTCGATCACGGTGCCCGCGTCGCTGAACAGCGCCACAAACGTGGCGAAGATCAAGGCCGCGAGAAACTGAAGGCTGAATTTCTGCGCCGCGGTGAGGCCCAAATTCCGCTTTTTCACAACCTTTATATAATCGTCGACAAATCCGATAAGGCCGAAGGCCAGCGACAACAGCACAACAAGCAGAAGGTCGATAAATCCGCCGCTGTCCTTCCCGGCGATCAAGCCCCAGAGGCAGGTAATAACGAGCGACGCGGCGGACGCGGCGATAAAAATTATTCCGCCCATGGTCGGGGTCCCGGCCTTGCTCGCGTGCCACGCCGGGCCTATCTCTCTTATTTCCTGTCCGAATTTAAGCCGTCTCAGCATCGGGATTACGCACATTCCCAGACTGAGCGACAGAATAAACGCTATTACGCATCCAACAATGTAATACATACGCCTCTCTCCCGTCAAATATATTTTCGCGGCACAAGCGCCGCCGTTTTGTCTTAAATCTTTTCCGCCATCTCATCAAGGGCGTTCACTATCGTCTCAAGACGCATACCCCGCGAGCCCTTGACCCAGATAACGTCGCCGTCTCTTATTATTGAGCCGAGCTTTTTTGCCGCCTCGGCGCCGGAGCCGAACATATGTATATCATCCCTGTTCATTCCTCCGTCCGCCGCTCCGCGGGCTATGTTTTCGGCCATTTCTCCGATAGTCACAAGGCAGTCGACTTTGCCCGCGCACATAAGACCCACGTCGTAATGGGCCTTAGGCGCCTTGTCGCCGAGCTCCAGCATATCGCCGAGAAACGCCACCTTGCGGGAGCGCTTTCCGTTATCCGAGGCGGTGAGCTCAAGCACGCTTATTCCGGACCTCATAGAGTCCGGACACGCGTTATAGCAGTCGTTGATCACGGTAAATCTGTCATATTTCCTTGTCTCCTGGCGGTTGTTCTCGGGCTCAAACGCGCGCACTCCCTTTATCATCTTTTCCGGTCTTACGTCGTAGCGGTAGCCGACTAAGATAGCCGCGAGCGCATTGTAAATATGGTGAATGCCCGGAACTCCTATTTCAAATCTGTAATCCTGCCCGTCAATTCTGACCGTAAACTCGCTTCCCGTGGAATAAAGCTTTATATCGGTCGCAATAACGTCGCAGGCCTTGTTTTCAATTCCGTAATAGAGCGTTTCGTAATCAAGCTCGCCGTTTTTTGACCAAAGCAGATCGTTGTCTCCGTTTAAAATCACGGTTCCGTCGGACGGCAGGCCCTCCAGAATTTCAAGCTTTGCCTTCAAGATACCCTCGCGGCTCCCCAGATTTTCGATATGGGAAATGCCTATATTCGTTATAACAGCGGTGTCGGGACGGACGGTTCTTGTGAGCCTTGAGATCTCGCCGAAATGGTTCATTCCCATTTCAATAACAGCCGCCTCATGATCGTCGCTCAGTCTGAACAGAGTCAGCGGAACTCCGATTTCGTTGTTGTAGTTATTCTCGGTCTTTAAAGTATTGTATTCACGGCTCATGACCGACGCGATCATTGCCTTGGTCGAGGTCTTGCCGACGCTGCCCGTAATGCCGACGATCGGAATATTGAACTGGTCGCGGTAATACGCGCCGATGTCAAGCAGGGCCTTATAGGTATCGTCAACGGCGACTGTGGGCAGCGAGCCGAAATCGCCCTCGCCCTTTTCGACCACGCAGCACACCGCGCCGCGCTCCACCGCGTCTTTTACAAATCTGTGGCCGTTGTTGTTCTCGCCTCTTAAGGCGACAAAGACCGCGCCCTCGTCAACCTCGCGGTTGTCTCTCACCACATTTTTTACTATCTCGTCACCGCTTAAATTGCGGATCTCCCCATTCGCCGCCTTTGCCAAGGCGTTTATATTCATGCACCATTTCATGAAACTCCCTCCTAACTTATCGCGCGCTCAGCAGCCCAACAGCTTTGTCACGATCTCGCGCTCGTCAAACTTTATCGTGTTTGTGCCCAATATCTGATATGTCTCGTGGCCCTTGCCGGCCAGTAATATTATATCATCTTTTTGAGCGTGGTCAAGCGCGTATTCTATCGCCTCAAACCTGTTGGTGATAACAACATGCTCGCAGCCGGTCTCTTTGACTCCTTCGACCACCTGCTCGATTATCTTGTCGGGGTCCTCGGTGCGCGGGTTGTCGCTTGTGACAACGCAGAAATCCGACAGCTCTCCGGCAATTTTGCCCATTTTGGGCCGCTTGCCCGCGTCGCGGTCGCCGCCGCAGCCGAACAGCGTCACAACTCTGCCCTTCGCGAAGCCGCGGATGGCGTTGATAACGTTAAGCAGTCCGTCCGGAGTGTGCGCGTAGTCGATAATGACCGTATAATCCGTGCCCGGAGTTTTTACTATCTCTATTCTTCCTTTGACACCGTGGGCGCTGTGAATTCCCTCGATCGCGTCTTTGAGCGAGATGCCGTCCGCCAGACAGCAGCCGATCGCGGTCATCGCGTTATACACCGAAAACCTTCCGGGTATCGCGAGCTCGACCCTTCCGCTCTCGCCGCGGAAGCTTATGTCAAAGTCGACCCCGCTGCCGTGCAGCTCGATATTCTCCGCCTTAAGGTCGCAGTCGCTGTCAATGCCGTAGGTTATTACCTCGTCGCACTTTTCGTTTTCAAGCAAAAATCCGCTTCCGCTGTCATCGGTGTTTATCACGCCGGCTTTGCAGATGTTAAAGAGTATGCTTTTCGCGGCGAGATATTCCTCCATGGTCTTATGAAAGTCCAAATGGTCCTGCGTTATGTTCGTGAACGCGCCCACGTCAAACTCGCAGACCGTCACGCGGTCGAGCGCGAGGGCGTGAGACGACACTTCCATTACCACATAGTCAACATTGTGGTTTGCGATCTCGTTAAAAAGCTCCATGAGCTCAAGCGAGTCGGGCGTTGTTCTTGCCGCGGGAAGGACCATGTCGCCGATCATATTCTGATTGGTGCCGATCAAACCCACCTTTTTGCCCAGATGCTCAAGGATCGCCTTTATAAGATATGTGGTGGTCGTCTTGCCGTTGGTGCCGGTTATTCCGATAAGCTTAAACTTTCGGTACGGATAGTCATACCACACCGCGGCTATCTCTCCCATGGCCCTGCGCGTGTTTTCAACGATCACGCACGGCACATCCACCGTCGGCAGGTCATGCTCGGCGACGACCGCCACGGCGCCGCTTTCAACCGCGGCCTTGGCAAACTTGTGTCCGTCGACCGAAAAGCCCGTTATGCAGACAAACAGGTACCCCGGCTTCACCTTTCTTGAATCATAGGCGATGCCGCTGATCTTTATTCCTCCGCCGCCGGAATATTTTTTCACGTTTACATTTTTAAGCAAATCCGATAAAGTCACAGATTTAACCCCCTTTATGTTTATCTCTCAGTATGTGTTAATCGTTGGTAGTCTCGGACTCGTCGTACCTGAAGCTCAAGGTCACGACCGTTCCCGGCTCGACCATGGTACCCTCGACAGGCGACTGTCCGATGCAGGTGGCGTTCTTGCCGTATTTCGACACGCCCTTGATACGCGCGTTGAGGCCGTTGTCCTCAAGAGTTGTGTTGGCCGACGCCGGAGTTTCGCCCACAACGTTCGGAACCGCAACGGTCCTCTCTGCCCCGCCGCCCTCGGTATACACAACGACAGTGCTGCCCTGCGTCACCTTGGTATGGGCTTTGGGTATCTGGTCGGTGACGGTGCCGCCGCTTCCGCTTACCTTGACATTAAGGCCGCTCTCGTCAAGAGCAATGCCCGCCTCCGCGTCGGTCATGCCGGCCACATCCGGAACTTCAACATCGATATATTCTTCCTCGTCCGAATTATACATCGGCTCAACGCCCAGATACTGGAGCGTCTCGCCCAGAATATCTCTGACAACGGGCGCGGCGATCTGTCCGCCGTAATATGAGTCGCCGTTCGGCTCGTCAAGAATTACAAGGCAGAGGACCTTCGGATCGTCCGCCGGGGCGAAGCCGATAAACGAGGCGATATGTTTGCCGTTTCCTCTGGGTATCTTCTCCGAGGTACCGGTCTTGCCTGCAATTCTGTAGCCCGCGAGATAGGCGTTTTTGCCGCCGCCCTCGGAAACGACCGACTCGAGTATTTTGCACATTTCGTCGCTGGTCTGCTTTGAGATCACCTGCCGAACCACCTCGGGCTCGGTGCTTTCAACAATGCCCATATCGGAATTGACTATCTGCTTCACGATATGCGGCTTCATCAGCGTGCCGCCGTTTGCGACCGCGCTCACGGCCGCCGCCATCTGGAGCGGCGTCACGGTTATCGACTGGCCGAATGACTCGGTGGCAAGGTCAACGTCGCTCATGTTCTCGTCATAGCCCGTGCCCGTCGCCTCGCCGGGAATTTCGATCCCGGTTTTGCTCAAAAATCCGAAGGCCTTGACGCCGTCCACAAATCTTTTCTTGCCTATCTTCTGGCCTATCTGAATGAACGCGGGGTTGCAGGAGTTCTGAACCGCCTGCGCGAAGTCCTGGGTTCCGTGTCCGGAGTGATTGGAGCAGCTTATGTTTCTGTCCGCCACCTGATATGAGCCGCCGCAGGTAAACGTGTCGGTCAGCGCGCAGGCGCGCGTCTCAAGCGCCAAAGACGCCGTGACCGACTTAAACGTTGAGCCGGGCTCATATGAGTCCACGACCGCCTTGTTGCGCCGCACGGTCTGCATTACCTCTCCCAGCTTTTCATTATACTCCACGCCGTCAAGCTTTTCAAGCTCTTCGTCAATATCCGGATATTTTTCCCTTATCGAGTCGGTTATCTCAAACGGCTCGTTCAGATCATAATCGGGCTCGGTGCACATCGCCAGAATTTCGGCGGTGTTCACATCCATAACTATCGCCGCCGCGCCCTCGCCCAGATTATTGTCGGCGGCCGCCGCCTCGAGGTTTTTCTGAGCGTAGTTCTGTATCGTCTCGTCAATGGTGAGCACAACGCTGTTGCCGTCCTGAGCCGCGATGTAGTTCTCATATCCGCTGTTGCTCTCAAGGCCGGTGGACTGCTGCGCCGAGACGACCCTGCCGGGAACGCCGCTGAGCTCGTCGTCGTATATGCTCTCAATTCCCTCAAGTCCCTGATTGTCGGTGCCGCAGAAGCCTATGACCTGCGCCGCGAAATTGTTGTAGGGATAATAACGCTTGACGTCCTCGGTAAACACAACTCCGCCAAGCTTCACGGAATTTACATACTCCCTCAAAGTATCGGCGGTTTCCTTATCCACCTTCTTTTTAAGCGTCTCACTCTGGACATGCTTTAAAATCTTATCCTTGACCGTCTCCATGTCCATTCCGAGGATGTCGCCGATGCTCTTCGCGACCATATCGGTGTTCAGCGCGTTATCCTCGATCGAGGTCCTAACCATATCGGGACTTATGCTGATCGACTCGACGGTTATATTTGAGGCTAAAATCTTGTAATTTCTGTCGTATATGCTGCCGCGCTTGGCGCTGACCGTATTGTCGCTTGTCTGCTGATCGAGAGCCTGACGCGACAGATCTCTGCCGCGCACGATCTGGATCCAGCCGACGCGCAGGCAGAGCGCGGCCATAAGAAACGTAAATACAGCGGCGATAAATATCAGCCTGCCGTTCGTTCCCGTTTTCTTTTTTGCCCTTTTTTTCGCCATATTCTTTCCTCCATAAATCCAACAAGGCGACCCTGCGCGGCCGCCATTCTCTGTGGAAAGTTTATTTCAAGATCCGTAACTTTAGAACAGTTTTTCAGCCGTGTGCCCGCCGCGCGGTTTATTTGGATGGTTTCACAACCTCGTCGCCGGCTCCCATATCAATATAGAATATCTGAGATGAGTCGGGATTTACCATTCCCAGCCTGTTTTTGGCAAACGTCTCCAAATTGCCCAATTCGATCGAACGGTCGATATTCGACTGAACGGCCTCGTTCGTCACAATTATTCCGCTGAGCTCGCTGTTTAAGCTCTCGATCTGTCTGTTCTTTCCGAATATCGCCGTCTGCCTGTATATCAATACCGCGCTCATCAGGAAAACAAGCGCGATAACGCCAATCGCCTTAAGTCTTGATCTGACCTTCCGCTTGTTGGCCAGACACTCCTCGCGGGTGATGATCTTCCGCTCGGGCGCGGGCGCCGTGCGCGTCGGACGCTCCGGAGCCACATATCCCCGCTCCGCGGGCGCCGCAGGATAGGCGCCGTATGATCTCGGTTCCGCGGTCCTGTAGGCGGTTCTGTCGTATGTTCCCGGCTGCGCGGTCCTGTAGGCGGTTCTGTCATATGCGCCGCGGGCCGACGTCCTGTACGCGTCATAATAGCCCGCCCCGCCCAAATCCGGGCGCCGGGTCTGACGCGCGTCTCTTGCAGACGCGTATACGCGCGGATCGTTATATGATCCGCCGTAATATGTTCCGTTATAATTGTTTCCGCGATCCGTCGGGCGGTACTGACGCGCCGTCCGATTTTCGGCTCTCAGATTCACGTTCCGCCGCGGCGAGGCCTGTCTGCCGCTTGTTCCTCTCTGCTTGGTCGGCACCTTACCCATCCCTTTCGTTAAAATTCCTTCTGTTTATTCACAATCGAGCTTTTCCGCCGCGCGCAGCTTCGCGCTGTGCGAGCGGTTGTTTTCGCTGAGTTCTTCCTCTCCCGCCGTTATCGGCTTGCGGTTCTTGAGTCTTATTTTCGGCTTTTTGCCGCAGACGCAGACCGGGAACTCTTTCGGGCATGTGCAGCCCGTCTTAAGCTCGGCGAACGCGTTTTTGACTATCCTGTCCTCGAGCGAGTGGAACGTTATCACGGCCAGCACTCCGCCGGGCTTTAAACAGTCCACGAAATCCCTGACCGCGGCGTCAAGCCCCTCGAGCTCTCGGTTTACCTCAATTCTTATCGCCTGAAAGCTCCGCTTTGCCGGATGCTTGTCCCCGTACCGTTTTTGCGGCGGGAACGACCGCTTTATTATCTCGCTTAGCTCAAGCGTGGTCTCTATCGGTTTCTTTTCGCGGCTTTTGACTATGTTCGAGGCGATCCTCGCCGCATTCTTTTCCTCGCCGTAGGCGAACAGAATTCGCCTCAGCTCCGCCTCGGAATACTCGTTAACGACCGTTTTCGCGCTCAGGGCGTCATCGCGGTCCATTCTCATGTCAAGCGGCGCGTCGGCGTTATAGCTGAACCCCCGCTCTGCCTCGTCAAGCTGATGCGACGACACGCCCAAATCAAGTATCGCGCCGTCGATCTTGTCTGTTTTATGTCTTTGCAGTATGGATTTAATGTTGAAAAAATTGTCATGCTCGATAATTACGCGGCAATCAAAATTTTTGAGCCTTTCGCGCGCCGCGCTGAGCGCCTCGGCGTCTCGGTCAATGCCGATCAAGGTTCCGCTCGGGCCCAGCCGCTCGCAGATCAGAGACGCGTGCCCGCCGCCGCCCAGCGTTCCGTCAACATAAATCCCGTCGGGCTTTACGTCGAGCAGTTCAACACTCTCGGCGGGAAGCACGGAAATATGATTGAACTCCATGATTAAATAAGCTCCCCGTCACCCATTATGTCTTCAATGTTTTCGGAGCTGTAAGCTTCGTCGCTGATATAGTCCTTCCACGCTTCTCTGTTCCATATCTCAACATGCTTGTACGCTCCGACAACGGTTATTTCTTTGCCTAAATTCAAGTATTCGCGCATGTTTGGCGGAACAACCACTCTTCCCTGCGTGTCAAGCTCACATTCTCTCGATCCCGAAGTGAAGAACAGCAGTTTTTTGCGCTCGGTTATTTTTGAAAGGAAGCCTTCCCACTCGGTCGCGGGATAGAGCGCGATGCAGTTTATGCCTTTTGCGACAACAAAAGTCTGTCCCAGCTCCGTTCTGAAACCGGCCGGAACATTAACTCTGAACTTAGCGTCCACAGTTTGAGGATATTCACCTATAAACACGTCGCGCCTCCTTCCGCTAATCGCAAATCCCGCAGAGCGGTATTTGCTCACCGCTCCGGGGTCGCTCCTCTTCCCAAAAAGCGCTTTGCGCTTTCCGGGAGCCCCTTATCCTTCCGCTAATCGCAAATCCCGCGGAGCGGCATTTGCTCAAATCCAATAGGGTGGTATTTTAATACATTTCAATACACTTCGCCCCACATTGATTTTATTTTACTACATACTACGACAATTTGCAAGAGTTTTTTTGCAGAAATTTTACATTTTTGTAAAAAGGATAATATAATCGTAATTTGTCGGATCAAAATTTGTCCCGCGGCCCAAAATCGTCGAATTTATTGCGCTTTTACGAAATACAATAATCAATATATCCGTAAAATAGAATGACAAATTTTCAGTGGTTTCCTTAAAAGTTTTTCCGCGGCTATCATTATACCGCGCATTTTACAATAAAAAACGGGAATTTTGGAGTTTCAAGATTACAAATACTTAAAAAATCAATTACAGAATGATAAATGGAAGATTACAAACATAAAGGAGAGTCAAAAATGATGAACTACATATGGGGCGGGATGATAATCATCTCGCTGATCGTTTCGGTTTTCACGGGCAGGGTGGAACAGACGGCCGCCGCAGCGGTGAGCGGCGCGGGCGAGGCGGTGAACCTTTCGATCTCGCTTTTGGGAATAATGTGCCTGTGGACGGGAATTTCCAAAATTGGAGAGGACGCGGGGCTGATAAGGCTGATCTCAAGGCTGCTGAAGCCCGCGCTGAAACGGCTTTTCCCGCGGCTTGACCCCGACTCGGGCGCCTTCGGCTCGGTGGTGATGAACATTGTCGCAAACCTTCTTGGCATGGGAAACGCCGCGACACCGCTCGGCATAAGCGCGGTCGGCAAGCTGAAAAAGCTGAACAACAACAAAAGCGCCGCCTCAAACGAGATGTGCATGCTTGTGGTGCTTAACACAGCCTCGCTCCAACTGATACCGACGACTCTTATCTCGCTGCGCCAAACATGGGGCAGCGCCTCACCCGGCGGCGTGATACCGGCGATCTGGATCTGCGAGGTCTGCGCGCTCGCCGTGGGGATAACCGCGGTAAAGCTGCTCGAAAAACGGTTCTGACCGCAAGACGCAAAGGAGGATCATTATGGAGCTTATCTCGGCGTATTCCGTGCCATGCTTTATTTTTATTTTTTTGATTTACGGATTTGCGAAAAAGACCGACGTTTACGCCTCGTTCACCTCGGGCGCAAAGTCGGGTCTTGAATCCGCGTTCAACATAATCCCCTCGCTGATCGGTCTTATGACCGCGATCTCCATGTTCCGCGAAAGCGGGTGCCTTGAGCTTATTTCCCGCGCCGCCGCGCCGCTGACAAATCTTATACATATGCCGTCGGAGCTGGTGCCGCTCGGCCTTTTGCGGCCGGTTTCGGGCAGCGCGTCGCTCGCTGTTGTGACCGATATTTTCAAAAATTTCGGCCCGGACTCGGTGCAGGGCAGGATCGCCTCGATCATGATGGGCTCGACCGAAACGACGTTCTATACCGTGGCGGTGTATTTCGGCAGCGCGGGCATAAAAAATGTGCGGCACACCCTGTTTGCCGCCCTCACCGCCGATCTGACCGGAATACTCATGTCGGTGTTCCTGGTACAGTTTTTCGGATTTTAAAACGCAAAAAACCGGAGCCTCGCGGCTCCGGTTTTTTAAATTAACTTATCTGTGTTATCTTGCCTAAAACGACGTATCTGTCGTTACTGTAACCCGTGCAGGTCACGAGAGTGACTATGTTGTCGTCGGTCGTCATCGGCACGTCGGCCGAGATTTCCGACTTTGCCCATACTCTCTGCAGATAGCCCGCGTAGGTGTCGGCCGAGTCAAAGTTTATCGTGTAGGTCTCGGCGGCCGCGGACTCGGGATAGCAGGCGAAAACGTCGATCCTGTAGTCGTGCTGCGCGTTCATGTAGTAAATCACCGGATGCTCGCGCAGATACGCGGGATCGGAGTAATTCTGGAGCGAGGCGAACATTGAGCCGTTTTTCATGTTGTGGCCGTAGATGACCGTGTTGATGTCGCTCATGTCCGGGTCGTTCAGCGCGTCCATGAATATCGCGCCCGATGAATTTTTCTGGTCGTTATACAGATGCTTGAGATAATAGGAATTATCATCGCTGCGGACGACCGGATAGTTTATCGGCGTTCCCGGGCTGTAAAGCCAGCCGACCGCCTCGGCGTTCATTTGGCTCAGCAGCTCGAAGTTAACGTCTATCGGAGCGCCGGGCTCACCGCCGGGGGCCGTGAAATCATCGGCCGCCGACAATGTTACCAGATTGAGCGCCAGATCGGCGTACTCCTTTTCGCCCTGCTTATACTGATGCTGAATTCTTATGATCTGCGCGACCGACAAGGCGCAGGCCAGCGCGCAGAGGATCGCAATACCTTTTAAAATTTTATTTTTCATTATTGAACCCTCCTTAAGAACGCTGACCGTCTTTGCCGTCGTTTGATTTTTTGAAAGCCCATGCCGCTCCGAGAGCCAGACTCATTGCCAGCATGATCCACAATCCCGTCCTGCTCTCGTCTCCGGTCTTCGGGGTCGCTCCCTGTGCCGGGCCGTTGACGTATCTGCCGTTGTTGTAGGCATCGCCGTTTGTCGACGAAGAGTTGGTTCCGTCCTCGCTTGTCAGCGACGCGGGATTGTTGTAATCGTCGCCCTGGGTTCCGCTGCTTCCCTCGGAATCATCGGGAGTTCCGGGACCTCCGGGGCCGCCCGGGCTGCCGGGCGTTACGCCTTCCGGAACGGGCGTCTCGGTGGGCGCCGGCGTTTCGGTCGGAACCGGAGTGGGTGCCTCGGTCGGCGCCGGCGTCTCGGTAGGCGCGGGCGTCACTTCCGGAGTTGAAGCCGGAGTCGGAACGGGCGCGAAGGTCGGCGTTGTTCCGAACGAAGGCGTTCCCGAGATAAACGGCAGCGAAGGCCGTCTCGTCGGTGTCGGCGTAGGCGTCGGAGCTTCCGTTGCCACGGGTGTGGGCGTCGGAGCTTCCGTAACTACCGGAGTAGGCGTCGGTGCTTCCGTTACCACAGGCGTCGGGGTAGGCGCCTCGGTCGGCGGTGGCGGCGGTATATACGGCGTAGGCGTGGGTGCCTCTGTCACTACCGGAGTTGGCGTGGGAGCTTCTGTGACTACCGGAGTTGGTGTCGGAGCTTCCGTCACTACCGGTGTCGGCGTAGGTGCCTCTGTCACTACCGGAGTAGGCGTGGGAGCTTCCGTTACAACGGGCGTCGGTGTCGGTGCCTCGGTCGGCGGTGGCGGCGGTATATACGGCGTAGGCGTGGGTGCCTCTGTCACTACCGGTGTAGGTGTCGGTGCTTCCGTTACCACGGGTGTGGGTGTGGGAGCTTCTGTTACCACGGGTGTCGGCATGGGTGCCTCTGTCACTACCGGCGTAGGTGTGGGTGCTTCCGTCACTACCGGCGTAGGTGTGGGTGCTTCCGTCACTACCGGTGTAGGTGTAGGTGCTTCCGTTACCACAGGTGTGGGTGTCGGAGCTTCGGTCGGCGGCGGTGGCGGCGGTATATAAGGTGTTGCCGTTGGCGTCGCCGTCGGTGTTGCTGTTGGCGTCGCTGTGGGTGTCGCCGTTGGTGTTGCCGTCGGTGTTGCCGTAGGTGTCGCCGTTGGTGTTGCTGTAGGTGTCACCGTAGGTGTCGCCGTTGGTGTTGCTGTAGGTGTTGCCGTAGGCGTCGCCGTTGGTGTTGCTGTAGGTGTCGCCGTTGGTGTTGCCGTCGGTGTTGCCGTTGGTGTTGCTGTAGGTGTTGCTGTTGGCGTCGCCGTTGGTGTTGCCGTTGGCGTTGCTGTAGGTGTCGCCGTTGGTGTTGCCGTCGGTGTTGCTGTTGGCGTTGCCGTTGGTGTTGCTGTTGGCGTAGGTGTCGGCGCTATAGTCGGTGTAGGCGGCGGTGGCGGCGGTATATAAGGTGTTGCCGTAGGCGTCGCCGTTGGTGTTGCCGTCGGTGTAGGCGTCGGCACAGCCGTCGGTGTTGGTGTCGGCACGGCCGTCGGTGTAGGCGTCGGCACTGCAGTCGGCGTAGGCGTAGGCACTGCCGTCGGTGTAGGCGTCGGCACTGCAGTCGGCGTAGGCGTAGGCACTGCCGTCGGTGTAGGTGTCGGCACTGCCGTCGGCGTAGGTGTAGGTACAGCCGTTGGCGTGGGCGTCGGCACTGCCGTCGGCGTAGGTGTCGGCACGGGAGTCGGCGTTGGCTTCGATTTACTGTCGGTTACTATATTGCTCGGATTCTGACTGTAATAGAATACCGAGTTATCCGCGTCATAGAAAGGCTGACCGAATTTTTCGATTATCATGTCGATCATATTTTTGGCGTCGTTGCCGCGGAGCAGGAAGAAATACTTGGTGTCATCAAGCTCATAGCCGTCCGGAGCCTTGGTCTCGACATAATAGTAAAGCTGATCAATGCTCAGATTTCCCTTATTGTCGCCGTCTTCTCCCCAAACGATCTTGCCGTCGGCGCCGGTCGTTTTTTCGTCAACCTTGGTGGTTTTCATATCCTCAAGGCTCGTGCTGTTTTTAACATCAACAGAATAAAGCTGATATGTTGCGCCCTCAAGAGTCGAGCCATCCAAGTCGTCACCGTCAACCTTTGTGATGGTGAGCTTGTTGGTTATTCCCTCGGCCTCGGCGCTGCTTGATGTTACCTTGTAGGTCTTTTCAACCTGACTGGTATAGCTGTAGGAACCTTTAAGCTTGGCGCTGTTGAGAACAGTCATATCCCGGCCGATCTCTCCGACAATGCCGACAGTGTATTTAACGACCAAATGCTTCTGATCGGGCAATGTGAGTTTAAGCTGTCTGGTTGCGCTGTTGTATGAGGCCTTATACTGATCGGTGGCAAGTGGCGTCTCATTGCCATAAGCGTCTGCCTCGTAAACCTTTACGCCGGTGACGTCGCCTCTGTTGAGGATAACGTCCTTCGGCATAATGTCCGTAAGCTCAATGGTCGCGGATCCCGGATCAAGATCATATTCAAATTTGTTTACATGTATCGTGTATTTAATGCCGTATGTCGCTGACTCGTTGTTGTCGATCGCGGCGGCGGATTTTTCAAGATTTTTCTGAATTACATGCTCCGTCGCCTCGCTGCTTTCAATGCTCTCGCCGCTCTCATTAAAGGCCTCGGCGTAGTTTACTATTTCCTTTTCCTGCCAATCAATTCCGAGAGCGTCCAGAGGAATTGTTGTGTTATACTGGATAATATATCCTTCCTTATGAACATTCGGTATCACAAAACGCATTCCCTTTTGCGTTCCGTCATCGTTATACTGTACTATTTCATCGTTATTAAACGCGCCGCCTACTTCCTGCCAGTTCTTATGATATAAACGAGCAGTCCACGGGGCAAATTCCATTCCCGGAGTTTTGAACGTATCAATGATCTCAATATCCTGGCCTTCGTAATCAATATCCTCGGCTTCATTAAAATGTATTTCCCAAGTTATGGTATATCTGCGATTATACTCGTCCCAATTGACATATGCCGACTTCTTTTCAAGTATTCTCCTTTTGTCGCATCTCCATTCGGCGTCATCGGATGCGCTGCCGCCGTCATAGGACACAGTTGCGCTGTTTTTAAACACCATAATATCATTTGATCCGTTATAGTATTCGGGATCAACATACGTTTTGTAAGTGATCACAATATCGCCGGATTTGCCGCTGAAATCCGCGTAATCACCGATAAACTTCACATAAAACTTACGATTGGCGTCATTATATTCATAATTCGGCTCATAAAATTCTAATGTATAATCTTTGTCTTTTTCAAGCTTTGTCACGGAACCGCCGTTTACAAGCTTGACTTCGATAGAGTCTTCTGTATATTCCCACGGGAAATTCCAGTGCCACGGGTCGTCGTAAGCGTTTTCATGACTATCGGTTATGGTGACATTGGTCTTTCCGGCGAGGTCCGCGGCTGGAACTTTGATCTCCCATTCGCCCGTACCGTCTTTTCTGTTTCCGCCGAGACTGTTCTTTTCAATTTTCGGTTTATCTTCGCCCGGGCCGGGATCTTTTCCGACCGTCGCGTCGGAGCTGTCATGATAATCATATTCGGGATAGTCGATATCGGCGCTGTTTTTATACTGCTCTGCCGACGCGGGATCGTTGACCCTTGTCACTATCTCAAAAACATAGTGGCTGTAATCATCCGTGTCGGGGAAGGTATATGTAAACTTGCCGTCCTGCATATGAGAATAAACGTCCATGCCGGAGCTTGAGCCCGTGTCCTTGTTGGTCAAGGTCACATACTCGATCGTGAGGCCATCGGGAAGATTATCCGTGACGGTGGCGCCCTTAAGGTTTGCTCTTACGTTCAGCCAGTTGTCGGCGTTAACGTCTATCGTCCACTTGATCGTTCCGGACGCCTCGTCATAGGAGCCGGCCTTCTGAAATCCCGGCGTTACCCACTGGGGGCCGTCGTTGCTTGAGTCGCCCGCGTCATCTCCTTCGATTGTCCAGTGCGCGACGTTTTTATTATCGCCGGTCGCAAGGAACGGGTCGTTAAGCTTTACTCTGTATCTGATCGAATACGGAATGCCGGCCTTGACGTCGCCTATGAACACGTCGGCGCTTTGGCCGTTTATTTTTGTCTCAAGCTGGAGAATATCATTCGGGTTGAGTGTCGCGTCGCCCCAGTTGGCCCAGCCCGACTTCATTTCAAACTTGGTATCGGGCAGGAAGCTCAGATTGCTTCCGAGCACGTCCGAAAGCTTCACGTTCTTATAATTGGCGTCGGGTGTGAACTCAATGGTATAAACGATCTCACCGGTTTTCGGATCCATGCTGAAATTTTTTGTGCTTTGGATCTTGTCATCAAACGTTACTGTGAAAAATTCGCCGCTGCCCGGGAACTCAAAGCTGCCATCGTTATGATTTTCGGTATATGATTTGTCGAACTTCATTGTGCAGTTAAACGTTCCGTGAATATCCTGGTTATTCTTCACAAAATCGTCATAGAAACGGAAATAAACCGCGCCCTCGTTAAACTCATAAACACCGATCGCCTCGTTGGTTCCGGGCGCGGTGATTATGCCGCCGTCGCCAAGCTCGGCAATATCAATGCCTTCGGGCAGATTATAAACAAGTATATCGCCCGGCTCGATATTGTTGTTCTGTATCTCATACTCAAAATGAAGCTTGAACTGCTGGTCGCGGCCGACGGGCATCTGAAGCGGATTGCCGTCCGGGTCCGTAACAGTCGTCTGCATGCTTCCGGGCACGCAGACATCCTCAAAGTTCCAGACCGTCATGGCCCTGCCCGCGACCGGCACCACCGCGATAAGCGTGGCGATAAGCGCCGCGCACAGTATAAGGGCTATGGGTCTTTTGTTTTTAACACAGCTTGAAGTCAAAACATTCTCCACCTTTCAAATTAGCAATTGAATTTTACGGACTTATCACCGCTGAAAATTATCAGCTCGATTTTCCGTAATGTGATTATCAATAACGCACAAATATATAAATTGCACGATTTTAACAAACGCTATGAGGCAATTATACAACTTTTTTACATATTTGTCAATGTTTTTTTGGAATTTATTTTAAGGTTTTTTTAAGAGAAATGTAATATTCCGGCAATTCGCGGCCGCTGCCGCGATCGCTGGCGAAACGGGCGAAACGGACGAAGCGGATTTGCGGCGGGCGCTTGACTTTGCTTTATTTTTGGTATATAATGTTGATAAATTTATTACCGAAATTTTGGGAGATATGATATGGCTGACAAAAAGAGCGGAAAGGCGGTTCGGTCGATCGGCATAATGGCCGTGCTGATCCTGCTTGCGAAGTTCATGGGACTGCTGCGCGAGATGCTTATCGCGGGGATATACGGTCAGGGCTACGCAAGTGATGTGATCAACAGCGCGACGCAGATACCGCTGCTGTTTTTTGATATGGTGCTCGGGGTCGCGATCCTGTCGACCTTTGTGCCGATATATAACAAAAATCTTGAGCAAAAGGGCCGCAAGGCGGCCGACGCCTTCGCCAACAACTTCATAACGGTCGTCGGCTCCGCGGCGGTGCTCGCGGCGATTCTGGGCTCGGCCTTCGCCGCCCCGATCGTGCGCCTTATGGTGCCCGGCTATGCCGACGTTCCCGGCAAGGTCGAGGAGACGGCGAGACTGCTCCGCATCCTGTTCCCGTCGATCGCGTTCACCGCGGTCGCGTATGTGGTTGTGGGAATACTCCAGTCTCACGGCGAGTTCACGATCCCCTCGCTTATCAGCGTGGTCTCAAACGGAGTGATGATCGCCTACCTTATTATATTCGGCGACAAAATGGGGCTCACGGGCGTGGCTATCTCGATGCTTATCGCGTGGGCGCTTCAGCTCTTTTTCCAAATTCCGTGGCTGCTCAAAACAGGCTACCGCTACAGGCCCCGCATGAATTTCAGCGACGGGACCATGAAGGAAGTTGCGCTTCTTGCTCTGCCCGTGCTGATAAGCTCGTGGGTGCAGCCGCTTTGCAACGTTATCAACATGTCGTTCGGCTCGGGCCTCGGCGACGGCGCTGTGTCGGCACTGGGCTGGGCCAACAAGATATATATTATCATGGTCGGCGTTTTCGCCTACGCGATAACCAACTTCATATTCCCGAGGCTGTCACGCCTCAGCGCGGGCGACAACGACTCGGCGTTCGCCGAGACGACGCGGACGTCGGTGGGCTGGATAATATTCATAATCACGATAATATCCGCGCTGTTTCTGGCGCTCAGCGGCCCGATCATCAAGGTCGTGTTCGAGCGCGGCGCGTTCACGGCGGACAATACCAAGATCACCGCCTCGGCACTGTTTTTCTATTCCTTCGGAATGGTGGGATATTCCATTTGTGAGGTACTCAACAAGAGCTTTTACGCGATCCGCGACGGCAGGACGCCAATGTTCACCTCTATCTTCGGAGTGGCGGTCAATATCGGCTGCGCGGCGCTGTTCGTGCTCGGTCTGGGCCTCGGCATAAACGGCCTCGCTCTGGCAAGCGCCATAAGTTCCACCGCTATCGCGCTCGCGCTGCTCGTTATGATTAACCGCAGGAGGGCGGGAGTCATAACGCGGGAATTTGTCATCAACACGGTTAAGACGCTGATCTGCGGAGCCGCGGCGTTTATCGCGGCAAAGCTTATATATATCCCGGCGGACATGCTGCCCGGCTCGGGCATGATAATCACGCTCGTTAAGCTGTGCGCCGCCGCGCTGCCCGCATGCGTTGTGTACGCGGCTCTGGCGTGGGTTTTCGGCGTCAGCGAGTTTAAGGCCGCGCTGGGATTTTTGAAAAAAACAAATGATGAGACATAACCCCCAAAGGGGCGAGGCTATATAATACGGAAAGGACGATAATATATGAACGAAATGGGATATTTTCAAGCCGCGTGGATGTATGTCTGGGGCCTGATAAAGCAAAGCTTCGTCTATAAGCTGCTGAGAAAGGTTTATGACGGCATTTCCGGCGCGTGGCAGCGCGGGCTCATAACCAACTTCTTCAGGCGCGAGCATTTTTCGCCCGAAGCCCTCGGCTCGAGCGTCGCGGGGCGCCTCTTCGCAAAACCGTTCGGGCTTTTGGAGGAGCTTGGCCGCAAGGCGGGCGCGGTTATCGAAAACAAGATAGCCGGCAGCATAGTCGTGAGACTCGCGAACATCTATCTTCACAACCTGCTGGCGCTGAACACGCGGTTCATAGGCGGCCTGACGCTGTTCGCGGCCCTGGGCGCCGCGGCCGCGGGCATAATCGCGGGCGCGGGAATTAACCTTGCCTTGTGCGTTATCGCGGTGGCGGGCGCGCTTATCATGCTGACCGACTACAACCTCACGCCGTATCTGAAGGGCTCGTGGATAATGAAGATATTCACGCATCTTACCGGCATTGAGCCCGATTTCAACAAGGTTTTCAATCAAAGATACACCAAGCAGCCCTCGAGGCTGTGGCTCGCTGTCATTCTGGGCGCGGCCGCCGGCCTCTCGGCGTATCTCAGCCCTCTGCTGCCGCTGCTGATCATTGGCGGGCTGTTCGGGCTGTTCACGGTGCTCCGCGCGCCGCTCGCGGGTGTTTATTTCACGATATTCTTAGCTCCGCTCGCGCCAACCATGGTCATGGTCGGCCTGTCGCTGCTCAGCCTGTTCTCGCTCGTGATCAAGGGAGTCTGCGACAGAAAGTTCCGCTGGCGGTTTGACGGCATGGGATTTCTCATTCTCGGCATGCTCGCCATTTATCTTATCGCGAGCATATTCTCGTTCGCGCAGCTTAACAGCCTCAGCATTTTCCTCGTTTATATGTCGTTTATGCTGTTCTATTTCGTCGTTATCAACACGGTCAGAACGCGCAAACAATTGTTTGACGCGCTGGCGCTGTTCGTTCTGTCAGGTGCGCTCGTCTGCCTCTACGGCGTGGCGCAGTACGTTTTCGGCTGGGACACGGCCTCGGCATGGATGGATGAGGAAATGTTCACCGACATAAAAATGAGAGTCTATTCGACGCTTGAGAACCCCAACGTTCTGGGCGAATACATACTTCTGGTTATCCCGGTCTGCGTCGGCCTTGTGTGGGAGCGCTCCAAAAAGCTCTCTAAGGCGCTGTACGTCGCCCTGGCGGGTCTGATGTTCCTGACGCTGATCCTCACGTTCTCGCGCGGATGCTGGATAGGCTTTATAATCGTGGCGGGAGTTTATGTGACGTTTGTCTGCGGCAAGCTTTGGGGACTGGCGCTGATCGCCCTGCCCTTTGTGCCGATGCTCATACCCGAGAGCATAATCAACCGTTTTGTCAGCGTGGGCGACATGACCGACTCGTCCACCTCCTACAGAGTTTACATATGGTTCGGAACATTCGGAATGCTCAAGGATTTCTGGGCCTCGGGCATAGGCCCCGGAACGCAGGCGTTCAAGTCGGTTTATCCGTTCTATTCTTACAGCGGAATTGTCGCGCCCCACTCGCACAACATGTTTTTGCAGGTTTTCGTCGAGTCGGGCATTGTCGGAATTTCGATATTCCTCATTCTGCTGTTTATGTTCTTTAAGAAAATGATCGGCGGTTATCAATGCACCTCCGGAAAGGGCAGCAAGCTCGGCGCGATGATCGTGGCTATTGCCGCGGGCGTTCTGGGCTTCTGCGTTCAGGGAATGTTTGACAACTGCTTCTATAATTACAGAGTTTTCCTCATCTTCTGGTACGTGCTGGCGCTCGGAATGGCGGCGGTCTATATCGCAAGAGATGAGCAAAAGGCGGTGAAAAAAGCTTGATAAAGGTTTTGGAAGTGTCGTCGGACTCAAATATCGGCGGCGCAGGAAAGTGTATCGTCACCTTCCTTAAATATTTCGACCGCAGCAAATTTGACGTTGAGGCCGTGGTTCCGGTCGGCTCGCTGCTCATACCCGAGATCAGGGCCCTCGGCATCAAGACGCGCGAGCTTGAACACTTAGCGGAAAAGTCGCTTGACATGAAAGCCGTCGGGCTGCTTAAAAAGCTGTTTAAGGAGCTCAGGCCCGACATCGTGCACACCCACGGCTGCATGTCGGCGAGGATCGCCGCGAAAATGTGCGGCATAAAGGTCGTCTACACGCGGCACAGCGTGTTTGAGCCGTCAAAGCAGCTGTCGAGTGGGCCCGGGAAGATAATAAACGGCGCTGTGAACAGCATGACCGCAGACAGGATAATCGCGGTGGCCGAGGCGGCCAAGGATAATCTGACCGCAACCGGGGTTCCCGAAAAAAAGATCGAGGTCATCTTAAACGGAGTCGAGCCGCTGAAGCCCCTGTCCGACAGGGACAGAATACGCGCCTCAATGGGGATAGCGCCCGACGAGAAGGCGGTCGCGATCATCGCGAGGCTGACCGAGGTCAAGGGGCACAAATATTTTGTCGAGGCAGCAAGGCTGCTGCGCGACAGGGGCGTCCGCGCGAAGTTCCTGATCGCGGGCGCGGGAGACACCGAGGATGCGATCAAGCGGCAGATCAAGGACGAAAGTCTTGAGGATTATGTGAAGTTCCTCGGCTTTCTCACCGATGTTGAGCCGCTGATGAACGCCATGGACATTCAGGCAAACTGCTCGTTCGGCACCGAGGCCACAAGCCTCTCGCTGCTCCAGGGAATGAGCCTCGGAAAGCCCGCGGTCGTCACCGACTTCGGCGGGAATCCGGGCGTCATCAAAAACGGCGAGAACGGATTTCTGGTTCCGATAAAGGACCCGAAGGCCATGGCCGACAAGCTTGAGACGCTGATGAGCGACAAGCCGCTTTATGAAAAAATGAAAAATAAAAGCCTTGAGATATACAAAAACAGCTTCACGGCGGAAGTCAACACAAGGAATATAGAAAACGTTTACCGATCGTTGATCGAAAATAAACAGGAACGGGGGAATATTAATAATGAAAGCAAAGTTTAATATCATGGATCTTTTGATAATTTTGGCCGTGGTTCTGGTGATCGCGGCGGCGGGATATTTTTTCATCTCGTCAACCGCGGCTGACACCGACGCCGAAAAAGCGAGCGGCCAAAACGTCAAGGCCACTGTCGAGGTCGAGTTCGCGAAAGAAGATGAGTTTTTGACCGAGCTGCCTCAGGTGGGCGACAGCGTCACGATCGGCGTTAAAGAGAAAATGCCCGCGGTCGTGACCGATGTTCACTATGAAAACGCCAAGATCACAGCTTTTGATGTGGTGCAGGGCAGCGCCTCAACCGAGGAGATACCCGGTCAATATGACGTTTATGTCGTAATGGAGGCTGATGCCGTTGACGGCAAAGACGCGGTCACTATCAACAATAGTCCCATAAGAGTCGGAGACGCCACTGCGGTGCGCACCAGGAACTGGGCGAGCTACGGATATGTGACACGGCTTGAGATAAGCGAATAATCGCCGCGCGCAGGAAAGGAGATATAATATTATGGCTCAGAATAATAAATCAAAATCCAAAAACGGAAGCTTTAAAAAGACGGGAAAGCTTTTCGGCATAATAAGCATAATTGATGTTCTGGTCGTTCTGTGCATCGCCGCGCTCGCGTTCGGCATCTACGCCAGATACACCTCTGACAGCGACGCAAGCGCCGCCACCGAGCGCTCTAAGTTCCAATATGTCTATAAGGTCGAGAGCGTGAGAGAATACACTCTTGAGGCGCTGCGCAAGGGCGGCCCGGTGTATGACCGCGAGACTAAGGAATACATAGGCGATGTTGTAGGCGTTTCCGCCGAGGACGCGAAAATGGAGATCAGCAAGACTGACGGCAAATACGTCATTGTTACCGTTCCCGATAAATATGACGCGTATGTCACGATCGAGGTCGACGGCAAGTACAACAGCCTCGGCCACTACACCAACGACAACAGATACATTGGCGCCGGCCAGACCCTCAACGCCCTCAGCAAGTTCTCAAACACCGAGGGGCAGATCATTGAGGTCAAGGACGTGGAGTAAAATCATTCATCCAAGGATGATGCAATCGGGCGGATATTATCCGCCCGATGTTTTGGTTAAGAAAATTACTTGACAAACTCAAAAAAATAATATATAATATAAATACGAAAAGGAATCGCTGAAAAGCGATCCCTGATCGCACAAAAGGGAACCGTTAAACGGTTAGCCAAAGTTTTAATTGTCACAATAATATGACCGCTACTTTAGCTCAGGGGCGGTCATATTGCTTTTGTGCTTACTATTATGAAAAATATCACAACAGCGACGATTATTTTTAAAATCGTTCTAAACATTAGCAATCCCTCCTTTCAATAAGCTCTTGAGAAAAACTCAAGGCCATTCGGAGGTTCACCTCCTTTCCAAAAAGAAATAGGAGATGGCTAACCGCTCAAATACCCTTTATTGTAAACGCCAAAGCGTCTGTATATATAATACCATAATTCGCTAAAAAACTCAAGTAACAAAACAGTTACATAATTTTTCCGACACGAAAATAGCGGCGCCGAGGCGCCGCTACTTTCTTAGGTGAATGGATTATATGAAAAACTTTAATTGCTGTAAAGCAATTAACAAAACTTAACTCTCCGCCTCGCGCTGCTGAGCGGAGATACGGAAATGGATCCCTCCGCAAGGATTATTTATATTATATATTATAATTATATAAAATGCAAGCCTTTTTTAAAAAATTTTTAAAAAATTTTAAACATTTTTCATATTTCCCTCAAAACTGGATCATTTCCTGCCCCAAACAGGAGGAAGCTCGGGCATCATTTTCGCACGGCGAAGCGCCGCGGCCACTATGTAGGCTATGATAAAGTCAACAATGTGGTGCGCGAAGGTTCCGGCAACGGTTATCCACATCATGGCCATGGCCGAATAGGTTTCGCTCGATGAGAGCCCGCCCGCGAAAAACAGCAGGACCACTATTCCCTCAACAACCGCGTGTACCGCGCCGGTTGAGACGCAGGTCAGCACAAGGTTAGTTCCGCGCTTTATCATATACGCGCCCAGCAGCGCGAACAGGATATGTGAGGCGGCTCTGACCGCCACCACGAGCGGAGCCGTGAAGAAAAATCCGATCGTCGTGCCGACCGCGGTAAACACAGCCGTCCACGGCGAGATAAACATGGCGAGTATCACCGGCACATGGGCCATAAGCGTCGCCGAATACGGGCCGACCACTATACGGAACGGCGGGCCCGTGAATATCATGGGGATCATGATCCCCATCGCGATAAGCAGCGCGGAGATCACGAGGTCTTTTGTTTTCAGCTTACTGTTCAAAATATAACACTCCTTTTTTACAAAACCGCAATATGTGTTATATACTATAACATATCCCGCATATTGTCAATTGACATATTAACAAAATAAACGTCTCTGTTTGTCTAAATTTAATGTGATTTTTTGGTAAAAACCCCTTGATAATTTTTAAACAATGGGGTAAAATTAAAGTTGCGGAAAAAGCTCCGCAAAACCGAATTTTTTAAACGAAAATAATTAATTATCAATATAATATATCGGAGGTAATCCTATGAACAAAAAAACTGTTGATGATGTTAATCTGAAGGGCAAAAAAGTCCTTGTCCGCTGCGACTTCAACGTGCCGATCAAGGACGGCAAGATCACGGACGAGACCCGCATAAACGGCGCTCTGCCCACTATCAAAAAACTCATCGGCGACGGCGCAAAGGTTATCCTGTGCTCGCACATGGGCAAGCCCAAGGGACAGGTCGTTGAGGCGCTTTCACTGGCTCCTGTGGCGGCGTCGCTTTCCGAGAAGCTCGGCAAGCCCGTTGTTTTTGCGAATGATGACAATGTTGTGGGCGAGAACGCCAAGGCCGCGGTCGCTGCAATGAACGACGGCGACGTGGTTCTGCTCCAGAACACCCGCTTCAGGGTTGAGGAGACAAAGAACGAGGAAAATTTCAGCAAAGAGCTGGCGTCGCTGGCCGAGGCCTATGTTAACGACGCGTTCGGCAGCGCCCACAGAGCGCACTGCTCGACAGTCGGCGTTACCGAGTATTTAAGCCCCTGCGTTTCGGGCTATCTTATGGCTAAAGAGATCGACTTTGTGGGCAACGCGATCGACAATCCCGTTCGTCCTCTGGTGGCTATCCTGGGCGGCGCGAAGGTATCGGATAAGCTGAATGTTATCTCGACTCTGCTTGAGAAGTGCGACACGCTTATCATCGGCGGCGGCATGGCGTACACCTTCCTCAAGGCCAAGGGCTATGAGGTCGGAACCTCGCTGGTTGACGAGGATAAGATCGGCTACTGCAAGGACATGATCGAAAAGGCCGAAAAGCTCGGCAAGACCCTGCAGCTCCCGATCGACACGGTTATAACATCCGATTTCCCGAACCCGATTGACGCTGAGATCGAGATCGAGACCGTTCCCTCGGACAAAATCCCCGCCGACAAAATGGGTCTTGACATAGGCGAAAAGACCCGCGCGCTGTTCGCGGACACCGTAAAGACAGCCAAAACGGTTGTTTGGAACGGCCCGATGGGTGTGTTCGAGAACCCGATTTTGGCCGCGGGCACAGTGGCTGTCGCTCAGGCTCTGGCCGACACCGACGCCACGACGATAATCGGCGGCGGCGACAGTGCGGCCGCGATCAACACCTTGGGCTTCGGCGACAAGATGACCCACATCTCGACCGGCGGCGGCGCTTCAATGGAGCTGCTTGAGGGCAAGGTGCTGCCCGGCTGCGCGGCGCTTGACGACAAATAATAATTGGAGGAATGTGAAAATGAGAAAAAAGATTATCGCGGGCAACTGGAAGATGAACAAGACTCCCACCGAAGCGGCGGCTCTGGCCGAGGCGATCGTTAAAAATTCGGCGGGTGCGGGCTGCGACGTGGTTGTCTGCCCAACGGCGGTATGTCTGCCGTGCGTTGTCGAGAAGACGAGCGGCAGCAATGTTGAGGTCGGCGCGCAGAACGTTCACTTCATGGAGAGCGGCGCGTACACCGGCGAGCTCGCGGCGAACATGCTTACCGACGCGGGCGTTAAATACGTCATTATCGGCCACAGCGAGAGACGGCAGTATTTCGGCGAGACCGACGAGACCGTGAACCTGAGGACCAAAGCGGCGCTCAAGGGCGGACTTCTGCCTATCGTATGCGTTGGCGAGAGCCTGACCGAGCGCGAGAACGGAATAACCTCGGAGACAGTCTGCCGACAGGTCAAGCTGGCCTTCCTCGGCATTGACAAGGCCGACGCGGAAAAGGTCGTTATCGCCTATGAGCCCGTCTGGGCGATAGGCACGGGCAAGACCGCCACGGCCGAGCAGGCGGACGAGGTTTGCGGAATTATCCGCGAGACGATCGGCTCGCTCTACGGCGCGGACACCGCCGAAAAGATAAGAATTCAGTACGGCGGCAGCATGAACGCCGGAAACGCGGCGGAGCTGCTCGCAAAGCCCAACATTGACGGCGGCCTGATCGGCGGCGCGAGCCTCAAGGCCGAGGACTTTGACGTTATCGTCAAAGCCGCCGAATAGTAAAATCCGAAAAATAAAATTTAATAGGAGACAAAATCATGAGCAAAAAACCATACGCTTTGATTATAATGGACGGTTTCGGCGAAAACAAGCGCCACGACGGCAACGCGATCTACGCGGCGAACACGCCGAACCTTGACAAGTACATGAGCGAGTGCCCGAACACCGTTATTCACGCCTCGGGCATGGACGTTGGCCTGCCCGACGGACAGATGGGCAACTCGGAGGTCGGCCACACCAACATAGGCGCGGGCAGAATAGTTTATCAGGAGCTGACCCGCATCACCAAGGCGATCGAGGACGGCACGCTGTTTGAGAACGAGGCTCTGCTGGGCGCCATGGAGAACTGCAAAAAGTACGGCTCCGCCCTGCACCTTATGGGCCTTCTCTCGCCAGGCGGAGTGCACAGCCACCAAAAGCACCTCTACGGTCTGCTCAAAATGGCGAAGCAGCACGGCATTGAGGAAGTCCATGTTCACGGATTTCTGGACGGACGCGACGTTCCGCCCGCCTCGGCCGAGGAATACATCAAGGAGCTTATCGAAAAAGAGCGCGAGATCGGCGTGGGCGACATTGCCACGATCAGCGGCAGATATTACGCCATGGACCGCGACAACCGCTGGGAGCGCGTGAGCAAGGCCTATGACGCGATCGTCAAGGGCGAGGGCAAGCTGTTTGACAGCGCGGTCACCGCCATTGAGGAAAGCTATAACGACGATGTGACCGACGAGTTCGTCGTGCCCTCGGTCATCACAAAGGACGGCGAGCCGATCGGAAAACTCAAAGAGCACGACTCGGTTATTTTCTACAACTTCCGTCCCGACAGGGCCAGAGAGCTGACCAGAACTATCGTTGACCCCGATTTTAACGGCTTTGAAAGAAATTTCTTTGAGACATACTATGTGACAATGACACAGTACGACGCGACAATGCCAAACGTGCATATCGCGTTTAAGCCCGAGAGCCTCAGCAACACCTTCGGCGAGTACATGAGCAAGCTCGGAAAGACACAGCTCAGAATAGCCGAGACCGAGAAATACGCGCACGTCACGTTTTTCTTTAACGGCGGCGTCGAGGCGCCCTACGAGGGCGAGGACAGAGTTCTTATCAACTCGCCCAAGGTCGCGACATACGACCTGCAGCCCGAAATGAGCGCGCCCGAAGTCACCGACGCGGTTGTTGAGCGGATAAAGAGCGGCAAGTATGACTGCATAATCCTGAACTTCGCCAACTGCGACATGGTCGGCCACACCGGCGTGTTTGACGCGGCGGTAAAGGCGGTCGAGACGGTTGACTCCTGCGTCGGCAGAGTGGTTGACGCGCTGCTTGAAATGGGCGGCGAGGCGCTTATCACCGCCGACCACGGCAACGCCGACCAAATGATCGACTATGAGACCGGAGAGCCGTTCACGGCGCACACCACAAATGTGGTACCGCTGATACTGATCGGCAGAAAGGGCGTTAAGCTCAAGACCGGCAGACTCGCCGACCTGACCCCCACACTGCTTGACATGATGGGAATTGAGCAGCCCAAAGAAATGACCGGCGAGAGTCTGATCGAAAAATAAAACCACCCCTCGGCGGAATAACAGAGGTATAGCTTAGTCTGTGCCTCTGTTTTGCTTTATTTTAATTTTACATTGAGCTTTTCGTATGAATGTGATAGAATATATACGCGGCATGAATTTAATATTTTACTTTATGGTTTTTGTGAAGTGTGTGTTTTTGTTTTGGCAAAAATGCATGCTCTGTTTTCACATACTTTCATGATAACTGTAAAGTATAAAAGAATTTGTGTCGCAGCAATTTGGAGCTAAGCATTTTTCGTGTTTAGTTTCAAATTGAAGCTAAACACTTTTTATTTACGGAGGAAATGTTATGAAAAAATTAATTATGCTTACGCTTTGCGCTGCGCTGATCACCGCGCCGTTCCGCGGCTTCGCGGCAGGACCGTCGGATTGGGCGAAAGCCGATATTGATGAGGCTGTGAGCCGCCGGCTTGTTCCCGAGGAAATCGACATGTATTACACTGATGATATATGCCGCGGCGACGTTTGCGCGCTGATCGACGCCTTACTGTCAAAGAACAGTTATGAGCGTATGCTGCCTTATGAAAATCCGTTTATTGACACAAACGACGAAGCGGTTCTGTCACTTTACGAGTTAGACATAATTGACGGCAAATCGGAAAACACGTTCGCGCCCGATGATTATATCACGCGTGAGGAATTTGCGAAAATTCTTGCCAATACATATGTTTTTTTGAGCGGTGAAAAAATTCCAGGCACGGACGCCGAATATACCGATCTTGACACGGTTTCCGATTGGGCTGCCGAGTCGGTCGGCGGAGTGACAGCGTTGGGACTGCTTAAGGGCGACGGGAACGGCCAATTCAGACCGCAAAGCAATATAACCGCGGAAGAGGCGATCGTAACGGTTTTGCGCCTTAACAAGTTAAATTTAACTTCTTCACTTAAAATCAACCACATCAGCATAGGCGATTTTTACGCATTTATCGAAAGCGGCTGCGATTTTAGCGCGGTTGATTACACGGGCGCCGTAACATACAGGAACAGTCCTATCGAGGCGGTTCCGGTTAATATAGGCACCTCGGCAATATTATACGAACACGCTTACGGTATGCTTTCGCGCCTTAAAATTTCCTCCGATCTGTCGGAATATGATCCCGAAATAAACCTGCTTGATTATGAAATATTTGAGATAACTCCGTCAAGCTGTTATGACAGTCTGCCCGTGTTTGTCTGGCTTGACACATCGAAAGGCTTCTTGGTTGAAGATGTTGTTTCGGAAAAAATTTACACGGCAGACGAATTTAAAGACGTTTTTTCGGAAAAACGCGCAACAGTGTATTGCAATAATAAAGAAATTAAAACGGATTACGCGGCCGTGGTATATAATGACGCTTTCTTGTCGGTTAAAAGCCTCATGGAAGGAATTGGAATAACGGCGGATGAAACGAGCGGCGATATCACGTTTAAATCAGGTGATAAGGCTCTGCGGATCACAACAGATCAAAACAATCAAATTTCCGGATACGATGTTGTCAACGATAAGAATTATATTATAGACGGCGGCGGAATGCTGATCGGAGGATCATATGAAAACCTTGATGATAAAATGGTTTTATATGACTCGCAAATCGCAAGTATTCTGAGATTTTTCTATGACAATGTGACAATTAAGATTGAAGGAGAAAAAATTATAATCAATTGTGTATAAATTACATAATTCAGACTAAAGAAAAACATTTTAACGCAATCGGTTTTTATACACAGCGGTTCGGCCTCAAACACCACATACTGTTTTTTATTAAATAAAATCCTTGACAAAAATATAATTATAATATATAATAATTACAGAAAGAGAAACGGCAGAGCGTAAAAACGGTTTGGCCGCTTCAGAGTTGAATATAAAACAACCGCTAAAGTAGGGTCAAAACTTTAAAGGCGGTTGTTTTATTGCACAGCAGTTGCAAAAACCGCGAATAACACGATTATTACAATAAGTGCAGCGATTATTCTGAAAAATAATTTATTCATCATACGCATCACTACTGCGTCACAATGTGCGCCGCTTATCAAAAAAATCGCAGGCGATTTTTTCTCATCGCTCTGCAATTGTTCCTTTTCCCACAAAGTGCACTTCGTTGGCGCTTTGCGGGAGCCCTATTCGCTATTCACTAATCCCTAATCGCTATGTTAGCCGTCCTTACGTTTTCATGTCTGCCTTTTACTTCAATATATTTTATTTACACCGAAGTGTTTCTCCGCCCGAGAAAGCTCGGACTTGTGATATTCATCACCGAATACATAATACCACAATATGACATATATTTCAAGTTAAAAATCGGTTACACAAATATTGATATAACGGAAAACGGATAGAGGCGGTGCCTATATCCGTTTTTATTCATTATTCTTTCTTAAAATTTCAAGTACCTTTTCAAAGTAGTCGGGGAGGGGGGCGGTGAACTCCATATATTCGTCGGTGTCGGGGTGGACGAAGCCGAGTTTATAGGCGTGGAGAAGCTGACCCTTTAGATTGAACTCCTCTTTTTTTACGCCGTAGGTTTTGTCGCCGACTATCGGGTGGCCGTTATGGGACATATGCACCCTTATTTGGTGGGTTCTGCCGGTCTCAAGCACGCACTCGACAAGGGTATAGCTCCCGAAACGCTCGAGCACGCGATAGTTTGTCACGGCCTCGCGGGAATTTTGGTCGGTTATCGTCATTTTTTTGCGGTTTATCGGGTGGCGGCCTATCGGCGCGTCGATCCTTCCGCTGTCCTGCTTTATATTTCCGTGAACCAGCGCCTTATACGCGCGGGTCAGGCTGTGGACCTTTATCTGATCCGCCAGCTTCTGGTGGGCGCTGTTATTTTTCGCCACCATCAGCAGGCCCGAGGTGTCTTTGTCGATACGGTGCAGAATTCCCGGGCGCTTCTCGCCGTTTATTCCCGACAGGCTGTCTTTGCAATGGAACATCAGCGCGTTGACCAGCGTTCCCGAAAAATTTTCATTATATATATCAGAACGCCCGCTTACACCCTGTGTATAACCGACCTATTTCGACAGACCGAGCAGGCCGATAATATTTGCCTGCTGTTTCCCATTAAAATTTATTGTTTATGAAAAACAAATAAATACTCATGTGCAATCAGCAAAAAATTGTACTTCACACTATTCGTTTTCCAATAACCAGTTGCTCTGCAATTATGCTGTTCTTTTATAATAAGTTCTTTTAACTTAAAACCACTGTCCTGAAAAATATTCATGACATCAAACGACATGGGAATCATATGTCCTTTTTGCCGTGTATCACCCATGAGAACAACACAAAATTTATCCTTTTTTAAGACACGATAACATTCCAATGCAACACTATGCATTTCAAAAAGAAAATCCCTAATTTTCAATCGTGATAAATCATTCTCGATATCTTCGCTGTATTTAATTATATTTGCATATGGTGGATGAGTACAAATCAAATCAATGCTTTCATTAGGGATAAAATCAAGATGTCTTGCATCGCCCTTTTTAATACAAACCTTGCCTTTCGCTGGCTCATAATCAAATGCTGTTTTTTCTCTGCATCTTTCTAACGCCGCGTCATTAACATCAACTCCGATTATGTCTCGATTTAAAAGTTTCGCCTCAACAAGCGTTGTGCCGCCTCCCGCAAATTGATCAAGCACTAAATCTCCTTCTTTTGAATAGCGCAGTATAATATTTCTCGGTATGTACGGAGACCAGTTCCCGCGCCATTGGGCATCATGCGTCGCCCAGTCGCCACGTTTCGGAAATGACCAGTGTGTAGTCATTTCAAGTTCAAAATCTTCTGGCTCCCATTTTTTTATTATTTTCATTTATATCACCAATAAATTAAATACTAATAAAACTTTATGAGCTCTTACTTAGCCCTGCATTCTTTACACCAAGATTGATTTCTTATTTTGTCATTACCCATATTTCGAAAACCAAATTCACTTATCGGTTTTTCCTTCCCACAATGTGGACATATTCGTGTAGGCTCACTACCATTATAGCCATTTGACTGAATTATTGGTCTTTTATTATTTATCATCATTTCCTCCATATTTATATTATATTATTTTATTATTTCATAAATTATCCCGTTCTCCAAATCATTAATATTATAAATGTATTCCATAACATCAAATGTTTCTTCAAGATTATGTCTTGCTTTCGCCCAACCCTTACCATCAGTAAACCATACAAACGTAAAACCATCTATTGTATTAGCTTCCAATGCAAGAGTCTTGTAACTGCGAGCAGTTTCGTTTAATTTGGAACCTCCACCTCCATAAAAATTTGTTTCTATGCCATATATCATATTATCAGTTTTGATGACAAAATCAAAGCGCTTTTCCATCTTTCCATGATTGGATATTGCAGACAAATCAACCTTCCATCTTTCGGTAATTTGATTAATATACATTTCTTTAAAATATGTTTTATCCCTTGTAAAACCCGCTTTTCGGATAAAGTTCTCAACAAGATTTTCCATCAAATGACCACCACGGTTCTTTCTTCCATTTGAATCAAGCCCTGTCTCGACACCAGTAGCATAATCCACAAGATTATTGACAATATGGTTTGCTATTAAATCAAATAACCCGGTTTTGCGCATAAAAATTTTATATTGCTCAAACGATAAATTAGGATTATTAAATTTGTATATAAATTCACCGTCACTATCAATAGCATATATCTCTGTTGCCCTAACAGCCAAAAGCAACGGTATACACTTCAAGACTTCAGGATATTTTTTAATCAAATTTTCAAAATCGGCTTCAATATTTTTTGAACCAATAAGAGAATTCAAAATATTTAGTTCTACCTTAATTGTTTCTACATTTCTAATAACTTTTTCAAAATCTACATAATAGCCATAATCCGCTATACTGTCACGAAAACCAGACAACCATGTATTAAAGTTCCTTTTTACCATATTATATATTCCTCCTTAGTTTGGTATGATGGCTGGTCCAACAAATGCCTCATACAACAAATTACATCTATATAATTCCATCATTAAACTTAGCGGATATTTTGCATGAAATTCTTCTATATCAGAATCAAAAACCACGTTTTCATCTTCTATTTTCAATTCATAATTAGGAAGCAAATCACTCAACTCAATCAACATCATATCAATGTCAAATTTCGGTTTTAGTTTTTTTGCAATTATTTTAGCCACATATAAAGGGGATTCTCCATCTATATATCCAATTGTCGGAGGAATCTCGTCTATAACTGCATTATCCAGTTTAATTGGAATCAAATATTCTTCAAGTTGCGAAAATACTCTTGAATTTATAAATTTCAATTCATGTCTTGTCCACTCCTTCTTCTTATAACTTTCAGAAATAAAAACAATAGCAAATTTTGCGCGATTTTGATATATATCTCCAAGGAAAGAAAATAAGTCTTTACCTGCCAAGATTTCTTTTTCATAATTGTCATAAAACACATTTATTCCTATTGAGCGTAATATCTCTGCGCATTTCTCTACAAATGTTCGATCTTCACCCGCAAACGAAAATGCCACATCGTAATAAAATTGTTTCTGTTCCATTTCTTAACTCCTTAAAAATTGCTAATTAAAAGCTCTTTTATTTGACCTCTCGATTCACCATTACAATTAATCATTCTTGTTGCCTGCACCCTTTTTATATTACGTTTTTTATAAAGAACATCAAAAAAATCATCATCAATGCATGAATTTGTCGGATCGGAATTGCTGACAACAATTTTTGCCCCTTTCTTATTCATTAGTTCTACGAATTCTGCAAGTTCAATTTGTTTTTCATCATCAAAATTATTTTCTGTGTAAGCAGTAAATCTTGATGTGTCAGTAATTGGTCTATATGGCGGATCGAAATAAACAAATGTATGCTTATCTATAAATTTTTCCGACTCCATATAATCTCCACAAACAATTTTTACATTTTTTAGCTTTTCAGATGCTTTTAATAAATTTGTTTCATCACAAATCAATGGATTTTTATATGCACCCATAGGAACATTGAAAAGTCCTTTTTTGTTTACACGATAAAGACCATTAAAGCAAGTTTTATTCAGAAAAATCATTAAAGCCGCTTTTTCAATATTTTCAACTCTATTACCATTTATCTTTAATTCGTTAAATCGCTCTCTTTTTGACAAATAGTATTTTTTTCGTTCTGTCATTTCAAGTGGAATATACTCATTTTGATATATATATAATAATCCTAACAAATCATCTATATGCTTCTGTACAATAATATATGTATTGACAAGTTCAGCGTTTATATCGCTAATATAAATATCTTCCAAATCAAATTTATTTAGTATATCAAACAGAACGGCGCCACCTCCGACAAACGGTTCGGCATACTTCGTAATTATATCGTGTTTAAAAGGGTAATATTGCTTTATTTCATTTATCAGCTGACTTTTGCCACCAGCCCATTTCAAAAACGGGCGTACTATTCCATCAGTTTTCATATCTTTAACTTTTCTTGCATCTTTTGGTTTTTCAGCATTAGATGGTATAATCCACATATTTTTATCCATTATAGCACCCAAAATTCTGCTTTCCGAGCAAAGCGTTGCTATCTGACGTTGTGACATTCCCCATTTATCCGCTACTTCTCTCACAGACATATAACCCATTGTTACTCACGTCCTTTCATTATAAATATATTATATTTCAAATCACAAATAAATGCAATACTGTTTTTAAATTATTTTGTATAAAAATATATTTTATAAACACTCACAATATATTTTTTATTCATTATTCTTTCTTAAAATTTCAAGCACCTTTTCAAAGTAGTCGGGGAGGGGGGCGGTGAACTCCATATATTCATCGGTGTCGGGGTGGACGAAGCCGAGCTTATAGGCGTGGAGAAGCTGGCCCTTCAGATTGAACTCCTCTTTTTTTACGCCGTAGGTTTTGTCGCCGACTATCGGGTGACCGTTATGGGACATATGCACCCTTATTTGGTGGGTCCTACCGGTTTCGAGCACGCACTCGACAAGGGTATAGCTCCCGAAACGCTCGAGCACACGGTAGTTTGTCACGGCCTCGCGGGAATTTTGGTCGGTTATCGTCATTTTTTTGCGGTTTATCGGGTGGCGGCCTATCGGCGCGTCGATCCTTCCGCTGTCCTGCTTTATATTTCCGTGAACCAGCGCCTTATACGCGCGGGTCAGGCTGTGGACCTTTATCTGATCCGCCAGCTTCTGGTGGGCGCTGTTATTTTTCGCCACCATCAGCAGGCCCGAGGTGTCTTTGTCGATACGGTGCAGAATTCCCGGGCGCTTCTCGCCGTTTATTCCCGAGAGGCTGTCTTCGCAATGGAACATCAGCGCGTTGACCAGCGTTCCCGAAAAATTGCCCGGCGCGGGATGCACCACCATGCCCTGCGACTTGTTGACGATCAGCATTGAAGAGTCCTCGTATACTATGTCAAGCGGAATGTCCTCGGGGACGATCTCAAGCGGCGCGGGCTCCGGAAAGCTCACGGTTATCTCGTCGCCCGCCTTAAGAATACGGTTCGGCTTGGCGGGCGCGCCGTTCACGGTGACATTTCTGGCGTTTATCAGCTTTTTTGCATATGACCTTGTCACTCCGCTCAAAGCCTCCGCAGTCAGCTTGTCAAGCCTTCCGCCGTCCTCGGTTATCTTGATCGTCTTTATTTCCATAGTTCCGCTAATCCTCCGGCTTATTTTTGTTTTCGGCGCCGCCGAACAGAAAATGAATGACAAGCGCCGCCGCTCCGACGCACACCGCCATGTCCGCCACGTTGAACACCGGGAAATTGATCAGCCTGAAATCCAGAAAATCCACCACATAGCCCTTTAAGACCCGCTCGATCAGGTTGCCGAAAGAGCCCGAGATCACCAGTGCGGCACCCAGTTTGAGCCACGCGTCGCGCCGCGGGGCTTTTATCAGATAGGCAATAAGCGCAATAAGAATAATAACGGATAATGTGACAAACACTATCCGTTTATTTTCAAGCATGCCGAAGGCGATACCGTTGTTTTCAACATATGTCAGGTGAAACACGCCGTCTATCAGCGGCACCCCCGCGCCGCCGGCGAGGGCGGAAACCGCCGCGTGTTTTGTTATCAAATCAAGAATTAAAACCGATATTCCGATTATAACATATATCATAAACAGGCTGCCGCTTTTTGTTACTCGGCGGCAACATACTCTCCTTTTTCGTTAAGTTTTATCCTCGGAAGCTCCTGGGTCACCTTTTCGAGCGCCGCCACGACGCGCTCATTGGCCGATGGCTGAACGTCCCCGGGCATATCGGGAATGTCGTCGATCTCGCTCTTTATGACCTCGACTGCCTCGGCGCTCGAGCGTATCTTGGAGTCCGCGTCGTCGTTGATTTTTGAATAGTCTTTTATGACCTCAAGCTGCGAGTTGAGCAGCGACACCGTCTTGGCTCTGAAAACCTCGACGCTGCGCTTCATTTCCTCATACTTGCGGTTTATCTCGGCGACCTCTTTGGCCGCGCGATTGATTATCTCGGCCGCCTTGGTCTCGGCGTCTCTGATAATAACCTGCGCCTGGCCGTGGGCGTTGGTCTTGATCTCATCGCTCGCGCCCTTCGCGACCGACAGCGCGTTTCTCAGCGTGTCCTCCATTGACTTATACTGCTTCACAGCGTCGCTCAGCATGCCAATCCTGTCCATGGCGGACAGGTTTTCGTTATAGATCTTCTCATAGCTCAAGGCGACTTCCTTCATGAAGTTGTTGACCTCGGATATGCTGTAGCCGCGCATTTCCTTTTTAAATTCCTTGCTTTCTATATCTGCGGGTGTAATCATAGTAATCCTCCCAATACTTTCGATTTTAATATACTAAATATACTTATCAATTATTACCGCCGTTCTGCCCTTTCGGGTAGTTCCGCGGATCTCCGACAGCCTGAACCTGCCGAAGCCACGGATCGAGATAATGTCGCCCTCGTTCACTGCCGCCGAGACGCTTGTTTCTTCCTCAAAATTCAGCTTAACGCGTTCGCCTTTGACAAGCTCCGCCGCCTTGCCGCGCGAAACTCCCGCCGCGGCCGCGGCCACACAGTCGAGGCGCAGGCTCGGAACCGTCGCCGCTATCGGCTTCACGGGCTTTTCAGGGACCCGTATTTCCGACAAATTTCGCCTCGTGACGCGCACGCCGCGCCTGCCGATCTTCGTCAGATTTTCTCCGACGTAATTCAGCATCGCGGGCTTTATATAAACATAGCAGCGTTCGCCGTCGGGCACGATGTCTCCGATGTTTTCGCGCTTTATCCCGAGTCCGATCAAGCTCCCGAGGTAATCGCGGTGGTTAAGATCCGATATATCGCGGCCCGAAATCTCAAGAACCGTTATCACCTCGTCATATTCCGCGGGCAGATATTCGGGGCGGCATATCATCATGCTCCGTTCCGCCTCGTCGTATCCGCCGAAAAACTCGCACTTCATATCGGCGGGGACCCTGCCGCGTATCTCTCTTTCGATAAGCGCCCGCTCCCTCGGATCGAGAAATCCGAGAGCCTTCATTGAATACTGCCTCTCGGCGAGCGCGATCGTGTCGAGCGCCTTTTTAACGATAAGCTTGTCCGCTTCCAAAGGATTTATCCGCCGTATCCGTAACCGTCCTCGGCGTCCTCCTCAACTCCCACATTGCAAGGAGTTATCAGGAATATATGGTTGGCGACCTTTCTGATGTCGCCGTCGAGGGCATAAACCGCGCCGCTCAGGAAATCGACAATTCTGCGCGACACCGTCTTTTCAACATACTCAAGGTTCACGACAATGGGCTTGCGCTCCTTTAAGTGGTTGGCAATATCACGGGACTCCTCAAAGTTCTGGGGCTGCATGATAACCAGACGCATCTGGGGCGCGTCCTCAAACTTGCTGACCCGCGAGCTGCGGCTGCTTGTTCTGCGGCTCGGCATATACTCGCTGCGGGGCGGCTCGTCATAGGCCTCGTCGCCGTAGTCGTCGTAATACTCCTCCTCATAGGTATCTCCCACGTCAACACCCATCATGTTGTATATCTTATCCATAAAGCTTCCCATTTTCTTCTCCTCCTGATTTCAGTATTTTAGTATATAAAATTTAATAATTTACAAATTATTTCGGGCCGTAGTCTCTCGCGCCGAATATCGCTGTTCCCACGCGCACCATAGTGGCCCCGCACTCTATCGCCTCAACATAGTCGTGAGTCATTCCCATCGAAAGTTCCTTAAGGCCGAACCTGTCCACCAGTTCCTTGAGCCGCCCGAAAACCGCGCGGTTCTCGTCCGGAGTGCTGCCCGCGACGGATATTGTCATAAGTCCCGTCGGGTTTACGTTTTCCATAGCCTTGATCTCACAGAGCAGCCCCTCAAGTTCGTCGGGCGACACGCCCGACTTGGTTTCCTCTCCTGTTATGTTGACCTGTATCAGCACGTCCTGAACAACTCCCGCAGCCTTCGCGCGCTTGTCGATCTCAAGCGCGAGCGGCAGGCTGTCGACCGAGTGGATTAGGGCGCATTTGCCCACGATATGGCGAACCTTGTTGCGCTGCAGCGTGCCTATCTGGTGCCATCTTAAATCGGGATATTCCGCCTGCTTGAGAACCAGCTCCTGCGGCCTGTTCTCGCCGAAGTCGACCGCTCCCGCCTCCGCCGCCTCGCGGACGTATTCAATGGGTTTGGTCTTTGAAACGGCTATAAGGCGCACCTCGCCCGGGTCCCTGCCGCATTTTGCGGCCGCTTCCCTGACTTTTTCGAGCGTTTCAAGATAATTCCGCTTTATATCGGGCATATTAATTCCCCCTACCTGCGAACCACGTCGCCGTCTTCTATTCCCTTTGTGTTGACGATCACGTCGTCATATATCTCAAGCTCGATCTCGCCGTCGTTTTCCTGCGCTGGCTCGATTATCGCCCATTCCTTGTTGTTGTATATAAGATCGACCGGCGCGAACCGCGCAACTCCCAGGCGGACCACATAGACGCCCTGCCTGCCGTCGATCACTCTCAGCGACTCGGACGGGACTTTGAAGCCCTCGGCGCTCTCGGTGAACAGCTCGGCCGACACCTTCGAGGCGGTGTAGATCGAGTCAACATAGGCGGTCGAATGTACCGTCACGGCCGCCTTTCCGCCCTCGGGCCTTGAGATCGCCGTAACGGTTCCCGACACTATCGAGTCGGACAAATCGTAAAACTTTATATTTATGCTCTGGCCGACGCTGAAATTCACAGCCTCTTTTTCGGTTATCACTCCGGCGAAGTACCACTCATAATTATTGATGACCTTGCAGACCGTCTCGCCGGCCGCCACGGTCTCGCCCGCGGAAACGTCGGACGGTTTTATGCTATTCAAATAGCTCGGAGTGGCGTTGTCGAGCATTGAAATATTGAGCTCCTGCTCATATCCGTCGATCCTTGACGAGAAAACACCCGGCGTCGGCGAGTATATATACTCGCCCGAGTACTCGCCCGAGGATTCAAGCGAGTGGAGCCTGGCGTTGAGCTCGCCCAGACGCTCCTCATCGGTTTCGCCTCCCTCGGTCGAGGACTGCTTGGCGGAAATAAATCCGTCGATCTCGTCCTTTTCCGACTGTATATCCGAAAATTTGCCGCCGCTCCGCACCCGTGACAGGCTGCGGGCGTGATCGGCTATGTCAACCTCAATTTTAACGGCGCTGCCCGAATAGACATCTGCCGAGACGCGGTCATTTTCGATCGCGTTGATTTTTTTGTGGATGTCGGCTATTTCCTCGGTCACGGCAGGGTCCACCTTGTTTTTGTAAACGGTCGCCAGCGTGGCGCCTTCAACAATGCGCTCGCCCTCGTCGGCCACGCACTCAAAGTATCCGTCGGTCGGCGACTCGACCAATGTCTGGTCGCGGAATATATATCCGTCGGAGCTAACGTATTCCTCTATGTTCCCCTTAAGCGCGGCAAACGTGTTGACCGAGCTGCCCGATCTGAAAAAAACGCTTATCAGCAGAAAAACAACCGCAAATACCGCGACAGTTTTGGGTATCAAAAAAACACCCTTTTTTATGCTTCTTTTACGTCTGTTTTTCAATCTTTTATTTGAATTGTCGGCAGCATCAGCCAATGCCAGGACCTCCAATCAGCCTGCACTCTGAAAACGCGCAAAACCGAGGCGCAAACGCCCGATATTACACAGATTTATTATAAGGTAATAATCTGATTGTGTAAACAATTCTCATAGACTTGTTGGATAAATGTAATTGAATTGTAAAAATAAGCCGGGACTGCCTCGGCTTATTCTTTTATCTCGATCCATTTTATGTTTTTGTTGCGCCTGAACCATGTCATCTGCCGCTTGGCGTAGCGGCGGCTCTCGCGCTTTATTTTTTCCGCCGCCTCGCTCAGGGAACATTCGCCGCGGATATATTCCGCCATTTCCTTGTAGCCTATGGCCTGCATAGCGGTGGAATTCAAATCCGCCCCGTTCTCAATAAGCCCGCGGACCTCCGCCTCAAGCCCGCGCCCGAGCATTATGTCGACCCTTTTGTTTATGCGCTCATAAAGCTCCTCGCGGGGCCTTAAAAGGCCGTATATTTCCGCGTCATAGAGCGGCTCGCCGCGCTGCTCTATGTCAAGCTCCGATTTCGGCCTGCCGGTCGTTCGGTAAATCTCAAGGGCGCGGATAACGCGGCGCAGATTGTTCGGGTGGATGTCTTCTGCGGCTTTCGGGTCGACCGCCCTCAGCATTTCATGAACATGCTCCGCTCCGTTTTTCTCGGCGAGCGCCTTGAGCTCCGCGCGATATTCCGGGTCGGACCTGCTCTCGGTGAAGCTTATGTTGCTCACCACGCTGTCAAAATAAAGGCCTGTGCCGCCGCAGAGAACGGGCAGTTTTCCGCGGCTTAAAATATCGTCGATCGCGGCGCGCGCCATTTTCACAAATCTCGCCACGCTGAACTCCTCGCTCGGGTCGGCAATGTCTATCATGTGATGCGGCACTCCCCGCGTCTCGTCCGCCGTCGGCTTCGCCGTGCCTATGTCCATGCCGCGGTATATCTGCATCGAGTCGCAGGACACGACCTCGCCGTTCCTTTTGAGGGCAAGGTCGATCGCGAAATCGGTCTTTCCCGAGGCTGTGGGGCCGACGACCCCGACTATTTTCGGCTTGCTCATTCCGCACCTCCGCCTACACAATACGCTTGAACATTTTTTCTATCTCGGTCTTGGTGAAGCTCGTCACTATCGGTCTGCCGTGAGGGCAGGTCTTTATTCCCTTTTTATAAAGCTCGGACACAAGCTCGACCATAGTGCTCATCTCGGGCAAAGTCAGCCTGTCGTTGGCCTTTATCGCCTTTTTGCACGAGATCATGTCAAGCGCCCGCTCCTCAAAATCGGCAACGGGGTGCCTGATATTGTCGATCGCGGCGTTTAAAAGCTCATAAAGCAGCGATTTTATATCATCGTCGGGCGCGATGATCGGCGTCTCGTTTATCACAACCGAATCGCCGCCGAAGTCGCCGATCTCAAAGCCGAAGCCTCGGAACATTTCGATATTATCCATAAGGGCCTCGTGCTCGCCGCGGGTCAGACTGACCACTATCGGGGTAAGCAAAAGCTGCGACAGCGGCTCGTTTTCGGCCTTGGCCGCCTTGAGCTCCTCAAATCCCGCCCGTTCGTGGGCCGCGTGCTGGTCGATCATATACATTTTGTCATGCGACGCAAGGATTATATATGTGTTAAAGACCTGGCCGACGATTTTGCAGTCCGAAAAAATATCGGCGTTATCGCTCGGCTCGTCGATAGCGAGCTGAAGCTCGGCCTCCGCCTCTTCGCCGCCCATGCTCCGAGCCTCCGCCGCTCCACTCTCCTTCAAAGGGGCCTCCGCTTTGGCCGAGGCGGAAGAATTTATGTCCGCCCCGGGCGTTTGACGCTCTTCGGCGGGAGCCTGGGGGCTTAAGATAAAGCCCTCGGCCTTCGGCTTTGTGTATTCCAAATATTCCTTGACCGTCTTTTCGCTTATTCTGCCGCCGACGGCTCCGCTGTCGCGCAGCACGGACGGTTTTTTGCCGGAGAACGATTTAAACGACGGCGCGGCTGCCGCGTTTTCACTGTCCGGCCGTGCCTTTTGGGGAAGCGTTCCGTAGAGCGCGTTCTTTAAGGCGTGGTACACTATGTCGTACAGCTCTTTCTCGTTGGCGAACTTCACCTCGGTCTTGGCCGGGTGAACGTTAACGTCAACCAGCTCGGGCGGCAGCTTTATGTCAAGCACAAAAAACGGAAATCTTCCCACCATTAAGGCGTTGCGGAAGGCCTCCTCCGCTATCTTGGCGATAACGTGGTTCTTTATGTATCTGCCGTTGACAAACACGGTCTGGCGCGTTCGGTTCCCGAACGAAAGCTCCTCCGGTCTGCCCGCCGCGCCGACTATCGTGACTCCGCCCTCGGTGTAGCTGACCGGCATCACGGCCTTGGCGAATTTCAGGCCGTAAACCTTGAGTATCACATTTTTGAGGTCCCCGTCGCCGCTTGTCACAAAAACGGTCTTGCCGTCGCAGATATATTCAAAGGCTATATCGGGGCGCGACAGCGCAAGCCGCGTCATAAGATCGGACACATAGCCCGCCTCGGTGCTGTCCTTTTTCAAAAATTTCATGCGGGCCGGAACGTTCTGGAACAGGTCCTCGACCGTCATGATAGTTCCAACGCCGCAGGCGATCTCGTCCGCCTCGCCGCAAACGCCGTGGTCAACAACATAATGCGCGCCGACCTCGTCGTCGGCGGTGCGGGTTATCACCTCGACCTTCGCCACAGCGCAGATGCTGGACAGCGCCTCGCCGCGGAAGCCCATGGTCGAAATTTTATAAAGATCGGCCTCGCTTCTCAGCTTGCTTGTGGCGTGGCGCAGAAACGCGGTCTTTACCTGGTCTCGCGGAATTCCGCAGCCGTTGTCGGTGACTCTGATGAGCTTCACACCGCCGTTTCTTATCTCGACGGTTATCTTGTCGGCTCCGGCGTCGACCGCGTTTTCGGTAAGCTCCTTCACAACGGCGCTCGGCCGCTCGGCAACCTCTCCCGCGGCGATCTTGTCGGCCACATTTTCGGGCAGCACCCGTATCTCGTTCGGCATAGTTTTCACCTCGTTATATTTTCACCGCCTTCGGCGGCTGTCCCTTAAATATTACTCGTTCTCGGCCTCGGCCTTGAGCTCGTATAATTTCGTCAAGGCCTCGATCGGGGTCAGCGTGTTCAGATCCATTCCTTTAAGCTTGCTCACGACCGGGCTCTCGCCGCCGCCGAAAAAGTCGAGCTGATCGTCGATCCCCGGCCTTTTTCTGTCCGCGGCGGTTCTCACTCCCACCGTGCTGACCTGCTTTTTGTCGCGGCTCTCAAGGTCGGCGGCGATCTCCTTGGCGCGCCTTATGACTGACTTCTTAACGCCCGCCAGCGCCGCGACCTCAACGCCGTAGCTCTCGTCGGCTCCGCCGCGTATTATCTTGCGCAAAAACGTTATGTTGTCGCCCTTTTTGCGGGCGGCGATGCAGTAATTCTTTACGTTCTTTATCTTTTCCTCAAGCTCGGTGAGCTCGTGGTAATGGGTCGCGAACAAGGTTTTCGCGCCGCATTTTTTCACGTCGGCAATATGCTCGACCACAGCCCACGCTATGCTGAGGCCGTCATAGGTGCTGGTGCCTCTGCCTATCTCATCAAGGATTATCAGACTGTTCCGCGTGGCGTTGTCGAGGATATACGCGACCTCCTTCATCTCGACCATAAACGTGCTGTCGCCAGAGCTCAAATCGTCGCTCGCGCCGACGCGGGTGAATATCCTGTCAACTATCCCGATCTCCGCCGAGGCCGCGGGCACAAAGCTTCCCATCTGCGCCATTAAGGTTATCACCGCGATCTGGCGCATGTATGTCGATTTTCCGGCCATGTTCGGGCCGGTTATTATCGCGATCTGGTTCTCGCGGTTGTCAAGGTCGGCGTCGTTCGGAATGAACAGAGCCGAGCGGTTCAGCGCCTCGACCACCGGGTGGCGGCCGTCCTTGATCACGATCCTGTCGGAGTTTGTTACGGTCGGCATGACATAGCCGCGCTCCTCGGCCACGGCCGCCAGCGAGCACAGCACATCTATCATTGCCACCGCCGAGGCCGTGGCGCGGACGCGCTCGCAATTTTCACCGACCTCGTCGCGCACCCTGCAGAACATTTCATACTCAAGGTCGGTCACTTTGGTGTCGGCCGTGAGTATCTGCTCCTCAAGCTCCTTGATCTTCGGGGTTATGTATCTCTCGCCGTTTACCAGCGTCTGCTTCCTGATAAAATAATCGGGAACGTTCTCGGTCTGGGCGTTGCTGACCTCGATATAATATCCGAAAACCTTGTTGTAGCCCAGCTTCATGGTCTTGATCCCGGTGTTCTTCTTTTCCTCCTCGACCATGCCGATAAGCCAGTTTTTGCCGTTGTCGCGCAGATCGCGCAGACGGTCGATCTCCTCGTCGGCGCCCTTTTTGATCATGTTTCCGTTTCGGAGCGAGACCGGGGCGTCGCCGTCGATCGAGTTTAATATCAGCTCTCTTATGTCGCTCAGATCGTCAAGGCTCCGAAGCTGCTCGCGTATCAGCTTGCTCCCGCAGCCGCCGAGAAGCTCTTTGAGCCTCGGCAGATTTTCAAACGACGCGGCGAGATTGAGCAGGTCGTGGCAGTTGGCGGTCTTGTAGGCTACCTTGGTTATCGTGCGTTCTATGTCCTTTATCGAGGACAGCAGCTCCGCGGTCTCGGCGCGCAGCATGGGATTTTTGAAAAATTCGTCAACCGCGATAAGGCGGTTGGTTATCGCTATCCTGTTGAGCAGCGGCGCGGTTATCATTCTTCTCAGCATCCTGCCGCCCATAGCGGTCTTGGTCCTGCTCAATATGCTGAGCAGGCTGCCCTTATACGAGCCGCCGCGGATCGTCTCGGTTATCTCAAGGTTGCGCATGCTGTAGGCGTCGATAAGCATGACTGGGCTCTCGCTGATTATCTCGGGCTCCTTTATGCTGCTGAGCTCGCTTTTCTGGGTCTCGATCAAAAAGCGCAGCGCGCCGCCCATTGAGCGGAACATAACGCCGCTCCCCTGTTTTAAGTCGCCCGCCGTTTCCTCGCCGAACTGGGCGGGAACGGTCTTTTCGGCCTCGTCGCTCAAAAAGGCCCAATCGTAATAATTGCGCACGAAACAATTAAACCCGCCTTTAATTCTCTCCAAAAGCCGGTCGTTTTCGTACGCTTCAATATTCATAATGATCTCGGCGGGCTCAAAGCGGGTCAGGGCGTCAAACGCGCCGCTTTCGGCGGTCGCGCCCCCGTATTCGCCGCAAAACGCCTCGCCGGTCGTGATGTCAATAAACGTGAGGCCTATATCGCCGCCGTCCTTGACGAACGAGCAGAGGTAGTTGTTCTTTCTCTCGTCCAATGCGGCGGTGTCCATTATGGTACTCGGGGTTATCACACGGATCACCTCGCGCCGGACAATGCCCTTCGCCTCGGACGGGTCCTCCGCCTGCTCGCACACCGCCACATTGTAGCCGGCGGCAACGAGCTTCACTATATAACTATCCACAGAATGAAAGGGAACGCCGCACATGGGCGCCTTCTCGGGAAGGCCGCACGAGCGGCCGGTCAGCGCAATGTCAAGGACCTTCGCCGCGGTGAGGGCGTCCTCAAAAAACATCTCGTAAAAATCGCCCAGACGGTACATCAGTATGCAGCCGTCATATTTGTCCTTGACGTCAAAGTACTGACGCATCATTGGCGTCAGCTTGTTTTTGTCTATTATCATCAGTGGCAGCCGCCGCAGGTCGCGCAGCTTCCGCTGCAGCCCTCCTGCTCTCCCACAATAAAGTGCTTGAGTATTCCGTCCATGCGGCCCAGCAGCATCTCATAGTCGCGGGCGGCCTCGAGGTAATCCTTGATTATCGGATTTACCGTCAGCTTTTCAAACTCCCGCTGGAGATAATCGTTAACCTCCTGCGCCTCCTCCTTGGTCGGGGTCTTGCCAGAATACTCGGCCATTTTTTCCTCTCTTATTCTGTTATAGTTATCAATAAGGCCTTTGGCCTCGTCGTCGGCCAGCAGAGCGCGGCTTGTCTCGTCCGAGCGCTTTTTTGTCTCGCTGCTTCGGATGAGCTCGCCAAGCTCGCGGGCCTTTTCAAAAATTTCCTCGTTTTGCATTTCCTTCTCCTTTATTTCTTTATATATTCACCTTGAAGCGACCATGTCCGCGCGCCCATAATCCTGACGCTCAAAAGCTCGCCCGTCAGCGCGTCCTTCTCGCCGCCGCTCATTCCGGGGCAGCTTATGTTGACGATCTTTCCGCCCTCGGTCCTGCCGGTGACGGTCTCGGGATCGGTCTTGCTGCGCCCTTCGATAAGCACGATTTGGTCGGTGTTTAAATACTCCAAATTCTTTTTCTTGGATATCTCGTTCTGAACCTTTATCATCTCATCAAAATTTTTATGCTTTTCCTCGTCGGTCAGGCAGTCGGGCATTTCGGCCGCGGGCGTGCCGACCCGCTTTGAGTATATGAACGAGAATATCATGTCGTATTCCGCCTCGCGGAGAACGCTCAAGGTCTCGGCAAAATCCTCGTTCGTCTCGCCGGGGAAGCCGCAGATTATGTCTGTGGTAAGCACTATATCGGGCATCGCGGCGCGGATTTTTCGCAGCTTTTCCATATATTCCGCGCGGGTGTATTTTCGGTTCATTGCCTTGAGAATTCTGTCGGAGCCTGACTGTATCGGCAGGTGGAGCTGTTTGCATATCTTTTTCTCCTCGGCCATCGTCCGTATCAGCTCGTCCGATATGTCCTTCGGGTGGCTGGTCATAAAGCGGACGCGCTCTATCCCGTCAATTCTGCACACTTCGCGCAAAAGCCCCGCGAACGACAGTCCACCGCTCAGATCATTGCCATAGGAATTAACGTTCTGCCCGAGCAGCATGACCTCGCGGTAACCCTGGCCTGCCGCGCTCTCGCACTCGGCTATGATGTCGGCGGCGTCACGGCTGCGTTCCCTGCCGCGCACATACGGCACGATGCAGTATGTGCAGAAGTTGTTGCAGCCGTACATTATCGGCACCTTTGCAAGAGGCGGCGCCTCGCGGAGAACCGGGACATTCTCGGTGATCGTTCCGCTGCCGCCCTCAATGTCAACGATCCTGCCGCCCTCCAAAGCTCCGCACAAAATTTCGGGGAAGCGATAGAGCGCGTGGGTGCCGAACACCATATCCACATGCTTATATTTTTTCCTGATCGTCTCGGCAATATGCTCCTGCTGCGTCATGCAGCCGCACACGCCGATCAGCATTTCGGGGTTCCTGCGTTTGTTGTGCTTTAAGGCGCCTAAGTTTCCGAACACCTTAAGCTCGGCGTTCTCCCGCACGGCGCAGGTGTTGAAGATCACCAGATCCGCTCCCTCGGCGGAGCTTATCATTCGGTAGCCCATATCCCGCAGCATTCCCGAAAGCTTCTCGGAATCGCTGACGTTCTGCTGGCAGCCGTAGGTTTCAACAAAGGCCGCGGGCGGAGCCGACCTCATACGGTTCAGCTCCAAGACCCGCGCCATAAAATCCCTTTGCCGCGCCGACCCCAAAACATTTTCGGGCGCGCGTTTTAAATTATTCATTTTTAAGCCATCTCTCCGGACTTGTATTTTTCAAGTATCCTGTTGATCTTTTTCATGGGAGTGAGCAACTCGCTGATCGAGCAGTCGCCGTTGATCTGTCTGATGATCAGACCGATAAATTTTGACATGTCGACCTCGTGGTACCACTCGCAGTCCTTAAGCTCGGGCCGTCTGTAGACCGTGTTGGTCGTGAAAACCGCGTCGATCAGGCCTTCCTCATGCGCCTTGTTGAACTTCTCGACGCCCTCGGTAAAGAGGCCGAAGGACGAGAACACGATAACCCTCTTGGCATGGCGCTTTTTAAGCTCCTTGGCAACGTCCAGCAGCGACTCGCCGGAAGCGATCATGTCGTCGACCACGATAACGTTCTTGTCGTTTATATCCTTGCCCAGGAACTGATGAGCCACAATGGGATTTTTTCCGTTTACGACCCTCGAGTAGTCGCGGCGCTTGTAGAACATTACAAGGTCCATGCTGAGAACCGATGAATAGTACATACATCTGCCCATGGCTCCCTCATCGGGCGAAACGATAAGCGTCTCGTCGGGCTCTAAGATGATCTCGGGCTTGTATCTGAGACACGCCTTTATCATCTGATAGGTGGGGCGCACATTCTCAAAGCTCTTGAGCGGTATGGCGTTCTGCACTCTCGAATCATGAGCGTCAAACGTGATGAAGTTGTCAACGCCCATATTGGTCAGCTCCTGGAGCATCATTGCCGCGTCAAGCGACTCGCGGGTGATTCTCCTGTGCTGTCTGCCCTCGTACATCATCGGCATTATGACCGTGATGCGCTTCGCCTTGCCGCCCAGCGCCGAGATAATACGCTTTAAGTCCTGATAATGATCGTCGGGGCTCATCGGGTGGTCAAGACCGTACATTTTGTAGGTCACGCCGTAGTTGTACGGATCGCATATGATATAGATGTCATACGTCCTCACCGAGTGTGAAATCACGGCCTTGGCCTCGCCGGTGCCGAACCTTGAGCACTCGGCGGGGATCAGAAACGATTTCACATTGATCCCGCTCTTCTCGCAGAAATTTTTAAGATGCCCGTCCACCTTTTCGGCCAGCTCCTCGCACCCTTTCATGCCGATAATTCCCAATCTGTCCAGATTATAAGCTTGCAATGGATTTTCCTGCATCATAATATCCTTTCTTTTATGTAAGATAAATTAATTGGTTGCCGGTTTACGCGTTGTAGCTCTTAAGCAAATTGTACCTTATGTCCCACAGCTTCTGCGACAGGTCGACATAATAAGTGTGGGGGTTCTCAAATCTTTTTACCTCGTCCCATATGAGATCAAGCTCCTTTTCGGCATAGGCCCTGACCTCCTTTAACGAAGGCGGGGAATAAACCTGCTTTCCGTTTTTGAATATCGGAACCTGGAGCTCGACCGCGTTAAAATCGGTCACGCGCTTGCGCTTCCAGGTGTTCTGCGGGTCGAATATCTCATAAGGCTCTGTGTCGTCAATTTTCTCATCATACGCGGTAAGCACGTCCGCGATCGCCATGCCCGTCTCTTTTGAATAAAGGCGGACGACTTTTTTGAAATAAGGATTGGTTATCTTCTGAACGTTCTCGCTGATTTTTATCTTCGGTATGATCTCGCCGCCGTGCTCTATGGCGACAAGCTTGTACACCCCGCCGAACACGGGCTCGGACTTTGAGGTGATAAGCCTCTCGCCGACGCCGAACGAGTCAATTCTGGCGCCCTGCTGGAGTATGTCGCGGATTATGTACTCGTCAAGCGAGTTTGACGCGCACACCGCGGCCTCCGTCCATCCGGCGTCATCAAGCATCTTTCTCGCCTTTTTTGACAGATAGGTTATGTCGCCGCTGTCGATCCTGATACCGCACTTTGTGATCCCCTTGGGCTTTAAAACCTCGTTAAACACGCGGATCGCGTTGGGGATACCGCTTTTTAAAACGTTGTAGGTGTCAACAAGCAGTGTGCAGTTTTCGGGATAACACTCGGCATAGGCGCGGAACGCCTCATACTCGCTGTCAAAGCTCTGAACCCAGCTGTGGGCCATTGTGCCCAGCGCCGGGATGTCAAACATTCTCTCGCTTATGGTGCAGGCCGTGCCCGCGACGCCGCCGATATAGGCGGCCCTTGAGCCGTAAATCGCGCCGTCATAGCCCTGAGCGCGCCTCGAGCCGAACTCCATAACGGGAATTCCGTCCGCCGCGCGGACAATGCGGTTGCTCTTTGTCGCGATCAGACTTTGGTGATTTACGGTGAGAAGGATCATTGTCTCGATAAACTGGGCCTGGATAATGGGGCCGCGCACCGTCACCAGCGGCTCGCCCGGGAAGATCGGCGTGCCCTCGGGAATGGCCCAGACATCGCATTTGAATTCAAAATTTTCAAGATAGTTTAAAAATTCCTCGCAGAACATATTTTTTTCGCGAAGGTAATCAATATCGTCTTTCGTAAATTTAAGACCTTTCAGATACTCGATAAGCTGCTCCACGCCCGCCATTATCGCGAAGCCCGCCTCATCCGGAGCCTGGCGGAAAAACATGTCAAAATAGGCAATGCGGTCGCCCATTCCGCACTCCAGATATCCGTTTGCCATCGTGATCTCATAGAAATCGGTAAGCATGGTATAATTCATTTTAATTCACCTCTGAGCAGAAGTTAGCTTTTTCTTACTTTAAGTATACCATTTTAAGGCTTATTAAACAAGCATTAATTTAACGCAAATATTACAAAAGATTTGCGGCGCGCCCTTAAAAAGTTGACAAAACAACCAAAAATTTTTAAACGCGCGGAAATGCGGCCCCAAATGGCAAATAAAATTGACAAAACCGCCGTGAAAATGTTATAATTTAAAGGTCGGGAGGTTGAGTTTTAACCCATGAAAAACAGACATTTAATCATGATTTTCGCGCTGGCGGCGCTGCTTTGCGCGGCTGTTATCCTGTTCCGCGGCGGCAAAGCCGAGGGCGGGAAAACCGCCGAGATCATAAGAGACGGAGAAGTCGTCGAACGAATAGACCTGAGCGCCGTCGATGAGCCGTACGATCTTAAAATCGAGTCGGGCGGCGGCTATAACATAGCGCATGTCGAGGACGGCGCCGTTTCGATAACCGAGGCGGACTGCCCCGACAAGGTGTGCATCAAACAAGGGAAGATCACCGACGCGTCCTATCCGATTGTCTGTCTGCCCCACAAGCTGACAGTGCGGATCGTAAGCGGAGACGGCGGCGAAATTGACGCTGTGACCGGGAGGTAAAAAATGAAATTAAGCGTGAGACGGATAACATTGATGGGCGTGCTGACCGCGATCGCCCTGACCATATTTGTGCTCGAGGCGCAGATACCGCCTCTTTCCGCCATACCCGGGATCAAGCTCGGCCTCGCGAACGTGGTGACGCTGTTCGCCTTAGCGGTCCTCGGGCCGCGCGACGCGTTTATAATCCTGGTGATCCGCGTGTTTCTGGGCAGCGTGTTCTCGGGCCAGATCATGACCCTCGCTTACAGCATGACAGGCGGGCTGCTCTGTCTTGCGGCGGAAAGTCTTTTGATAAAAACGCCCCTTAAAAAGAACCTCTGGGCGGTAAGCGTTATCGGCGCGGTGATCCACAACGCAGCCCAGATCTGCGTCGCGGTGATCATAACCGCCACACCGGGGATCTTCTGGTACCTGCCATACCTGATCATCGCCGGAATTATCACCGGAGCCTTCACCGGAGCCTGCGTGCAGCTCACCGTCAAAAAAGGCGAAAAAATAATAAAAAAGCTGCTCGGATAGCAGCTTTTATAATTCGAGTTCACGCGCCAAATAATTTTCAATATTATTAATAAAATATTCCGCTTCCTTGACCTGTGCGATCACATCTTCCTTCGGTATTATATAAAAATCCTCGTAATCCGTTTCCGACCTTAAGTCGAATGCGTTTTTTATTATCGCCGACATTTTCTTGTCAAAAATACCTGTTTTAATAAAATCTTTTCTAAATCCGCTGATTACACCGGAATGTTTCTTATAGTCTGTCATTTTCAGAGCCAGAACCGACCTTGCTGCATGAAATATGGCGTAATACGAACGGTTGGCCGCAACTGAGTACATCTCAAGCTCAAGAGTTTTTTGTGCATCTTTTAAATCCTGTTTCGCTCTTTCGAGTCTGTATTTTGACAAATCTCTGATCTCGGAGCTATACATTTACCGACACTCCTTCCTTAATCACATTACGATAAAACGGCAAAGCCGATTTATATTTTTCAAAGGTTGTCTTGTCCTGCAATTTAATTGAAAGAAGCGTGTCATACTTTAAATCCAGGTCATTTGATATTTCCGACACACGGCGCCGATATTTATGCAGCTCCGTTTTGTCCATATCAATTAAAGCAAGAACGTCTATATCGGACTCACCGTCAAAATCACCGCGGGCATATGAGCCGTACAAAATCACGCTTTTGAGGCTTTTTCCAAAAACCTCGCGCAGTGCGCGCGCGGTCTCATTAAGCAAATCATTCGGCATATTTTTCATAATCGCTCACCCCTTCCGATATATTCCGCTTATATTATACTACAATAATTGCTTTTAGTCAATCCAAGTCAAAAGAGCCGCGAGGCGGCTCTTTTGGGTCACGCGTTTTTGTTGAGGCGCGCGAGCTTTTGATATTCCCGCTTCGCCTCGGGCGGCGCGTCGTCGCGGATTCCCACAACGGCGCCGTTGCCGCCGATTATAAGATACTCGGTATAGTCGGTCTTATTTTCGGACATAATATCATCTCCATTAAAATTTTCGGAAACAATCTCCGCCCTTATTATTCCGCGAATACCGAACGCTTATTCGCTTTAATTTTTCTCCGAGTCTGCGATTATCTTATCGATAATGTTCTGCGGCGCTTCCTGATAACGCTCGAACTCGAACTCAAAGTCGCCTCTGGCCTGGGTCATTGAGCGCAGGTCGGACGCGTAGGTGTGCATCTCGGCCATCGGGATCTCGCCCTCGATCATAGTCATTCCGCCGCCTATGGGCTCCATGCCCAGCATCTGGCCGCGGCGCTTGTTGATGTCGCCGATAATGTCGCCGGTGTAGCTGTCGGGCGCGTAAACCTTAAGGTGGCCGATAGGCTCAAGGATCACGGGCGAGGCCTGGGGCATTCCCGCCTTGTAGGCCAGCGACGCCGCCATCTTAAACGCCATCTCGGATGAGTCAACGTCATGATACGAGCCGTCAACCAACGTGGCCTTGAGGCCGACCATCGGATAGCCCGCCAGTATTCCGTGCTTCATAGCGTCCTGCAAGCCCTTTTCAACCGCCGGGAAGTAGCCCTTCGGAACGCTGCCGCCGAAAATCTTCTCCTCAAACGTCAGGCCTTCCTCTGTGCTGGGCTCAAACTCGATCCAAACGTGGCCGTACTGACCGTGTCCGCCCGATTGCTTCTTGTGCTTGCCCTCTACCTTTACCTTTTTGCGGATCGTCTCGCGGTACGCAACCTTGGGCGTCTCAAACGAGATGTCAACGCCGAACTTGTTCTTGAGCTTTGAAACGATAACGTCGATATGCTGATCACCGAGGCCCTTGAGGAGCTGCTGGCGCGTCTCCTTGTTGGTCTCAAACGCGAAGGTCTGATCCTCGTCCATAAGCTTGATGAGGCCCTGCGCGATCTTGTCCTCGTCGCCCTTCTTCTGCGATACGACCGCAAGCTCCATGTTGGGCTTTGAGAACTTTATTCCGTCAAGCATGCAGGGATTACCCACGCGGCTCAAGGTGTCGCCCGTCTTGGTCTTTGAAAGCTTGGTGACGGTTCCGATGTCGCCCGCGTTGAGCTGTGCGATCTCGCTCTGTTTTTTGCCCTGCATGGTGTAGATCTTGCCTATCTTCTCGTTGCAGTCGCGGTTTAAGTTATAAACCGTGGTGTCGGGAGTCATAACACCCGAGAACACCTTGAAGTATGACAGCTTGCCGACATACGGATCGGCGACCGTCTTGAACACCAGCGCGCTCAGCGTGTCGCCCGAGTCGACCTTAAGCTCGATCTCCTTGTCGCCGGGGCCCTTGGCGGTGAAGCTCGCGTTTCTGTCGTTGGGAGCCGGGAAGTACGCGTTGATCGCATTCATCAGCGAGGGAATGCCCAAATTCTTGGTCGCGCTTCCGCAGAGGACCGGAACAATGTCGCCCTCGGCCACGCCGGAGCGCAGGGCCGCGTACATCTCGGGCAGGGTGAACTCCTCGCCCTCGAAATATTTCTCCATAAGCTCCTCGGACTGCTCGGCTACCGCCTCTTTGATCATCTCGCGGTTCTCCTCGAGCTCGTCCTCGATGCCAGCGGGCATCTCGCCCGTAATCGTGCGGTTGCCGTCAAAAATTCTGGCCTCCTGCTCAACCACGTTAACAAATCCCGTGATCTTGTCGCCATCCTTGATCGGGAGCTGGAAGGGCGCTATCTTCTTTCCGTATTTGTCCTTGAGCTGCTGCAGGACCTTCTGATAGTCAACGCGGTCGTCGTCGACCTTGTTGATGAATATCATCTTGGGAATGCCGTAATCCTCGCAGTATTTCCACGCCTTCTCGGCGCCTACCGAAAGGCCCGCCTCGCCCGAGATAACGATGATCGCCGCGTCGGTGATGCGCAAAACCTGCTGAACCTCGCCCACAAAGTCAAAATATCCGGGCGTGTCGAGAATATTCAGCTTGTTGCCGTTCCACTCGCAGGACGCGAGCGCGGCGGAGATCGAAAATTTGCGCTTGATCTCCTCGGGGTCAAAATCCATAACGGCCGTGCCGTCCTGTGTCTTGCCCATTCTGTCGATGTTTCCGGCGGTGTAGAGCATGGCCTCCGCCAGACTTGTCTTGCCGGCGTTGCCGTGGCCCAGCAGACAGAAGTTCTTGATTTTTGAAGTCTCGTAAACTTTCATAGATTTACCTCCGATATGTAAAATTATTTAATAATATACGTATTAAAATTATACCCTAACTATTTAATTTTACATCATAAGGCTCAAAAAGGCAACCGAATAATAACCAATAATTATAAATATTTTTATGCAGTTTGCACAAATTTAATTTTCGGGCAAAAAACAAAAAAGCCCTCGGGCTGCGAGGGCGGTATTTACGCGGCGGTTTTTCAGGCCGCAACGGCGGAATTCGCGTTACGCTCGGGCTTTGCCGCGGCGTTTTTCCTTTTGGCAATGTCACGGCGGAACAAAAAGCCGAACACGGTTCTGATAAGCGGCTGGATAAAGAACAGCTGCGAGAAAAACGCGAACGGGAAGTTGAAGCACACGAGCTTCAGCCAATTCGCGAGCAGCGTGAAAATATTAAACCCCTCGTGGTACGGATAATAAAGCCACGCGGCGATAAAGCTCATTGCGGGGCACATAAGACCGACGGTCGCGCAGATTATCGCGGTCTCAAAAAGCGCGGGATGGGTCTTGCGCGGATCGAACACCTTTGCCGCAAGCTTGAACGAGCAAGGACTTCCCATAAGCACCTCAAGCGAATAGGCCAAAACGAACTCAATCGCGACGACCGCCCATATCGGCATCGGGAACCCGAACACGCTGACGCCGCCCATGGAGCGGATCGCCCCGAGGACGCTCGTCTCTCCTGTGAGCGACATAAAGGTTCCTCCGTTTATAACGTACAAACTGTAAAACACATAGGCGTGGACCGTCACAATAACTGTCAGAAACGCGAACACCATTCTTTGGAACTGATTATTCGGCATGAATATACCTCGTCTTTCTAAAAAATCAACAGCTATTATTTTAGCCGCATTTTTCAAAAATTTCAAAGGGAATTATTAACAAAATTCCTGCCCCGTCGCCCAAAACGTTTGGATTTTTAAATAAAATCCCGGCACCGATCTGTCCGTGTAACATATCTGTAACTTGAATAATTTGTTAAATTGTGGTAGAATATATTCGGCAGTCAAAGCTGCAAGTACGGAATTTTCCCGTGCGGAGAAACACCTTTGCGCGAATAAAACGCGCGATCGTAAAAGGCAGAGATAGAAACGTAAGGACGGTTGGTCGCTTCATTCCTTTCTAAACACATAACATCGTGTTTAAGACATAAAGAAAGGAGTGATGCTTATGAAAAATTTATTTTTCAAAATAGTTTTTGCTCTGATGGTAATTGCTGTAATTTTTACAGTATTTGCACCATCGGTGCAATAAAAAATAACAACCGCCTTAAGTTTTGACCGGACTTTAGCGGTTGTTAATTTTCAATCGTCGAAGCGGCCAAACCGTTTTTACGCTCTGCCGTTTCTCTTTCTATGATTATTATATATTATTTTTTTGATTTTGTCAAGCGTTTTGATCCAAACACTTCAACAAACATCTTTGTTATATTTCAAAGATATTTAATCAATATCATTTTCTACCCAATATCTTGGATAATCCAACATTGTATAGTCAGGATACCAGTTGTCCGCTTCCATTCTTTGTCTCAATTCCGGATCCTGCTGCCAGTTTTCATGACCAACTCCGGGACCGAAATCCATTGGCAGCGTCGGCTTGTCTATTGATACTCTGTCAAGATCCTCTATATATCTGACTCTTGCTCCAAGAGATTTTGCCACCGCCTTGAGAGGCACCATTGTTCTGTCACCTATCAATCTCGGCGGAACATCAAGCGTTATTATCTCTGTCCCGGTTCCCATATCGGGATTACCTATCTGCATTACCACGTTATGCTCGCTATCCTTTGCGGTAATAATCTCGTCTTCCGCATCCCATTCAACTTCGGCGCCGAGTTCTACAAATATTGCTCGAACAGGTACCAACAGTCGGTCATTTTCATATACCGGCTGCTCGTCAAACTGCATTTGTTCGTTATTTACATATACAGTTGTGTATTCCTGCGCTTTTCCGTCGAGTATGTACGGGTCGGTTTCCGTTCCGCTGCCCGATTTTATCACAGCATTTGCCTCATTTAGATAAAATGCCGGTCGAACGCCTATATCGATCCGCGTGGCATATTTAACACCGGCAACAAACTCACCGCTGTCGAAATAAGATATAACATCCATACAGTTGCCATCAGGTGGCACCCCCAAAAACCACCAATATAAATAGTCTTTTTCTATATCGTCTAAATCATCTTCAATATTTCTATTTAAATTCTTATAAAGCTTGGTTTTTGCAGATAAAGTAGGCTGAGCAATTTTATATCCTATGTTTTGTACCATGTTATATACTTGTTTTCCATTAAGTAAAAACATTGTATCTGTTGACCTATACATCGCGCCCTCAACATGACTGTAATAGCCATCCTTTGAAAAATATTTATTTTTGGGCGCATAATAGGCTTTTGCTGCATACACATGACTAAGGTATGGTAGTTTTCCTTCCGGACTATAATCATATCCGAACGCCCACTTTACGCCGTTTTCATTTTGCAGCGCATCCCGAAGATGCAAAACCTGCCATTGGTTCACTGTTTTCATAATGCTGCGTTCGCTTTGTGAAAAGTTACTTTCCGATAAAAATCCCGGTTCGCCGTTATATGGATTAAATTCGATATCCTCCGGTATATCTCTGTGCCAAGTTGTGTTTAAATAGTCGGTTGAGGAATTCAGCCAATCCCTGAGCGCGGATTCTTCCCACAGATAGTCTCCGCCCTCGGCATTTCTACCCATATGTGAATGTCTATCCTTAACTCCCGGGGTGTCTCTGTCATATTTTTTATAGCACAATATTTTATCACTAAGCATAAGCACGCCGTTTTCATCTGCATCCACGCACTGCCATAAAATCGGTTCATTGTTATAGGTGCCCAGTTGGTAATAACTGCCGATTGAATATTCTTTAACTTCAGGCTCATTTGCAAATACATACATATTTAGCATAAACACTATCATGGTAATTGATAATAGCAAACTAATCATTCGTTTCATTTTCTTTTCCCTCGCTTTGGTTTCTTTTATTAATGTTTATTACACTTATTTCTTGACTTATTTAATTTTACTATTTTTTATTCAAATAAGTTGCCATAATATGTACCATTAGCAATCGCTCTTAGTTGTTGCCAATTTTCCAGACCGTAACCATCACCAAAATCTTGTGGCTGCGGCACATCTATAACCACTCGTTCTAAATTATCTATGTATTCTACAGTTGCGCCAAACGACTCTGATACCGCTCTCAGCGGAACCATTGTCCGTTCACCTATAATTCGGGGTGCAACATCAAGGGTAATAACCTCTGTGCCATTTCCCATTTCGGTATTATCTATCTGCATAACAACTGTATGCTCCCCATCGTTGGCCGTGATTACTCTATCTCCTTCGTCATATTCAACTGTGGCACCCAAAGACTCAAATATCGCTCTTACCGGCACAAGCAGACGATCATTTTCCATAATTGGCTGCTGGTCAAATTCAAGCTGTTTGCCCTGACTGAATACTGTTATTCCTTCCTGACCATATCCGTCTATCACATATGGGTCATTCCACGCCCCACTTCCTGAAATAACTTTTACATTATCTTCATTTAAGTAGAAGGCCGGACGGATACCTAATGCGTGGCTTGGCGATTCGGATGTATAATTACTGGAATTATATACGGCATGACCATTCGTTCTCAACCAATATTGTGATGGATTGTAAAGTTCTGTATAATATGGCGATACATTGAATGATTCCTCAAATTTTCTTAATGCTTTTTCCGTAGGTTCCGAATATGCGTCATATTTTTCCCATAAAGAATACACCTGTATTTCATCAAGTAAAAACATAGTATCAACGACTTTATACATTGCCCCTTCAATATGATTAAACTGTGATATATCGCTGTAGCCACTTGAACCTTGATGCTGACGCGTTGCAGAATTAAATTGTGTGTTAAAAAAATACTCTACACCATTTGTTGTTTTATCTGCATTGGAAGGTGTCAATATATACCATTGGCTGATACTTTTTATTGCTGATAACTCTGTATTTGTAAAATTAGTTTCGTTTAAAAAACCATCTTCATTATCGTACGCAAAATTGATATTGCCGTTGCCTGACACATCATATCCAAACCACAACTGACCATTGGGCGGATTTTTGCCGGGCCAAACTATATTGCTGCCATTTTCCTTTGAGTTTAACCATGTGCGTATGTTTGAATCTTCCCAAAGTCCACTTCCTGTTTGATATTCTTTATCTCGTGGGGAATCAAATGCCTTATAGCAAATAATCCTATCGCTCACAATTAACTTTCCATTATCATCTGTGCTTACACAACGCCATAATATTGGTTCGCTGTCATATTTTCCAAGCTGAACATAAGCACCATCGGTTATTAAAGCATTATCGCCGGCATACACATTTAAAAATATAGTCAAAATAAATGTGAATATAGCTATCACAATTAAAATGCCTTTTTTCATTATTATTTCTCCTTCTTTTCGCGAACACGACGGCCGCGAGGTCGGCTAGGGCGGCATGCCCACATGCCGCCGCGGGCGGATAATATCCGCCCCCTACGGTGTTTGGCGCCTATCGCACAGGTTGCGACAATTTACGCACGTTTGGTTGTAGGGGACGACGACCTCGGCGTCCCGTGGCGACATGTGGGTATGCCGCCTAACAATGTGGAATATATATTTCCAAAAATTTTTTATTTCGTTGTTATTATTGCGGTGTTGTTTGCTTCGTCCCATTCGGCGTTATAGCCTAAGTTTTCAGAAAGGAATCGCAGGGGAACGAAGGTTTGGTCGTTTATTAGGCGGGCTGGCACATCCATTGTGGTTTCCGCGCCGTTAACATAGGCGGTTGTGTTGTCGATCGAAAACGTTACCGTATTTTCGCCCGCCCCATTGCGCTCGCCGCCTCCGCCCCGAGCGCTTATCTTTGCGGTAGCCGCTTGGGTCGCGTCGTTCCAATCAACTTCCGCTCCCATCTGTTCAAACAAGAACCGCATTGGCACAAGTATTCTATCGGTTTCCATGACAGGAGGCTGAGAGAAACCAAGAATTGTATCATTAAGTCGAACGTATGTGTTTGACAATTGATATGGATCTATTGGCATACGATAAAACTTACTCATATCATTATCCCAGTATACATAATTACTACTTGTCCACTTTACAGGCGAAATATTATTTTCATCTTCCGGAAGTTTTGCAAAGCTGTAAACGCCATCAAAAGTTAAATATTTATTGTCTGTTGTATTCAATATGCCGCTCCAATACTTTGAAGCTCCAACTCCTTCAACAAGATTAACGAAATCACTTTCGTAATCTATATAGAATTTATTGTCCATATATTCCAAATAATATCCGGCGTTGTCCGCTCCAACAGAATAACCGGATTGGGTTTTATTTTTATTTATATTGATATTGTTTTCCGCTTGCACATATTCATCCTTTGAAATTTCTAATAATTCTATTCCATCTAAACTTTTATAATAATTTGTACTATTGGATGTCTGATCTTTGAAATAAAAATATCCATTATATAATCCGCAGCACACACGGTATGCCTGTACTATACTTTTATGAATTATTTCAAATTTCTCATTTAAGACATACATAATTTTACTATAATTTGCCCAAGTTATATTTGTAGACGTCAGAACCATAAATTCCGGAGAACCAATTGCTATGTATACACCATTGCCATATACAGTGTCTCCAATTCCATTGAAATCATCTTCCGGAAGTTCAACTTCAACATCGTAATCTATGCCATCTTCTGAAAATATAATATATGATTTGTCATTTTTCTTAAAAAACTTCGAAAAATATTTTCCGTTAAAGCTTCTTTCAAATATAACTTTTTCAGGGTATATTTTAGCAGGCTTTGCAATAACCTCATACAACGGAATATTGGTTTCTATAACTTTAGCAACATTCTCGCAAATCAAATTGCTGCCGGCTATAAAGTCAAGCTCATACCAATTATTATCATTTGATAAATATTTCTTCAAAATATTTGTATAATCGCCGCTATTGTTTAGATACAATTTTTGTCTCTCAAATTCCAACTCATTGCTGCCATAATCATTATTATCAAAAGGATACAAATACACATTGGGATTTACGATATGTTCAATTTGCTCATAAAATGCAATACGTGACTCGATATTATCCGAATAAATAATTGCTAATTCTACTTCACCTGTGTCTGCATTTTCATAAATAATATAGTTAGATTGTTCCGGCAAAGATAAATCATTTAAATAATTTGCCCCACCATACTGATATGCGTTAACAGTAAAATTTACGTTTAATATTTCTAAAACTAATAATATTAAAGCTATTTTTTTCATATCGTTTTCTCCTTTTATCAAATGGGAAACCCAATTAGCGGGCGGATAATATCCGCCCCTACGGTATTTTGCGCACTTTAGTCGTAGGGAGCGGGACGTCGAGGGCGCCGTCCCCTACGAATTTGGCGGCATACTTGTTGTAGGGGACGGCCCCCGGACGTCCCGTGGCGGCATGCGGGCATGCCGCCTAAAAATTTGGAACATATAAATTCCCTAAAATCATTTTTTATTCCGTGGTGATTACCGCAGTGTTGGTTTCTTCGTCCCACTCAACGGTATAGCCTAAGTTTTCGGAGAGGAAGCGCAGGGGAACGAATGTTTGGTCGTTGATTAGGCGGGCAGGGACGTCCATAGGGGTTTCCGCGCCGTTCACATAGGCGGTTGTGTTGTCGATCGAAAACGTTACCGTATTTTCGCCCGCCCCGTTGCGCTCGCCGCCTCCGCCCCGAGCGCTTATTGCCGTGGCGGTTTGGGTTTCGTCGTTCCAATCGACCTCGGCGCCCATTTGTTCAAACAAAAACCGCATTGGCACAAGTGTTCTGTCATCTTCCATGACCGGCGGTTGGGAGAAACCAAGAATTGTATCGTTAAGTCGGACGTATGTTGATTCTGCGCCATCAATGTGAATTCTATAATAAAATGCCGGATCATAATCTATTAGTACATATTCTCCTGCTTTAAAAATGATTGCATTCGTCATATAATTATTTTCCCTGTATGGAATAGATGTCTTTTTATATATGCCGTCTGTAGTTAGTGATGATGCAACATCCTTATCAAACAAAATACTTAACCATTCTTCTCCGTATGTTGGAACAGCAAGAGAATGGGTGTACTCATTTTCATATATAATTTTGTATTGTGCACCGTTATAATCTAAATAACTACTATTTTCTTTTTTATCATACGAATATACATAACCGGAATTTCCCTTGTATAGTTCATTTTGAAAATATTCCTTTGCTTCTGATAATTCCGAATCTGTATCATTAATGGAGATATAATTTATACCATCTGAACTCTTTTTGATTGTAGTTCCATTGCCAACATCTCCAAATGTATCTGAAAAGTAAAAATATCCATTATAGTATCCAAGACATTTTCTATAAACCTCTAACCTTTCTTCATGAATAATATTAAGGTTTTCATCTATTACAAGCATCCATTTACTTATGTTATCTTTGGTTATTGGTTTGTTTGCTATTATCGGATACTCAGGATTTCCTACAGCCATATACAATCCGTTGGCATACGTCAGCGTGTAGCTTGTATTCTTATCCGGCAACTCCAGATGAACATTATAGTTAATAGCATCATCTGAAAATACAATTTGTTCATGATCTCCATTACTATCCTGATAAAAATAATATTTATAAAAGTTTTTACCATTATAATTATTATTTAACCAAAATTTATATGGTTTATATAGCTTTTCTGCAACTGAAATGTTAGTATAAATTATTTTTTTGAAAGTGCTGCTGATTATCTTTTCGTTGTTACTTTCAGAAAGCACCCAATAATTATCTGTTAGTGTATATTTATCGACACTTGTATTATCATTAGTTTCAACCGTCAAAGATAAATTATCAAACGGATCGACAGTTTGACCATTCTTATTATATGGATACACAAATTCTTCTATTGTTGACGACTGCTCATTGCTTTCTGCAACTAAACAAATATCCTTATTACTTTCTAATTTTATTACTGCGAGCATTATAACGTTGTCAGTATTTTGATATACCACATAATTATAACCACTAAATCTATATATATCCGGAATGTTTTCCGCATTCTCTAAAGTGTTTGTTTCAGCAAATACTACACCTTGTATAAATACAATTATTAATGTTAATACAACACATATAATATTTTTCCGTTCTATTTTCATACTTAATTCCTTCTATCTATCTTGCATATAGCATATTAGTTATTCCGGCACTCGCTGCATTTGGTAATGCTATTGAATACTCTAAAACTACTTTACCGTTTTGTGGTATACTAAAACCAAACAATTCAACAAATGATAAGTAATTATCAGATATGGCACATTTAATATTATACCCATAATCTGTTTTAACAACATTATATCTTTTTCATGTATAATCTCTCCTTATATTAAATTGAAAATCCGATTAACGGGCGGATAATATCCGTCCCTACGGTATTTTGCGTATTACGGTTGGCGTTTTGGCTCGCCCCTTGGGGAGAGCTGTCCCTACAGCGTTTGGTATACAATACGTACGGACGCGGGAATTATGCTACCGTTTTGGTTAAAGTGTCTCCGCGCTAGTCCCTATTCGCTAATCACTAATCTCTATGTTGGGTCACGGGGACTGCCGCGGCGCGCTGCTCGGAGGCGGCGGCCCGGGTGTTTATCATAGTGTTCACGTCAAGATCATAACGCGCGCCGTCAAAGCTGTAACACACGGCCGTTTTGTCCGCGCTCACCGCTTTGCGCTTTTATATATAAGACGACAAAACTTTGCAAAAAGTTCCCGCTTTGCAAAAATTTGCACAAAAAATACGCGGTAAGTATATTTTATCATATTGTTTTAGAAAGAGCAATTAAAAAATACCGCTTTCGTTTTTGAAAACGGTATTTCAAATCAAAAGAGGATTTGAGTTTAATACGGATTTTGTTTGAACTGCTTCCGCGGCACACGCCGCTCCCGAATATTTTTAAGTTAGCAATCGCTAACTTAAATCCTTTTAAAAACTCCGGCATTTCCGGAGGTCGGACTTTTTTCGGAAAAATACGAGCTGAGCGCATCGTTCAGCGCGAACGCGCTTGACGAGTGGCAGAGAAGTATGTCCGCGCCGGTCTGCTTGGCTTTGGCCTCCGCCACGGTGACCATTTTATGAGCTACTGTCCCGGTGAACAAAACCATAATATTAGGGGAGCCGATTTTGTTTTTAAAATCACCGGGACATTGGGTGAACACCTTGCATTTGCAGCCGTATTTTTTGCAGATTTCCTTATATCGGCAGTGCATTCTGTCATGCCCGCCGACGATCACAATGCTCATTGTTTTTGCTCCTTCCAACATAGTGATTAGTGATTAGCGAATAGTGAGTAGGCCTCCCCCCTCAGTCAGGCTCCGCCTGACAGCTCCCCCTCCTAAAGGAAGGGGAGCCTTTTAATGTTGCCGGTTTTATTGTTTGCTTGATTTACATGTCTTGCTCATGGCGCAGTTTTCGCAGCCGCAGCCGCAGCCGCCTTTGCCGGCCTTTTTGTCTTTTACCAGTTTTGCAATTATCAGGGCGACAACCGCTATAAGCAGTACGGAAATTATTATTGTCGCGATCATATAATCACTCCTATCTTTACGCGTTTGACTTCGCGGGCTTTAAAGCGCCGGGCTTCTTTTGCGGTCTAAGCAGCAGCCAGAGGCCCAGAATTATGACCAGAACCGCCGCGATCGTGCCAACTCCAAAGCCGCCGCCCGTAAACAGCGAGCCGATCTGATAGATAACCAGCGAGACCAGATACGCGAACACCGTCTGATAGCCTATCGCGAACCATGTCCACTTGGCGCTGTTCATCTCGCGCTTTATCGCACCGATAGCCGCGAAGCAGGGCGCGCAGAGCAGATTGAACACAAGAAACGAGTAGGCCGAGATCGCCGTGAAGCTCGCGGCGAGCGTGCCCCATATCTCCGCTCCGTCCTCGGCCACCTCGGCAAAGCCGTACAGCACGCCGAAGGTTCCGACTACGTTCTCCTTGGCGATAAGGCCCGTGACCGCGGCAACAGCCGCCTGCCAGTCACCCCAGCCGAGAGGCGCGAATATTGGCGCGATAACTCCGCCGATCTTGGCGAGTATCGAATTTCCCAAATCCTCGACCATGCCGAAGCCGCCGTTTTCAAATCCGAAGCCCTGCAGGAACCAGAGCGCGATCGTTGAGAGCAGGATTATCGTTCCCGCCTTTTTGATGAACGACCAGCCGCGCTCCCACATGCTGCGGAGCACATTGCCGACCGTCGGCATATGGTAGGCCGGAAGCTCCATTACGAACGGCGCGGGATCGCCCGCGAACATCTTTGTCTTTTTTAATATTATGCCCGAGATTATTATAGCCGCAACGCCCACGAAATACGCGCTGGGAGCGACCCACCATGCTCCGCCCAGCAGCGCGCCCGCGATGAGCGCGATGATCGGCAGCTTGGCGCCGCAGGGAATGAATGTCGTCGTCATTATTGTCATTCTGCGGTCGCGCTCGTTTTCGATCGTTCGGGACGCCATGACGCCCGGAACGCCGCAGCCCGTGCCGATCAGCATCGGTATGAACGACTTTCCCGACAGGCCGAAGCGCCTGAAAATTCTGTCCATGATGAACGCTATGCGCGCCATGTATCCGCAGGCCTCAAGGAAGGCGAGGAATATGAACAGCACCAGCATCTGGGGAACAAATCCCAACACCGCGCCGACTCCGGCGACAATTCCGTCGAGTATCAGGCTCTTGAGCCACTCGGCGCAGCCGACCTTGTCAAGCAGACCCTCGAGTGCCGCGGGAATACCGGGCACCCACACTCCGAAATCCGCCGGATCGGGTTCCTCGGCGGCGAGAGCCGCCTCAAAAGCGGACACGTCCACGGGTATAGACTTCTCGACTTCGCCGTCCTCATTCTCTATATCGGCAACCGTCTCAACGCCCGCCGCCGCGGTCATAAACTCGTCTATAACGCCGTCGTCGGGCTCCTCGCTGTCCAAAGTCTCGGAAAGCGCCTCGGTGTCTATGCCCTGCTCCTCCGCCGCCGCGATAAACGCGTCGGCCTTGGCGGCCTCGATCTCGTAATCCGCCGCGGCTTCCTCATAGGCCGAGGTGCCTATTCCGAACAGATGGAACCCGTCGCCGAACAGTCCATCGTTTGCCCAGTCGGTCGCCCATGTTCCCACAGTCGTCACCGATATGTAGTAAACAATTATCATAACTACCGCGAATATCGGCAGCGCCGCCCAGCGGTTGGTCACAACTCTGTCTATTTTGTCGGATGTGCTGAGCTTCTTTTTGCCGCCTTTTTTGCAGCAGTCTTTTATGATAGACGCAATATAATTGTATCTCTCGTTGGTGATAATGCTCTCGGTATCGTCGTCAAACTCCGCCTCGGCCTTTTTGACTATGTCCGAAACGTCGGGCGCGGATTTCAGCGTCCGCGCTATTTTTTCGTCGCCCTCAAACAGCTTTACCGCATAAAACCGCTTTTGATTCTCGGGAACCGAAGTTCCCAGCCTCTCGCCTATCTCCGAGATCAATTCCTCAACCTTTTTGTCAAACCTGTGCGCGGGCTTTGCCGTCTTTTGCTCGGCAAGCTTCACCGCCTTTGCCGCGGCCTCCCGTATTCCGGTGCCTTTGAGCGCCGAGATCGCCACCGCCCGGCAGCCGAGCTCCTTTGAAAGCCGTTCAATGTTTATCGTATCTCCCTTTTTCTTGACAACGTCCATCATGTTGACCGCCGTCAGGACCGGGATACCCAATTCGGTAAGCTGCGTCGTCAGATACAGGTTGCGCTCCAAATTCGAGCCGTCTATAATATTAAGTATGACGTCGGGCTTCTCGTTTATCAGATAGTTCCTTGCCACGACCTCCTCCAGCGTGTAGGGCGAAAGGGAATAAATTCCCGGAAGGTCGGTGATCGTCACATCCTTGAAGCCCTTGAGCCTACCCTCTTTTTTCTCAACGGTAACGCCCGGCCAGTTTCCCACAAACTGATTTGAGCCGGTCAGAGCGTTGAAAAGCGTCGTTTTGCCGGAGTTAGGGTTTCCGGCAAGCGCGATTTTGATTGACATTTTCTAACTCATCTCCAATTCATTTAATTAGCCTCGGCTAACTTATGTTTTTAAAAAAGCGCGCTCAAATTAGCCAAAGCTAACCTTGGCGCAAAAAATAATAATTTTCTTAAAATAACGCTATGCTATCTCTATCATTTCGGCGTCGGCCTTTCTTATTGAAAGCTCATAGCCGCGGACCGTGAGCTCGACCGGATCGCCGAGAGGCGCCACCTTGCGCACATATACCTCGGTCCCTTTGGTTATGCCCATGTCCATTATCCTGCGCTTCACCGCGCCGCTGCCGTTTAAGCGCGCGACCTTGACGGTCTCGCCGATTTTAACGTCTTTGAGAGTTCTCATAAATCACTCTTCCTTTCTGTTTTAATTTTGATCGGTTCCGATTTTAACCACGCGCTACACCACAATGCGGTTGGCCATTGATCTGTCAATGGCGACGCGTGTGTCCTTCACGTCAACGATCATGTTGCCCGAGATCTCGGACACGACCGTGACCTCGCTCCCTTGCACAAAGCCGAGATTTTCCAGAAAGCGGCGTGTCTCGTCCTTTCCGTTTATTTTAACGACCTTGCCCCGCTCTCCGATATTCATCATTGATAACGGCATAATATCACTCCTCGTCGCAAATTTCTCCGCTCGTTCGCTCCCGCTGCGGGGTTGGAACAAGCAAAAGAATTAAGTTAGGCTTGACTAACTATTAAAAGTTTACCATGACTAACTATATTTGTCAATACAGTTTTTAGAAAAAAATCAAGTTCGGAGCTTTTAACAAATAGTTAGCCTTGGGCAACTTAAATATTGTGCACTATTTCTGCCGCGCAAACTCCGCTGTTGACAAGGGCAAAAAGTAGTGCTATAATGTCTTTGTCTATATTTTATCGGCTTTCGCCGGAGAGGATGATTTTTTTTGGACACGCAGCCCCCTTTATGGGTGACATCGGTTATTCTTTACATATTGGCCTTTTTGATCACTATGATCAAGCACGCCACGGTGGCGGCGGGGGACTCCCGTCTGAAGCTTATGGCGGACGAGGGAAACAAGCGCGCCGCCGATCTTATTGAGTTTCTGGACGGACGCTCGCGCATGCTGGCGGCGTCGGTCAGGTTTTTTGATCTGCTGCTTATCATAGGAGTCGGCGGAACCGCCGCGGGCTTCGCTCCGCTGCTGGCGGGAAAAACGGGCATGCCCCATATTTGGGCGCTGACGCTGATTATTTTCATATCGGCCATGCTTTACCTTGTTCTGGGAGTTTTTCTCCCAAAGGGCATCGCGGGGAAAAAGCCGGAGAGCGTCGCTCTCGCGCTGCTGCCGGTCACAAAGCTTGTCACTTATGTCGGAGTTCCGTTTTTGTTTGTGCCGGGAATTTTGTCCAAAATTTTGCTTAAGCTCTTCGGCATAAACCTCGGCGAGACCGCCGAGGACGTCACCGAGGAAGAGATCCGCATGATGCTTGACATCGGCTCGGAAAGCGGCGCCATTGATGATGACGAAAAAGAAATGATCCACAATATATTTGAGATGGACGACAAGCCGATCGAGGATATAATGACCCACAGGACCGACGCGGTAATACTCTGGACGGAGGACGGCGCCGACGAGTGGGAAAAGATAATCAACGAAACGAACCACACGCGCTATCCCGTCTGCGGCGACGCGATCGACGACGTTGTTGGAATACTCAACAGCCGCGATTTTTATCGGCTGATGCTCAAGGACAGAAACGCCGACCTCAAGTCGATCCTGCGTGAGCCGTACTTCGCGCCCGATTCGATCAAGGCGGACGAGATGTTCCAGCGGATGCAGGCCGAAAACGCCCACTTCGCGATCGTGCTTGACGAGTACGGCGGCTTCCGCGGCATTGTCACGCAGGAGGATCTGATCGAGGAGATCGTGGGCGAGCTTTACAGCGAGTATGACGAGCCCGAAAAGGACGTTGAAATATACAAGATCCCCAGCGAGAAAAACTCGTGGCTCATTGACTGCGGCGCGGAGATCGAGGACGTTGAGGAAGAACTTGGGATCGAGATCCCGGATGATGACGATTACAACACGTTCGCGGGACTGATTTTGGATATTCTGGGCACCGTTCCGGCGGACGGCGAGACGCCCGAGCTGACCTTCGGCAGAATGAAGATCAAGGTCACGAGGGTCAGGGAACACAGAATTGAAGAAGCGGTCGTGACGCTCGAGGACGAGCCGGATGAAACGGACGGCGATTAAGCCGCCTGTCGGAACGGCCCCGCCGAACAGTACTATATTTAAGAAATAAAGCTTTCATAAGGTGTAAGGTATGAGAAACAGGTTACTTAGAATTATTTCCGCCATAGCGGCGTTTGTCATGACAAGCGCCGCGTCTTTCAGCGCGTTCGCGGCTGTTCTCTCAAATTTCACACAGGTTAATTATTACGGCCCCGAGACTTATTACGACGTGAGCGCGGACGACTGGTACAACGGCTACGTCGGCTTCGTATACGATTACGGCATTATGACCGGAACCGACAAAAGAGCCTTCTCGCCTAACGGGAAGCTCACGCTCGCCGAGGCGATAACCGTGGCCGCGAGGCTGAACGCCACATTTTACGGCAACGCCATTGACCCCAACCCGCAAAACATTCGGCTGTCCGCCGCGGGCGGCGCCGATATTTCGCGCCCGGTCTCGGGCGACGCTGGCTTTGTGGTAAGCTCCGGCGTCTCCGAGGGGGAAATGACGGGCAGATATATCAGGACCGACGGGCTTGCCGCGGCGACCCACTCTGCCGAGGAGACGGCGTGGTTAATGCCTTATCTGGCCTACGCGATCGGTCAGGGAATAATAGATCAAAATCAGTTCGGCGGCTTGTATTTCGAGGCCGCCACCCGCGAGCAGCTCGCATATCTGCTTTATCGCGCGCTGCCGGACTGCTATTCCAAAATAAACGACATCACGCCGATACCGGACGTGAACACCTCGGGTCCGTATTACAGGGAAATACTCACGCTTTACGAGGCGGGCGTCATAACCGGAAATGACGATTACGGCACGTTTTATCCCTACTCAAGCATACTGCGCTGCGAGGTCGCGGCAATGGTCGCGAGGGCGATAAATCCCGATCTGAGGGCGAGATTTTCGCTAAACCCGAATATTCCGCTTAAAAATCTGTTTTTCACATGGAAATATCCGAGCTACGGCAGCGAGTATTCGCTCAATCTGCAAATATCATATTATGACTTCAACTATTTCAACAGCAAACGGCGGGTCTATGACTACACCGTTTACGCCATGGACGACGCGGACGTGGGCGGGCTTTCGGTGCTCGCGGGCACTCTCAAGAGCATAGCCGAGGAGAACGGCTTCACCTCCGCCTATGACATCGCGGGATTTATCACCGCGTTTGTGCAGAACATAAGCTATATGGACGACATGGCGGCAAAGGGTGTGGCGGAATATCCGAAATATCCGATCGAAACGCTCTTTGAGCAGTGCGGCGACTGCGAGGACAAGGCCGCGTTGCTGGCCAAGCTGCTGAAGCTTTTGGGCTACGGCTCGGTTCTTTTGGTAAGCAACGACCATATGGCAGTCGGGCTCCAGACCTCCGGCAACGGAAATCTGTCATTTGGCGGAGCCGAATATTATTACATAGAAACCACGGAGCCGGGCTGGCGCGTGGGCGAGGTCCCCGGCGACATGCTGGGCGTGGGAATGGAAGTTCTGTATATTTAACTTAAAAAATTTTTGAAAGGGTGTGGACGGAATGATCAAAAAGGGATTTCGGTATCTAAGGTACCGTTATCTCGCCTGCTTCACGGCTCTTTTTATGATCGGGCTCGCGGTTTCGATATACCGCGCCCCTGTTTCGCTCAATTTTGCCGCGCCTTTTCTCGGCGCGGCTTTTATTTTGTTCGCAGCCGCGACGTTCTGCGCGTTCTCGCGGCGTGAGGCGGCGGCGCTGTGCCTGACGCTTTGCGGCGCGTTTTTGCTCGGCTTTGGTTATCCCGCGCTGCGCGGCGTTTTGGCCTCCGCGCTCCGCCGTCCTGCCGAAGCGCTAAGGCTCCCGTATCTCGGGATCATGCGCGCGGCCGAGGCAGTTCGCTCAAAAATAACCGAATTTTGCGAAAGCCCGTGCTTTTCAGCCGACGAGGGCGCTCTGCTTTGCGGAATACTGATTGGCGGCCGAGGCGGGTTCAGCGACCTGCTCTATGAAACAATGTCAAATTCGGGCTTTATGCACATCGCCGCCGTATCGGGCCTGCATATCGGCTTTTTGACCGCGTTTATCTCATTCTGTTTGCGTCGGGCCGAGCGCAAAAAGAGGGCGGCGGCCGCAATTCCCCTGCTGCTGTTTTATATGGCGGTCGCGGCGTTCACGCCGTCGGTCAGCCGCGCGGTCATCATGTGCTGCGTTTATCTCGTTTCGCAGATCGCTCCGCGCACGCCCGATTCGGTCACGGCCCTCTCGTTCTCGGCGCTGCTGCTCTGCCTTATCAGCCCCGACGCACTCAAGAGCGTCAGCTTTTTAATGTCATACTCGGCGACTCTCGCTCTGCTGCTGTTCATGCCGCCCGCGTCGGTCGTTCTCGGCCGCGCAAACAGCCGCCTTTCGGCTTTGTTGTCAAAACGTCTGCCGCGTCCGCAATTTTCCGGGAAAATAATATTTTCAGTCCTTACCGCTCTGACAATGTCGGCGGCGACGTCCCTGGTCAGCCAGATAGGGATCATGCCGATCGCGCTTTATTATTTCCACAGAATCTCGGTCATGTCGTTTATCGGCAACATAATCGTCATTCCGTGCACCATGGCCGTGTTTGTGTGCGGCCTTGTCTGCGCGGCGGTCTGCGCCGTTTTCCCCGCCGCGGCGGCTCTGCTCGGCGGAGTGTTTGTAAAGCCGTTTCTTAAAATAATCCTAAGCTGCGCCGGATTTTTCTCTCGCTTCGCCTACACTCCGCTCCACCGTCCCGGCCCCGGCGCGATAGTTCTGTTCTATATCCTCGCTCTGCTGCTTTTGGGCTGCCTCGTAAAGGCCGCCGAAAAGCTCAAAAGCTCCCCGAGCGGAGAGCTTTAGGCAAACAGACGAAATAATTGCCAAATTTGCCGCGTTTGTCGGGCCGTTATTGCTATAATTTACCGGTTGTTTTTTTCCTTGTTTCGTGATATATTGTATTTGGTGAAAGTTGGGTAAAATTCAACACGGAGGCATCCTTATGGACATAGCATTGCAAATAATTTCGCTGTTCGGCGGTCTGGGAATGTTTTTGTTCGGCATGAACGCCATGAGCTCCTCGCTCGAGAGAGCCGCGGGCTCAAAGCTTCGCAAAATAATGGAAAAGGTCACCGGCAATATCGTAAAATCGGTGGCTTTGGGCGCGGTCGTCGCGGCCCTTACGCAGTCATCCTCCGCCACCACCGTTATGGTGGTCGGCTTTGTTAACGCCGGAGTGCTCACCTTAAATCAGGCCGTGGGCATAATCATGGGCGCGAATATCGGAACCACGATAACGGCGTGGATTTTGAGCCTTAACGACCTGCCCGGAGATGTGTGGTACCTTGCCATGCTCAAGCCGACGACGCTTGCGCCGATTTTTATTGTTACAGGCGCGGTCATGCTGGTGTTTTTCGCGAAAAAGAATATAAAAACGATCGGCGAGATATTCGTGGGCCTCGGTCTGATATTCATAGGCATGGACTTTATGTCGTCCTCTATGGAAGTCGTGTTTGACATGGTTCCCTCGCTCAAAAACATATTCGCCATGCAGACCAACCCCTTCACGGGCCTGCTGATAGGCGCGGGAATTACCGGAATTATCCAGTCCAGCGCGGCATCGGTCGGAATGCTGCAGGCGGTGGCCTCAAGCACCACGGTCATATTCGCGTCGGCCTTCCCGATCATCATGGGTCAGAATATCGGAACCTGCGTGACGGCGCTTCTGTCGTCCGTCGGCGCAAGCAAAAACGCCAAGCGCGCCGCGATGATCCATCTTTATTTCAACGTTATCGGAACCATCGTGTTTTTGACCGTTATATATATACTCCAGTACACTATCGGCCTGCCGTTCTGGACCTCCAGAGTCTCGGCGACCGACATATCAATATTCCACTCGATATTCAACGTCGCGTCAACGATCATGCTGCTGCCGTTTTCAAAGCTTTTGGTGTGGCTCGCGGAAAAGACGATCCGCGACAGCAAATCCGAGACGGAGGACAACCCCTTCGCGCAGCTTGACGAGCGCTTTCTCAAAACCCCGTTCGTGGCCGTCGGACGCGTTCGCATCACTCTGATCAAAATGTTCAAGGTCGCCAAAAAGAACGTCAGCCTCTGCGCCTCGATCGTGCGCGGCGAAGCCTTGGACAGCGACTATGAACAGATGATCGCGAACGAGAACCTGCTTGACGAATATGAGATACGCATAAGCTCGTATCTTTCAAAAATCTCGGACGAAAATCTCTCGCAGCACGACAACGAGCGCTCGACGACATATTTAAGACTCGTTAACAACATCGAGCGCATAGGCGATTACTGCGACAATATCCGCGAGATATGCGAGGGCCTTTCAACCCGCGGGCTTGAGTTCAGTGACACCGCCGAGCACGGTCTTAACATCCTGTTCGGCGCCGTTATAAACATTGTCGAGCTGACCTATGAGGCGCTCGCGAAAAACGACGTAAATCTCGCGCTCAAGATCGAGCCGCTTGAGGAGGTCGTTGACAGTATACAGGAAAAGCTCGAGAGCGACCACATGCAGCGGCTCAAGTCGCAGACCTGCTCGGTCGAGGCGGGAGTTATGCTGCTTGAGATAACGAGCAACGCCGAGAGGATCTCCGACCACTGCTCCAATATCGGCGTGGCGATCCTTCAGAACAACTCAAGCGAGGATATCGACAGACACGAGTATCTGCGCCGCGTCCATGCCGAGATGCCCGGAAAATACCGCGACGATTACGAGAATTACAAGAAAAAATACGCGCTTGAATAAAGCGTCATGCGTCGGAACGGCCACGTCGTCCGACGTATTTTTTGTAGAATTTGGCAGTTTCGCTTGACAAGCCGAAGGTTAAATGTTAAAATAAATTTTAGGCAAAATTAAATAAAAATTTTTCCAAAAGGAGCTTATGTTTTATGAAGAAAATGAAGAAATTACTGGCAATTATGGCCGCTTCCACTCTCGCCGTTACGTCTCTGGCCGGCTGCGGCGGCACAACCGGTGGGGGTGCCGCAAGCGGCACATCGGGCGGCAGCGCCGAGTCTAAGGCCGACACCGCCGAGAGCTACAGCGTCGGTCTCATTCAGCTGGTTCAGCACGAGGCGCTCGATAAGGCGACCGAAGGATTTATGGACACTCTCGAGGAAAAGCTGGGCGACAAGGTTAAATTTGACCTTCAGAACGCCGCGGGCGACAGCGCCACCTGCGCAACGATCGCCAATCAGCAGGTTTCCTCAAACGTTGACCTGATCTTCGCCAACGCGACACCCGCACTTCAGGCTGCGGCGGCGGCCACCGACTCGATCCCGATCGTGGGCACCTCGATCACGGACTACGCCACGGCTCTCGATATCGACGACTGGACGGGCACGACCGGCAGAAACATCACCGGCACAGCCGACTTAGCGCCTCTTGAGGAGCAGGCGGCAATGTTCAAAGAGCTGCTTCCCGACGCGAAAAATATCGGTCTGCTCTACTGCTCAAACGAGGCCAACTCGAAGTATCAGATCGACATTGTCGCGGCTGAACTTGAGAAGCTGGGCTACACCACGACCGAGTATCCCTTCGCGGACTCCAACGACATCGCGGCAGTGACCACGACGGCCTGCGGCAGCGCGGACGCTCTCTATATCCCCACCGACAACACGGTTGCGGCAAACGGCGAGATCGTTGCCAATATCGCGGTTCCCGCCAACATTCCGGTCATCGCCGGCGAGGAAGGCATTTGCAGAGCCTGCGGCATCGCGACGCTCTCTATCTCGTACTACAGCCTCGGTCAAGCGGCGGGCGAGATGGCTTATGACATTCTCGTAAACGGCAAAGATCCCGCCGAAATGGAGATCCAGTACGCTGAGGACCTCACAAAGATGTACGCTCCCGAGCGCGCGGAAGCGCTGGGAATCACGATTCCCGACGATTACGAGGCTCTGGCAGAGGAAGCCGCCGAGTAATTCAAACCAAAATGAACACGGATTTGCAATGGGGCTGAACCGTCTCATTGCAAATTTCTTTGCTGAACACAAACGGAAGGATGATATAAATGCTAAGTATTTTTGCCCCCATGCCGGGCGCGATAGCGCAGGGAATAATCTGGGGCATAATGGCCATGGGCGTTTACATAACGTTCAGAATACTGGATGTCGCCGACCTTACGGTTGACGGGACCATGGCCACGGGCGGCGCGACTCTGGTGGTCTGCGTGACCGGAGGAATGAACGTGTGGCCCGCGTTGCTTATCGCCTTTATCGCGGGCTGTCTGGCGGGTCTGATCACCGGAATTTTTCACACCAAATTCGGAATTCCCGCCATACTCGCCGGTATTCTGACACAGTTTGTCCTCTACTCGGTAAACCTGCGCATCATGTCGCAGAAGGCCAATCTTCCGCTCTCGGTCGAAAAGTATGACCTTATGATCTCGCTGCGCAACATTCCCGGCGCGATACTCACGGGAGCGATATTCGTTATCGTTATCATCGCGGTCATGTACTGGTTCTTCGGCACCGAGCTCGGCCACTCGCTGCGCGCCACAGGCTGCAACGGGAACATGGCAAGGGCCAACGGAATAAACACCGAGACAAACAAGATAATCGGCCTTGTGCTGTCAAACGGTCTGGTCGCTCTCTCGGGCGCGCTGCTGGCGCAATACCAGGGCTTCGCGGACATCAACATGGGCCGCGGTGCGATCGTTATCGGACTTGCGGCGGTCATCATAGGCGAGGTGCTGCTAAGCCGGATATTCAAGAATTTCGCGCTGAAGCTGCTTGCGGCGGTGATCGGCGGCATAATATATTATATGGTGATCACCCTTATTCTTCAGGCGGGTCTTAACGCCAACGACCTAAAGATGCTGTCAGCTCTGGTTGTCGCGGTATTCCTCGGAGTGCCGTACTGGAAGCGCAAAATAGCCGAGAGAAAAACAGATAAGGAGGCGGCGCGGGATGCTTAAACTGACAAACATTCACAAGACGTTCAACAAGGGCACCGTCAATGAGAAGCAGGCGCTGCGCGGCGTTGATCTGACCCTGAACGAAGGCGACTTTATTACGATTATCGGCGGCAACGGCGCCGGAAAATCCACGCTGCTCAACAGCATTTGCGGCGTGTTCCGCGTGGACCGCGGCAGCATCGTGATCGACGGGATCGACGTGACGCGCCTTCCCGAGCACAAGCGCGCCAAGTATCTCGGCCGCGTGTTTCAGGATCCGATGATGGGCACCGCGGCGGACATGTGGATCGAGGAAAACCTGTCAATCGCCTACCGAAGGGGAAAATCCCACGGCCTTAAATGGGCGATAACCAACAAGGAGCGCAAGATGTACAAAGAGATGCTGTCGCACCTCGGTCTCGGCCTTGAGGACAGGCTGTCCACCAAGGTCGGGCTGCTGTCGGGCGGCCAGCGTCAGGCGCTGACTCTTCTGATGGCGGTAATGCGGAAGCCGAAGCTGCTGCTTCTCGACGAGCACACGGCGGCGCTCGACCCTAAGACCGCGGCGACCGTGCTGGAGCTTTCGGACAAGTTTATCCGCGAGGAAGGCCTGACCGCGATGATGATCACGCACAACATGAAGGACGCGATAACCCACGGAAACAAGCTGATCATGATGCACGAGGGCAGAATAATATACAGCGCCGAGGGCAACGAGAAAAAGTCACTCACAGTCGACGACCTGCTCAAAAAGTTCGCCGACATCAGCGGTGAGGAATTCGCCAACGACCGCGCGCTATTAAACTAAACAACCCCGCTGGAATATGCAATGGCATATTCCAGCGATATTTATTTTGAAATATAATATTTATTTCTTGACATACGTAATATTACGTGTTACAATAAATTTGGGGTGGGAATATGACCAAACGTGAACTTGAACGTATTTTAAAAAAGGCTGGTTGGCAAATTATCAGCGGCGCTAACCACGACATGGCGGTAAAACTCGGAACAAGCACAAAAATTCCGATTCCGAGACATAAAGGTGATATTCCCGTCGGAACGGCCAATAATATTTTAAAGGACGCAGGTTTAAAATAATTTTGAGGTGATTTTATGAAATACGTATATCCTGTTATATTCACTCAAGAGGATAACAAATATTTGGTTTCGGTGCCCGACCTGTCGGGCTGCCACACATTCGGCGACGATTTGTCGGACGCGATCGAAATGGCACGTGACGCAATGGCAATGTGGCTCTGTATAGCTGAGGACAACAAAGAAAAGATCCCGACGCCTTCGATCAATCTGAAGTCGGACAGCGGAATAGTCAGCCTTATAGACATAGACACGGAAGCTTACAGAAAAAAGACAGACAGCCGCGCCGTGAAAAAGACGCTGTCTCTGCCAAGCTGGCTTAACACAAGGGCGGAGCTTGAAGGCATCAATTTTTCCGCGGTTTTGCAGGAAGCGCTAAAAGATAGACTCTCGCACCGCGCTTGAAAACAACAAAATTTGATTTAAACAGAGGTACGGCCGTACCTCTGTTTTGTTATATTTTTCAATTCCGCATTGACCTTTTTGGAATATTATGATATACTGATTGTGCCACATATCTGAATATATAACAATGAAAGCTGTTTTTTTCATGCATAGTTTTATTTACGCTGTAATAAGCTAAAAATGTCGGCTTTGACAAGCGTAAATAAAACAGTATGTGTGTTATTGTTGTATTTGTTTCGGATGTGTGGCAGCATTGAAGTCTTAGCCGCGTTTTTATGTGCAGCTCAGACTCGGGCTGCACATTTTTTATTTGAAATTTTTGTCGGAAAGGCGGGGAGAGAACATGACGCTCGGATAAAAGTGTCGGCCGTATTATAAAATATCGGAGGGTTATAAAATGAAACCAATAATAAAAGAAAGATTAAAAGGCGCGGTCTCCGGCCTCATTATCGGAGCCTTGGTCGTAAGCGGCGGAGTGTTCGCGAAGCAGAAAATTGAAACGATCGAAGTAGAGTACAACAATATCAAAGTTTACAAGGACAATGTTTTATGTGAATTAAAAGACGCGAACGGCAGCACAATCGAGCCGTTTATCTACAACGGAACGACATATATGCCCGTAAGAGGCACGGCAAATCTCGCCGATATGCAGGTAACATGGGACGGAGCGACCCAAAGCGTGTATTTATGGGACGAAATGGTTCCGGGCGGAACCCCGTTTTTGGAAGCCTGCCCGCCGTATGATGAAAGTAATTGCTACACATATTTAGCAAGCGAAGGTCAAAGCTTTGAGATGTCGGGAGAAAAATACAGTAACGGTTTCGCATTCAGGGACTTTTGGGGTGGCAAAAATGGAAATGCATTATTTAATCTTAACGGCAAATATTCAACCATAGAATGTACAATAGGTCATGCCGTTGGTCAAAATAGTAAATCTGTATCATTTATCGTTGACGGAAGGACGGTAAAAGAGGTAGAGCTCGAAGATGAAGCTTTGCCCAAAACAGTTTCTATCCCTATAAATTACGGCTTGCAGTTGAAAATCGTGGGTGACGGAGGAATCGGCATCGGCAACATGATGGTGCAATAAGCAAAAGCATATTATCAAAGATAAAGATATGGAGAGAATAAATTATGAAAAAGAAAATTTTAGCAATACTATTAGCATTAGTGACAGTGCTGATACTGGCATCATGCGAACAAAAAAACAGTCTTGTCGGAGTATGGGATGTTGTTGATAGTACATCATCCACTTATGATGATTGGGAATTAGAATTATATGAAGACGGGACTGCTATATATGAATACGGCACAGGCCGATATGTTTCGACAGATAATACTTTGACCCTGCTCAATATGGGTGTAATGGGAACAAAAGATGAATTTAGTTATGAACTTAAGGGTGATTATTTAACTCTAATCGATGAAGATGGAGATTTTATAAAACTTGAACGGGTTGAATAATATTCAATAAAGTTATAACTGAAACAAGGTATGTCTGTTCAGCAACCTGCAAGGTGAGTAGGGGACGGCGCCCTCGACGTCCCGCGGCAGCATGTGGGCATGCCGCCCTACACCACAAAATGGTTACGCCACCTTTTCTGCCTCTCCCTTGGGGGAGCTGTCAACATAGGGAATAGGAAATAGGCTCTAGAGACTAGGAATATCTCATAGAGATTTTCAATTCTAGTTCCTAGTCTCTATTCTTTAGTCCCTAAGTTCCCCTCTCCGTCTTTCCGCCTACGGCGGAAATCCACCTCCCCCCTAGGGGGAGGCAAAATAAGACCTACCCGCTATGGTGAGCATCTTACAAAAGGCTCCCTTTCATTTATGAGGGGATAATCAGCAAGCTTGCTTGCGGGTTATCCCCGGGGGAGGCAGTGAAAGAGGCTCCCCTTGGGGGGAGCTGTCTGCGGAGCAGACTGAGAGGGAGTTATTTCCCTACGTCGGTTCGCCTCCCTCTCCGTCGCCTTCGGCGCCACCTCTCCCTCCTAAAGGCGGGCGAGGCAAATGCCGATCATTTTGTTTCACCTACGCTTTGGTTTGGTCATATTATACCTCGGGAGGTAATAATATGACTAAAAATAACACATGCTCCGCCGCGCGGGCGGAGGTAAAAGGGATCGGTGACTGCCCGGACATTCACGGGACCGTGACATTCAGGCAGATGACAAACGGCGTGCTGATTACAGCCAAAATATGCGGCCTGCCGACTGATGACGGCTGCGGCATATTCGCGTTTCATATCCACGGCGGAACAAGCTGCTCGGGAGACGCGGACGATCCGTTTGCCGACGCGGGTGCGCATTACAACCCGGACGAAAGCCCGCATCCGTGCCACGCCGGCGACCTGCCGCCGCTTTTCGGGAACCGCGGATACGCGTACATGTCGGTGCTTACCGACCGCTTCACGGTAAAAGAGATTATCGGCAAAACGGTCATTATTCACAGCAAGCCGGACGATTTTAAGACCCAACCGTCCGGGGACTCCGGAACAAAAATCGCCTGCGGCAAGATCCGCCGCTAACATAAAAAAGAAATCCTCGCGGATTTCTTTTTTATGTTCATTCTGTGCCGTTCTCAATGGCTTCATTGCAAAATTCAAGCAGCTGCGGTATATCATTGATAGCTGTTTCCCAAATAATATGTTCGTCCATTTCCGCATATGCGTGAGCCATCCAGTTTCGCATACCGCGTATCATTTTCCAAGGAATTTTCTTTTGCGTTTCCTCGCGAAATTTATCGGAAAGGCCGTTTGCAAGCTCCCCGATTTGCAGTATGCACATTGAAATGGCGCTGAAATACGCCCGATCACCGACAAACGTATCATAGTCTTTGCCAAATCTCTCAATAAATTCCGCAATATCATCGCAATATGTGCGAATATGAAGCAGTCTCTGAAAATCACTCTTATTCATATATTTTGATCTTCTCCGCGTTTACGTTTTCAATAAAATACGGCGTGCGCTGTTTTGTGCTCTGCTGTTCCAAGGTATGCGAAGTGACAAGATCAATATTTTTTCCGATGCTGTCACAAAGGTCATTGTATAAAGCTCCCATATCAAACATACCGCGGATCTTGGAGCCTGTTCTGTCAATAAGAATATCGACATCACTGCTGTCCGTGGCCTCGTTCCGGGCATATGAGCCGAAAACATACACGGCGTTTAGGTTATACTTTTTTGCCACCGGCGCGACGCATTTTTTTAACTCGTCAACCGTCAATACCATTACAGTGCACCTCCTTATCTATCCGAATATTATATACCCTTTATTCCTCATCTTTATGCTTGCCGAAATGTATGTGGTGCTTATGCTTTTTCGGGGGCGGTTCTTCTTCGCGGGGCGGGCTGGGGATACCTGCCTTGGCCTCGCGGTATTCCATAAAGTCGATAATTATGCTGCGTCCGAGCGCCGCAATCGGCACCGCCAGGAAAATTCCGATCGTTCCGCAGAGACCGCCGCCCACGAACACCGCGAATATGACCCACAGCGGCTTTACCTGAAGCGAACCCGCGAACAGCTTTGGCTGGATAAGGTTCGCGTCGAGCTGCTGAACGACTATCATTGAGATGACCGCCACGATCGCCAGAGTCAGCGAGCCGGTGAACACGGTGATAACGCCGATCGCCGCGGTGGCTATGATCGCGCCGAAATACGGGATCAGGTTGAACACGCCCAGCATAAGGCCGAGCAGAGGCGCGTATTCGACGCCCTCGACCGTCAGAACCAAAAATCCGAGCACAAAGATTATTACCGCGTCGACCAGCATGCAATAGATATACTTATTGGCGAACTCGTTTATGCGGCGCAGATATTTTACCACAAACGCGCGGGTCCTGTCCTTGAATATGTCCCGCGACAGGCGCGCCAGCCCGCGTTTTATGTTCGAGCGGTCAAGCAGCATGTAGATCGAGACGATCAGCCCCATGAACACATGCACAACGCCCGAGCCGAAGTTTATGACGCCCTGGGCGTAGCGGTTCATATTGGCGAGGTCTAAAAATTTTAAAAGCTGCTGAACAGAAAAATACTCGTTCTCGAACAATTGCGACAGCGTGTTCTCACCGAGCGTGATGCCCAGTTTAAGAGAGTTGAACCAGTCCACAAACTCGTCTATAAGCCCGGGCAGGTTGTTATAGAACTCGATCAGGTTCGACACGATAGCGGGCACGATCGCCACAAGCACCAAAGCGATAAGCAGAATAAACGCCGCGTAGATCGTCACGACCGCGATGGGGCGGCGGTGATCCCTGAGCCAGGCGTTGCCGCGCTTTTCCAGAAATCTTTCAATAAAGCGGCAGGGCGCCACCAGTATGTACGCTATGACAAATCCGATTATAAACGGCCGCACCAGCGTCACCAAACTGCCCAGCCACTTGAAGATCGTTCCGATATTGTCAAACGTTTTGTAAACCGCGATGACCGCCACCGCGAACACAAACAACCCCAAATATTTAGATACGTCTTTCCATTTCATAATATGATTCCCCCTTAGTCGCTTCGCGGTGTAGGGCAGGCTGCGGCCGAAGCCGCGAAGCGGGTTCGTGACACCATAATTTTCCATTTTATCGGATAAGCGAGGCCACAAATCATTAACATGAGCGGACATGAGCCCACATGCCGCCGGCCGGATGTGGGCATCCGGCCCTACAAAATTATGTTATCATATTTCCTACAATTTATGTTATCATATTTTTCCAAATTAGTAAATACCGAATTTTTAATTCGGAGCGGAAAATTTGCGCTTTTTTCGACATTTTTACAAAGCTTCGGCCCCTTTTAAAGGCGCGAAAAAATCCGCGAAAAAATTTTCAAATTTTTTGCAAATTTTTTATAAAAACATTTGAAATTCGCAAAAAGTTATGTTATACTCATTAAGGGATATAATGCGCCTCGGGTCTTGCTGTGTCCGAGAGCGCAAAATACCCGTAAAATTCACAAAAAATAACAATATATTATAATCCCAAAGGAGGACAAAAACAATGGCTAAATTTAAGACCATGGATGGTAACTGCGCTGCCGCTCACGTTGCATACGCGTTTACGGAAGTTGCGGCTATCTATCCCATCACGCCTTCCTCGCCGATGGCCGAGTACGTTGACGAGTGGAGCGCGCAGGGCCAAAAGAACATTTTTGGCGAGACAGTAGAACTGGTTGAGATGCAGTCCGAAGCCGGCGCCGCGGGCGCCGTTCACGGTTCGCTTCAGGCGGGCGCTCTGACCACAACATTCACAGCATCACAGGGTCTGCTTCTTATGATCCCGAACATGTACAAGATCGCCGGCGAGCTTCTGCCGACAGTCTTCCATGTAAGCGCGAGAGCTATCGCGGCTCACGCTCTTAACATCTTCGGCGACCATCAGGACGTTATGGCCTGCCGTCAGACGGGCTTCGCAATGCTGGCTTCGGGCAGCGTTCAGGAGGTTATGGATCTGGGCGGCGTTGCTCATCTGGCCGCTATCAAGGGCAGAGTTCCCTTCCTGCACTTCTTCGACGGCTTCAGAACCTCTCACGAGATCCAGAAGATCGAGGTTATGGACTATGAGGACCTCAAAAAGCTGGTTGACTGGGACGCTGTAAAGGCGTTCAAGGACAACGCTCTGAACCCCGAGCACCCCGTGCTCAGAGGTACCGCGCAGAACGGCGATATCTACTTCCAGGGCAGAGAAGCCTCGAACAAGTTCTATGACGACATTCCCGACATCGTTAACGAGTACATGCAGGAGATCTCCAAGATCACAGGCAGAGACTACAAGCCCTTCAACTACTACGGCGCGCCCGACGCGACCAAGGTTATCATCGCTATGGGCAGCGTTTGCCAGGCGGCTGAGGAGACCGTTGACTATCTGACAGCCAAGGGCGAGAAGGTCGGCGTTCTGAACGTTCACCTTTACAGACCTTTCTCGGCCAAGTATTTCTTCGACGCTATCCCCGAGACGGTTGAGAAGATCGCGGTTCTCGACAGAACAAAGGAGCCCGGCTCACTGGGCGAGCCTCTGTTCCTCGACATCTGCAACGTTTACAAAGACTGCAAGAACGCTCCCAAGATCGTCGGCGGACGCTATGGTCTGGGTTCAAAGGACACCACGCCCACACAGCTCGTTGCGGTATTTGACAATCTGGACGCAGACGAGCCCAAGACAAACTTCACGATCGGTATCGTGGACGACGTTACAGGCCTGTCGCTGCCTCTCGGCGAGACAGTTAACTGCGCGCCCGAAGGCACCACGCGCTGCAAGTTCTGGGGCTTCGGAAGCGACGGTACTGTCGGCGCCAACAAGGACGCCATCAAGATCATCGGCGACAACACCGATCTCTATGCTCAGGCGTACTTTGATTACGACTCCAAGAAGTCGGGCGGTGTAACAATGTCTCACTTGAGATTCGGCAAAAAGCCCATCAAGTCCACATATCTGCTTGACGAGGCCGATTACATAGCCTGCCACAAGCCCGCGTATGTTCATCAGTATGACATACTCGAGGGTCTCCGCGAGGGCGGAACATTCCTGCTTAACTGCGTATGGTCGGACGAGGAGCTCGACAAGAACCTGCCCGCCAACGTTAAGAAGTATATCGCCGAGAAGAACATCAACTTCTACACGATCAACGCCGTTGACGTTGCTGTAAAAGTAGGCCTCGGCCCCACAAGAATAAACATGGTTACTCAGAGCGCGTTCTTCAAGCTCTCGAACGTTATCCCGTTTGACGAGGCTGTCGGCTACATCAAGGCGGCTATCAAGCACACCTACGGCAGAAAGGGCGACGAGATCGTTAAAATGAACTGCGACGCGGTTGACGGCGCTATCGACGCTCTGCACAAGGTTGACGTTCCCGCTTCATGGAAAGACGCGACAGACGCTCCCGCGGCTGACGCCGGCAGACCCGAGTTCGTTACAAAGGTTGTTGATCCGGTTAACGCTCAGCGCGGCAACAAGCTGCCCGTAAGCACATTCGCGGGCCGCGAGGACGGAACATTCGAGACAGGCACATCACGCTATGAGAAGCGCGGCGTGGCCGTTCTGGTTCCCGAGTGGGATGTTACGAAGTGTATCCAGTGTAACCAGTGCTCGGCGGTATGTCCGCACGCTGCTATCCGTCCCGTTCTGCTCACAGACGAAGAGGCGGCCGCGGCTCCGGAAGGATTTGCCACAAAGCCCGCTATGGGTCCCGAGCTCAAGGGTCTCAAGTTCAGAATGCAGGTATCTCCGCTTGACTGCTTAGGCTGCGGAGTATGCGCAAACGTTTGCCCGGAGAAGGTACACGCTCTCGACATGAAGCCTATCGACGACGTTCTGGCCAAGGGCGAAGCCGCCAACTGGGATTACGGAATGTCCGTTCCCAACAAGGCGAACCTGGTTGACAAGACAAAGAGCATCAAGAACTCTCAGTTCGCAATGCCTTATCTCGAGTTCTCGGGCGCATGCGCAGGCTGCGGCGAGACACCCTATATCAAGCTGATCACTCAGCTGTTCGGCGACAGAATGATTGTTGCCAACGCTACCGGATGTACTTCTATCTGGGGCGGCTCGGCTCCCTCGATGCCTTACTGCAAGGACGAGAACGGCAGAGGTCCCGCATGGGCCAACTCGCTGTTTGAGGACAACGCGGAGTACGGTCTCGGTATGGTTGTTGCCAACAAGAAGATCAGAGAGACTCTGGCAAACAGAATGAACGAGGCTATGGACGCTGTTGATCCCAAGCTGGCCGACGCCTTCAAGGCATGGATCGCCGGCAAGGACGACACCGAGGCTTCAAAGGCCGCCGCTAAGGATATCGAAGCGCTGATAAAAGACGCCGACATGTCCAATCCCGCGATCAAGGATATCGCTGACAGAACCGACTTCCTGGTTAAGCGTTCGCAGTGGGTATTCGGCGGAGACGGTTGGGCTTACGACATCGGTTACGGCGGACTTGACCACGTTATCGCTGCCGATATGGACATCAACCTGTTCGTTGTTGACACAGAGGTTTACTCCAACACCGGCGGTCAGGCTTCAAAGGCCACACCCACAGCCGCTATCGCCCAGTTCGCGGCTTCCGGTAAGAGAGTTAAGAAAAAGGATCTCGGCATGATCGCCACGACCTACGGCTATGTATACGTTGCTCAGATAGCTCTGGGCGCCAACATGCAGCAGGCTCTGACGGCTATCAAAGAGGCCGAGGCTTATCCCGGACCGTCACTGGTAATCGCCTACGCTCCGTGTATCAACCACGGTATCAAGGCCCGCGGCGGCATGGGCAACTCGATTGCCGAGGAGAAGAAGGCAGTAGACGCCGGTTACTGGCATCTGTGGAGATACAATCCGCAGGCTCCCGAGGGCACAAATCCGTTCACGCTCGACTCCAAGCCGCCTCAGGGCAGCATCCAGGAGTTCATGAAGGGCGAGAACAGATACCTGCAGCTCCTCAGAGCTTTCCCGGACGAGGCTCCCGGACTGTTCGACAAGGCCGAAAAAGACCTTACCGACAGATACAAGACCTATCTCAGAAAGGCCGCGGAGGATTACTCCGAATAATGCAAAACTCAAGGGCTGCCTCCGGGCAGCCCTTTTTGTTAACTGTAATACTTTTGGTTTTTGCTCTTCGGCTTGTCGGGGATCGTCATTTTAAGTTTTCCCCGATCAACCAACGGGCGTATCGTCATTTTCATAAGATACGCTATGGATATCATACCCTTAAAACGCTGTTCAAGCTCGGCGCGACTCCGCGGCGTTTTACAAAATTCAAGCGCCTCTGCCGCAAAAGGAATGTTGCCGTCCGCTTCATCAACAGGAGCCTCGACTCTGTTATACAAGGTCGCCCTGAAAACGCCGCGGTCATTCTCAAAAAACGGCTCGGGCAGCTTAAACTCCTTCATAGCGTTCCTGATAGTAGGTATGCCGCTGAAACGGTTCTCTGTCTGCTCCATGACCTCCATAGCATTGGCTATCGCGGGATTTCTGGTGTCGGCAGACACCTCGCCAAGCCTGTCTAAAGTCATTCTTCCGTACAATCCGCCCGGGTTTTCGATCATAAACCTGTCGCTGTACATTTCTATCACGATCGGCGAGTTTTCGGTGTGAATACTGTAATCCCTGTGGATCAGCGCGTTCAAAATAAGCTCCCTGAGCGCGACAACGGGATACTCGGTTCTGTCGGCCCGCTTTCCCGTGTTCGGGTCGATTATCGTGCGCGTTTTCATATTTCTGCGCACAAAGCTCATTGCCGCGTCAAGCATTTGAGGAATGTTTCCCTCAAGCCTCGCGTTGTCAATGAACCGCTCGCCTACCGGGCCCGACGCGCTTTTTTGAGTCCCCGGCACAACCACCGCGGTGATCGAAAGCTGCGGAAAAAACGCCTGAGGATAATCACAAAACAGCATTATCGCCGCAAGCGTGGGCTTTTCGGAAACCTCGAAACTTTGCAGCCGCATCAGCTTTTTTATCGGAAGATTCGCCAGATTGGGCTTTTTTTCTTTCAAAATCGTCATATATCTGTCGAACGACTCTGACTCAAAATCTTCTTCCTCAGCGTTAAAGTCAGTCCGAAGCTCGTCGCGGATCGACCTTTTAAACGCCTCATAGCTGTAAACCTCATACTCGCTCATTTTGCGGTCGCCGTCGCCCACGCGGATATACGAGCCTTTCATGCGCCCCACTCCGCCGTAAAAGCACGGCTTGTCAAAATTGTCTATCTCCTGTATCTCGGCGCAGATGACAAGCTTGTCGCCAAACCTCGCCGTAGTGCAGAGAGGGCGAACCGGAGGTACCATCTGAAGGCTCTGCTCCATTATTTTTTTCTGCAGATCATCTCCGTTATACACTCCGCAGATCTCATAGTTTTCGTCGATCCCGAAAACAATTTTTCCGCCGCCGGACTGATTGGAAAACGCCGACAACGTATCAATTATTTTGGGGCATCCCTCTTTTGCCGCTTTAACTTCTAAATAATTATTCTCGCATTTTTGCTTTAAAATTTCGGCAACTAATTCCTTTAATTCTTTTTCAAGCATCGAATCACCCCCTGTTTTTTATTTTATTATACATATTTTAGACGAAAAAGTCAAGAAATATTCTTCTAATTTTCTTCTAAATTCTTCTAATTTAAGGTTTTTTCTTTTAGTTTTCTTCTAAACTTGGATTTTTTCTTTTAAATTCACCTAATTTTATGATTTTTCTTCTAATTTTCTTCTAAATTCTTTTAAATTTCAGGCAGCAAGAAGGCGCGCCGAGGGGCGCGCCTTTTCGGTTGTTTTTATTTTACCAGCGCGTCGGCGAGAGCGTTCAGCGCTTCGACCGTCTCGGGCTTCATTGAGGATTTAACGGTGACGATCGGCTCGATTATCTCGATGCCGCTCAGCTTTTCCATTGCCTCTTTGATCTTTTTGCCCGCGGACGGCGCCCATGTGCCGTTCTCGATTATGCCGACCTTTCTGTTTCTGTAAGTCTTGGCGGTAAGGTGGCCGATAAATTCCTCGGCGGGAGTGAATATTCCGCCGTCATATGTGGGCGACGCGATAACCAAACGGTCATAGCGGAACGCGTCCTCGACGCACTCGGCCCAGTCGTCGCGCGCCAGATCGGCGATCGAAACCTTTTCCGCGCCCTTCTCGCGCAGCAGCTCAGCCAGCTTTTCGGCAGCCTTTTTGGTGTTGCCGTAGATCGAGGCGTAGGCGATAAACACGCCGCGGCTCTCGGGCTCATATTTGCTCCATGTGTCATAGAGGCCGATATAATGGCCGAGGTCCTCTTTAAGGATCGGGCCGTGAAGCGGGCAGATGATCCTGATGTCCAGCGCTGCGGCCTTTTTAAGCAGAGCCTGAACCTGCGCGCCGTACTTTCCGACAATGTTGAAGTAATAGCGGCGGGCCTCGCAGTCCCAATCCTCGTCGGTGTCAAGCGCGCCGAATTTTCCGAAGCCGTCGGCGGCGAACAGTATCTTCTCGCTGCTTTCATAGCTCACCATGACCTCGGGCCAGTGAACCATTGGCGCCATAACGAACGTCAGCGTATGCGAGCCAAGCGAGAGCGTGTCGCCTTCCTTGACCTCAACCGTTCTGCCGCTCAGATCAATATCAAAGAACTGATCGATCATAACAAATGTTCTGGCGTTGCCGACGATCTTCATCTCGGGATATTTTTCGGCGGCCGCATTGATGCTCGCCGAGTGGTCGGGCTCCATGTGCTGAACCACGAGATAGTCGGGCGTTTTGCCGCCGAGCACCTCGTCAAGGTTTTTGAGCCACTCATCGCAGGCGCGGATGTCGACCGTGTCCATGACCGCTGTTTTTTCGTCCATAATAACATAGGAATTATAAGCGACGCCGTTGGGGATGATGTACTGGCCCTCGAACAGATCAAGATCATAGTCCTGAACGCCGACATACTTTACCGCGTCGGTTACAACAATATCACTGTATTTCATATTTACACCTCCAAAATTTTCTTTTATTATTATACCATTAATTTTTCATACGTCAACATATTTTTTTAAAAATTCCACGATCCCGCGGCCCGAAAACCACGTGTCGGATTTGAATTCGCGGGCCCCGCGCGGCCCTTAAAACGCGGGGGCAATTTGTATAAAAAAATCTTAAAAAACAACGTATTTTCGGCACTTTTAAGGCTTTAAAAAAGTTGCGAAAATTTCAAAAAACTGTTGATTTGGAATTTTCGTTATGTTATAATTATTATAGTGTGAATTAAACGCTTAATCTTTAAAATCGAAAGGAAAAAAGCTATGAAATTTATATGCGGCAGAGACGCTTTAAACGCGGTTGTTACCGACGCCTCAAGGGCGGTCGCGGCCCGTTCCAGCATGCCCGTCCTTGAGGGAATTTACTTAAAAGCCGAGGACGGCGGACGGCTGACGGTTATCGGAAACGACCTTGAAATCGCTATCGAATCGGTTATTGACGCGGACGTCCGCGAGGCGGGCGAGGTTGTGCTCAACGCCAAGCTGCTCGCGAGGATCATCGCGGCGTCGGGCGACGTTTCGGTTTCGGTCGAGACCGACAGCAACAACCTTACTCTTATCAAGTCGGGCAACGCCAAGATTGAAATCCCCGGGATCCCGTCAGACGACTTTCCCGATCTTCCCCATGTTGACGAGGAATATTCCGCGTCGCTCCCGGCGGCGGTACTTAAAAACATGATCGAGACCACGGCCTTCGCCGCGGCCAAGACCGACAATGACCCCACGAGAATGGGCGTTCAGCTCAAAATCGCGGAGCACGGCCTTTCAATGGTCGCTCTTGACGGATACAGGATCGCGCGCCGCATTGTTGAGCTTGAGGGCGAGTATGAGCCGAAGGAAATGATAATCCCCGAAAAATCGCTGACGGAGCTCGCGAGGATAATCGGCGACTATGACGGCGACGTCAAAATCGTCGCGGCGCCCGGCCACGCGGTGTTCACAATCGACAGCTGCCGTCTCGTGACCCGTCTGATCGAGGGGTCTTACACCAACTATGAGAGGATAATCCCCACGTCGTTTGATCTGGAGCTTGAGTGCTCGACCGCCATGATAGCCGACTCGGTAAGACGCGCGTCGCTTATTATCATCAACGACGTTATCAAGGGCCCCATAAAGTTCACAATAACCGACGGCAATATCAACGTCTCGTGCAGCACGTCGGCGGGCTCGGTCGACGACAACATAGCGGTCGACACGCCGCCCGACACCATGCTTGAGATAGGATTTTACAACCGCTATCTTCAGGACGTTTTCAACGTTGTTCCCGATGACGAGATCGTGATGAGATTCAACAAGAGCGTGAACCCGCTTATCATCACTCCCAAAGAGGGCAACGACTATATGTACATGATCCTGCCCATCAGGCTGAGAAGCTCATACTAAGCCGGTCATGAGGGCAGACAAACTCCGGCTTGAAAACTTCCGCAACTACGAGGAGCAGGAAATTGAGTTCGGGCCAAAGATCAACGTGATACACGGCGACAACGCCCAGGGCAAGACCAACCTGCTCGAGGCCGTGCACATGTTCTCGCTCGGCCGCTCCAACCGGACGGCCAAGGACGCGGAGCTTATCCGCCACGGCTGCTCGGATGCGAAGATCGCTCTCGACTACGCGGCCTATGACCGCGAGAGCAGATTTGAGATCGAGCTCGGCAGAAACAAGCGGAAGTCGATAACCTATAACGACATTCCGGTGAGGAAAAACAGCGAGCTTTTGGGCAAGTTCAACGTGGTCTATTTCGGCCCCGAGCTCATGGGGCTCGTGAAGGAGGGCCCGCGGGGCAGGCGGCGCAATTTTGACATGCTGATAAGCCAGCTCCGCCCCAACTATTTCTCGGCTCTCAGCAATCTGAGACGGGTGGTGGAAAGCAAAAACGCGCTGCTCCGCATGTCGGAGCCCAACCGCTCGCTGCTTGAGATAATGAACGAAAAGCTTGTCTCGTACTCGGCCGAGATCATCGGTTACAGGATCGAATTTATCCGCCGCGTCGAAAAGCTGGCGGCGGAGATACAGAGCGAGATCTCGGGCGGCCGCGAGGAGCTTAAATACCGCTACATGTCCTGCATCGGCAGGGTTGACGTCGAAAACGATATGACGCCCGACGAGATAGGCGAAAGGCTGCGCGAAAAAATCAAGGCGGCCGAGCCACGCGAGCTTGACAGCGGCGAGACGATAATCAGCCCGCACCGCGAGGACATCGCCTTTGAGATAAACGGCAAGGACGCGCGCTCGTTCGCCTCGCAGGGGCAGCAGAAAACCATAGTTCTCGTGCAGAAGCTGGCCGAGGTGCGCCTGATAAGGGACGAGATCTCCGAAACGCCTGTGCTGCTGCTGGACGACATTTTGAGCGAGCTTGACAGGAACCGCCGCAGATTTGTGATGAAATGCATTGACGATATGCAGATCATCATCACCTGCACCGACCTTGAGGAATTTTCCGAGACTATGGACGGCGGCGGCGAGATCAACAAAATATATGTGAGCGGCGGCCGCGCCGAGCGGCAGCCGTAAGCGAGCGACAGAGAGGGATTTGTTTATGTATCTCCATTTGGGCAAAAATACCACTGTGGACACCGACGACATCATAGCCATACTCGATATGGACAACCTTACCATTTCGGCGAGATCGCGCGGGTTCCTGCGTCAGGCCGAGGAACGGGGCGCGGTGATCACCGTCGCCGAGGACGTGCCCAAGTCGGTCGTGCTGTGCGGAAGCGGCGGCGATTTTAAAGTGTATATAACAAACATTTCCTCAAAGGCTTTAGCGGGAAGGGCGAAAAGACTCAAGGACTTTTCGGACTATTCCCTTATCGACGCCGGATTTTTCGGCTGATACACGACATATTCCGCCGGCCCGGCCCGGGCGCGCGGCGATTACATACAAAGCAAAATGGGCAGAAAGGCAAGATGATTATGCAGGAAGAACAACACATCACAAGCGTACCCATAGATGAAACCTATGACGAAAATCAGATACAGGTACTCGAAGGGCTCGAGGCAGTGAGAAAAAGGCCGGGAATGTATATCGGCTCCACCACCTCAAGAGGTCTTCATCATCTTGTATACGAGATCGTGGACAACTCGATCGACGAGGCATTAGCGGGCTTTTGCACCGAGATTTTGGTTGAGATCGAGCCCGACAACTCGATCACCGTTATTGACAACGGCCGCGGCATACCCACGGGAATTCACCCCAAAATGGGAATTCCCGCGGTTGAGGTGGTTTTCACCCAGCTCCACGCGGGCGGAAAATTCGGCGGCGGCGGATATAAGGTATCGGGCGGCCTCCACGGTGTGGGAGCCTCGGTCGTTAACGCGCTTTCAGAATATCTCGAGGTTTGGATAAGAGACGGCGAGCACGTCCACTATCAGAAATACGAGCGCGGCGTTAGCTGCGGAAAGCTCAAGGTAATCGGCGACACGACCGAGACCGGAACCAAGGTCCATTTTAAGCCCGACAGCGAGGTTTTTGAGGATCTGGTATACGACTATGACATTCTGCGCAGAAGGCTCAGAGAGCAGGCGTTTCTCAACGCGGGCATAACGATAATCCTCCGCGACAAGCGCGAGGACGCGCCCGAGGATAAAAAAGAGATCAAGCTGCGCTATGACGGCGGAATTCGCGAGTTCGTGGAATTTTTGAACCGCAACAAGGAGCCGCTGCACCAGGAAGTTATCTACGTCAACGCCGTGCGCGAGACCTGCGAGGCGGAGGTCGCCATGCAGTATAACGACGGATACAGCGAGATGATCGTGAGCTTTGCGAACAACATCAACACCACCGAGGGCGGAACCCACGAGACGGGCTTTAAGTCGGCGCTCACCAAGGTCATAAACGACTACGCGAGGCGGACGGGCATGCTCAAGGAGAGCGACGCCAACCTGAAGGGCGAGGACACCCGCGAGGGCCTGTCGTGCGTTATAAGCGTCAAGGTCACGGAGGCGCAGTTCGAGGGCCAGACCAAGACCAAGCTCGGCAACAGCGAGATCAGAAACGTTGTCGAGAAGATGATAAACGAGAAGCTGACCGAGTTTCTGGACGAGAACCCCTCGGTCGCAAAAATCGTTGTGGACAAAGCCATGACAGCCTCCCGCGCGAGGGAGGCCGCCAAGCGAGCGAGAGAAAACACGCGGCGCAAGTCGGCGCTCGAGAGCAGCTCGCTGCCCGGAAAGCTGGCCGACTGCTCGGACCGTGACAACACATACACCGAGATATATATCGTCGAGGGAGACTCGGCGGGCGGCTCCGCCAAGCAGGGCAGGGACAGACGGTTCCAGGCCATCCTCCCCCTCTGGGGCAAGATGCTCAACGTTGAAAAAGCGAGGATCGACAAGATCTACGGCAACGACAAGCTGACGCCCGTCATAACGGCTCTGGGCGCGGGCATAGGCGACGAGTTTGACTTAAACAAACTCAGGTACGGCAAGGTCGTTATCATGGCCGATGCCGACGTTGACGGAGCGCACATCAGAACGCTGCTGCTGACATTCTTCTTCAGATACATGCGCCCGCTCATTGAGGACGGCCACGTCTATATCGCTCAGCCGCCCCTGTTCAAGATCTCAAAGGGCAAAACCGACAGATACGCGTACAGCGATCAGGAGCTTCAGGACATTCTGAGCGAGATGAGCGAGGGCAGAGCGCCCACGGTACAGCGCTACAAGGGTCTCGGTGAGATGAACCCCGAGCAGCTTTGGGAGACCACCATGAACCCCGAAACGCGCATTATGCTCCGCGTTGATCTCGACGACGCCCGTCAGGCGGACGAGACCTTCACCATTCTCATGGGCGACAAAGTCGAGCCGAGGCGGCAGTTTATCGAGGAGCACGGAACCTCGGTCATCAATCTGGATATTTAGCTCAACCATATTTTATCGGAGGCTTGACTATGATTTTAATCGAGAAAACAAAGGTTATGAACCTTGAGGGCGCCATACGCGGCGCACGGAACCCCATGAACAGCTGGGCGCGGATCGACAGCAAATACGACGAAAAGGGCCGCTACATCTTAGGCCCCAACGATCTTGACCTCGCCAAGCGGCTGTGCAGGGCAGGCAGCGACCACCGCAAATTTATCCGCCAGATCATGGTGAGCGTGGACATCACCGCGCCGCTTTACTGGTGGAAGGAATTTGACACCTACAAGGTGGGCACCGTGGCGAACTCGACCAGCACTATGCACAAGATACACGCCAAGCCGTTTGAGGCGGCCGACTTTTCATGCGAAAAGCTGAGCAAGAGCGCAATGGAAGCCTTCACGGCGTATATGGAATTTTTGGAGCTCAAGCGCCTCCACTATGTTGAGACAAAGGACAAGGCGGACTGGGACGATATTATTCAGCTCCTGCCCTCGTCATATAACCAGAAGCGCACGATAACCATGAACTATGAAAATCTGCTCAATATGTACTACGCGCGCAGGAACCACAAACTGAGCGAGTGGCACGAATACTGCGACTGGATATTGACGCTGCCCTACACAAAGGAGCTGTTTCTTGATGAATAGCGGCGGCGCGGAGCGCTTGTTTAAGACGGAAAACACGGAGGTCTGCGCCGAGCCGCTGTTCGGCCCGCTTATCGCCCTCCGTCACAGATTTGAGTTTGAGGTTTCCCCCGGGAAGCCTTTTTCTCAACGCCTGAAATTCAGCCTGCCGAAAAGCGCGGCAGTCTCGGGCTTTGAGATCGGAAACGGACGGCTGACCGTCGGCGGGGCTATCACCGAGGTCGCCGGAAAGACTGCCGCCTCTTTGCGCCAAACAAGCGAAACGGAATACAGCCTCGAGCTTTTCGACGTTCCCGCGGGCGGAAATATTCTGACCGTCACTGTTTTCTCGGCGGCGGTCATGGAATATGACGGCGCGGGCGCATATTTTTTAAATATCCCGATCCGCGGCAGGACCGAAAGGATCACCGCGGTTCCCGACGCGGACAGCAGCGGATATATATACAAATGCCCGACGGGCGGAGTATACTGCCTTTACGCGCTGCGCCCGAGGCTGAGCCGCGGCCTGTTCGGGCACATAAGGATCAGAGAATACTCCCACGGAACATACTACATGGTGCCGCGCGAGCTCGACGGGCTCAAAAAGGACGAGCCGATAACCGTCACTTTGGGCTCGCAGATCTCATATCCCGAAAAATTCTATTTGGAACACGGCGGCGCGGAGACCGAGGTCCCGATAGACAAAATAACGCAGATCGGCTCACCGGGAGCCGCTCACGCCTTCGCCTGCCGTGCCATAAACGAAATGTATAAATACATCCGCCAAAACACACTCGCGCCCGAGTCGGTCATCAGGCTCAAAAAGCAGGCGGCGAGGCTCGCCGCCGAGACCGGAGTGCTGTGCCCCGAGAACCGCTGCGTTATAAGCTTTTCCGAAGGCGACATAAGAGCCGCGCGGATCTCGCTCACGGGCGGCGCCGAGGCGGGAAGGCCGAGGCTCGGCGGCGGTCTTTCGGACCCGAAGTCCATGACCTTCGCACGGGCACGGGAGCTGGCCGAGGCCGCAGTCAGAGCGCTTATGTGCTGCCTACGGACAGACGGCTCGTTCACCACGCCTTATACCTACGGCGCCCGCGCGGCCGCCGAGCAGAGCGCCTACGCTGCCGCGGCATTAAGAGCGATTGATAAGACCTTTCCCGAATACGCCGCGGCCGCGGAGAGCGCCGAAAGCTTTGCCCGCACGAACGGGATTGATCCCGAAAACATTCCCGTTGTTTTTGATCGCGGCGAATATCTTTATTCTTCCGAAATTCTGGACAGCCTCGACGTAAAGCGCGTGTCGCGCCTGATTTTGTCGCTCAAGACGGGGCTCTGGAGCGGGCTGACCTAAGCCGCCGCGCCTCCGCCGGGCTCAAGGCGGACGCAGATCACCGTCATGTCATCATCTTCGATATTGTTTTCCTTGTTCCGCCGCACAGCCTCGTCCAGAATGATTTTGGCGAGTTCTTTGGGCGGGACTTCTATGTCAACGCACTCCACAAGCTCCTTGATCCACGGGTCCTCGGGCGGCGACGTCACTCCGTCGCTGGTCATGACCACGAGCGAGCCGTTTTCAAGAGTCCTCGCGAAGGCCTCAATGTCCCCGATCGGCACTATCCCTATCGGCAATGAGGCGGCGCGGATCGTTTCGGTGTAGGCGCCGTACTTTATGAAGCTTGGCTCCGCGCCGTTTTTTATAAACTCGATCTGGCCGGTGTAAAGATCGATTATGCACATGTCGATCGTGGCGAAAACGTCCCGCGCCGATTTCATCACCATGATCGAGTTCACGAGCTTCACCGCGATCTTTTTGTCAAAACCCGCGTCAAGAAAACTGCTTAAAAGGTTTACGATCGTTCCGCTCTCAAGCGAGGCCCTGCGGCCCGTGCCCATTCCGTCGCTTATCGTGACGGCGAGCTTGCCGCCGCTTAAATAGTCGGTGTAATGCTTGTCCCCGCTTTCCGCGCTTCCCGACCGCGACGCTATTCCCACATTCGGCTCAAAGCTCTCAAGCTGGCAGAAACGGATTTTGCATTTGCCGCCGTTTTTGGCCTCGCAGACGCCGAAGGGCGTGGAAACGCTTATGCCAAGTGTGTTTTTTATCTCGTCTTTTATTTTTTTGCGGCACACGCTGTAATCATTGCAGTCGCTGACATGCGCCTCGATCGTGTACTTACGGTTTTTGTCGCAGATAACCTCCACGCGCTCTGCCTTTATCCCCGCGTCGCAGAGCCGCGCCTTGAGCTCGTCCGCGGCCTCAATGTCAAGCGTGTTCCCGCCGCATATTTCCTCGGCGGCGTTTTTTATTATTTCGGAAATTCCTTTAAACTGCTGCGAGGTCAGCTCGCGGCTCTCCTCGAGCTTGTTTTTCCATGTGGTGTTTATCTTGTATATCTCAAACAGACGGTTTATCTCGGTTATCAGCGGCAGCAAATGCACGCACTTATCCGAAAACGCCTTCGGCACGTCCGAGCGCTGCAAAACGCCCTTGCGCTCCATTATCTCAAGGAACTTGAACATTGCCGCGTAGGTGGCGTTAAAATCCTTTTCCCAGCAGTATCTCGATCTTTCGCAGTTTTTGCAGACGCGGTCGGCGGCGGTGTCAAACAGCAGCGAGATCTCAGTCATATCGGCCGCGCCGCGGCCTTCCGACGTTTCGGAAAGAATTTCCGAGATCTCGTCAAACGAGTCCGCGATCCCGCCCAGCTTCTCGTCAACATAGCGGCGGAAACGCCCGATCTCATCCTCGCCGCCGATATCGAAATCTATTATCTTGTCGGCCGCGACTATGGCCGATCTCGGCACGAAATACAGCGCTGCGGCCGCCGCGATTATTTCATAAATATTAGGCAGGTGCGCGTAGCCCTCGGGGATGCCCAAATAAAGCATTGCCGCGAAGCCGAACAGGGCCGCGGCCGCGCACGCCGCCTTTTTGCCAAGCTTGGCGGCGATCCCGATCAGCAGTCCGCCGATCGTGAGATAGGCGGCGTAATCCGGGAAATTCCCGCCGAGCCCCAGAATTATTCCCGCGGCCGTTCCGCACATCGCGCCCCTCGTCACGCTCTTGCCGGTCAGCGTCACAATTCCTATCATCAGGAACGCGAGAAAATTTGAAAGGTTAAACAGGCCGAAAACGGTCATATATCGGCTGCTCAGCAGAATTATTCCCGCGGTGACGCACAGGCTTATTTTCTCATCAACCAGCAGGCCCCTGCTCAAAAATTTGTTTTCAAGCAGAACCACGCGGCAGCGGTCAAACACCAGCGCGCCAACGACCATAAGCAGCGTGTCGCAGAGCGCGAGGATGAGCCCCGCCACGGTGAACCCCGTCAAAAGCAGGGCAGCGGTCTCGCACAGAAACATCGAAACGCCCGCCGCCGCGGCGATAAAAACGAAGGACGGCGTTTCGCCGCGCTCGACCACAAAAAGAGCCGTCTCAAAAATCAGGCAGGCGGATATGTAGGCGAAGGCCTCGGGGAAATCAAACAGAACCAGATAGCCCGCGGAAACAAAAAGCAAATTCAACACGCTTCCGAGCGAAAATTTTCGGTCGATCGTAAGGAACGACAAGCCGAACGGCGCCAGCCCGCTGATCGGCATGGCGCCCGCGAGCAAAAAGCCGAGCATTCGCAGCGGAATGTCCCGAAGTCTCAGCCTTAGGCGGCTTTTGTCCCTTTTCCCGTTATTCGGCTCCGGCAAATATTCCATCGCCATAAGCTCCGTATTATTCATAAAAATACCTCCGTAACCAAAATTTTCTTTTGTTTTACAAAAATATTATAATAAAGCGATATGGAAAAATTTGTCGCAATCGGTACGATAATTAAAAAAATATATTTTTTAAACAAAAAAATCCCGACCCGGATTTTTCCGGATCGGGGTTTTCAGCGTTAATTAATTTTTGGGTCTTTCAAGCTTGGCGCCCATAAACCTCGTCTTGGAACCGCCCGCTATATAGAAATAATAGCTCTTGCCGGCCTCAACGTTGATCTGGCAAAGCACCTTTTTGTTTGCCTCGTCGATCGGATTATTGTATATATTCTCCGTGGCGGGATCGGCCGCGCCCTCGGGAACCGCGTAGAACATCGTGGGCGGATCTTTAACCGAAACGCCGTAAGCGTAGATCGTGAACCGTCCGCTCTCCGGCGCGGTATATTTCATAGCGCACCCGGTGGCCTTTCCGTCGGCCCAGCCGCCGTTTGTGTTTTTGCAGGTTATCGCGAAGTTGTGCTTAAAGCCATCGGAATATTCTTTCTCGTCGGTCATAGCTCTCTCGAGCTGCGTCATTCCCACAAGGCCGGGCATAAATTCGGTGCCCGCCGCCTTGTTTTCGTCTCCGCTTGCTGCTTTCCACTCGGAAGCAATCTCATATTGCGGCTCTGCGGGAGTCACATATCTTTCAAGCTTGGCGCCCATAAACCTCGTCTTGGAGCCGCCCGCTATATAGAAGTAATAGCTCTTGCCGGCCTCGACGTTGATCTGGCAAAGCACCTTTTTGTTGGCCTCGTCGATCGGATTATTGTAGATATTCTCTGTGGCGGGATCGGCCGCGCCCTCGGGAACCGCATAGAACATTGTGGGCGGATTTTTTACCGAAACGCCGTAGGCGTAGATCGTGAACCGTCCGCTCTCGGGCGCGGTATATTTCATAGCGCAGCCTGTGGCCTTGCCGTCGGCCCAGCCGCCGTTTGTGTTTTTGCAGGTTATCGCGAAGTTGTGCTTAAAGCCGTCGGAATATTCTTTTTCGTCGGTCATAGCTCTCTCGAGCTGCGTCATTCCCACAAGACCGGGCATAAATTCGGTGCCCGCCGCCTTTTTCTCGTCGCCGCTTGCCGCCTTCCACTCGTTCACGAGCTCAAAAGTCGGCTGACTTGAGGGGCCTGTTGAGGGCTCGGGCTCGTTTACGGACGGGTCAAAATCCTTCGCGTCCGGATCATACGCGGGGTCGGGGGTGTAGCTCTTGTCGGCGAGCGCATTGGCGTATACCTCAAGGTTGGTATAGCCGCTTGCCGATATGGCAAGACCGTCGTCCGCATTGTTCTTGTCAAGACCGTTTTTATCCTCCCACTCGTTGGGCATTCCGTCGCCGTCGCTGTCCTTGGATTTTGTTCCGGTGAGTTCCGGATATCCGCCAACGTCGGAGGGCGAGCTGATTATGCCGTAGGTCGTGTCGGTCTTTGTAACGCCGTTGTCGTCGTATTTCTTATCAAGCTTTATACCCGTGCGGTTCTTGGTGTCGTCTATGACCCGCTGATCCGCGGAGTCGCGCGCGATACTCGCGCCCGCACTTTCGAGCACTGACTGATAGGCTTCTTCGGCCGTCTGGGTCGTGACGGGATAATCGTTTTCATACTTAAAGTGAACCGCCTTTGCCTCGTCGGTTATGTTATTCTTTGTCCAGATATATTTTTTGGATGCCGAGCTGTCCTCATCAACTCCCTTTGAGTTATCGGCGGTGACTTCGGCGTTTCCGTCAACATAGTTTCCGTCAACATAGATATCGGTGCTCCACGGCGACGTTATGTCGTTGCCTGTGGATGTGGTCTGGAAGATCCTGCTTCTCACGCGATTTGACGTCGACGGGCCGTATTTGTAGTAGCTGTTGATTATGTTCGCGGCCGCGGCGCCCTGTCCGCCGTAGGCGGAGTTGCCGCCCCAGTTGTAGATTACGTTGTTGCGAAGATCGGTCAGACTTGTCTGTGCGCTCATGTCATAATCCGCTTGGCCGACAAACGGACCCTCGGCGATCCTCGGGTTCCTGCTGTCGTGATGCGCAAGCAGGTTGTGGTGGAAGCTGGCGTTTGTGCCGCCCCAAATTCCCGCGTAGCCGTGGGCTTCCTTGGCGTGAACAGAGTGCTTGAGGCTTTCCGCGACTATGCACCACTGCATGGTAAAGTCGGTTACTTCATAGAACGAGGCGCACTCGTCAACACTCCAGCTGAACGAGCAGTGATCAACGATTATATTGTGCCTGCCGCGGCTTCCGATCGTGTCCTCCTCCATTGTCTTTTCATCGCCCATTCTGAACCTCATATAGCGCAGAATGACGTTGTTTCCGGTGATGTCGGTGTTGCAGTTTTTCACGCACACGCCCATTCCGGGGGCCGTCTGGCCGAGTATGGTCAGATTGTCGGCCTTGATCGTCAGCGTGTCGGTAAGCTCAATATTTCCCGCAACGTCGAACACGATTATTCTGTTCGGCTGCGATACCGCGTCGCGGAACGTGCCGTAGCTGCCGTCGTCGGTCAGCTTGTATACATGATAAACCTCCGGGCTGCCGCCTCTTGCGCCCGTTGTCCACATTCCGCCGCCCTCGGCTCCGGGGAAAGCGGGAAGCTTGTCAGGCGCCGCCGCGACGGGCTCGCCGTGGGGCGCGATCGAATTATCCGACCAGAGATAGCATTTAACGCCATTCGCCGCGCCGTTTAAAGTCGCCGAAACAGCCGTTTCGCCGCCGCTCGGCACTGTCTTGACAGCGGCGTCGGTAAGAGCGTCGCCGCTGTATGCCGCCGCGATAAACATAACGTCGGAGCCGCTTGTGTTCATGACCTTGGCCGAGACGGTGTTTCCCGAGACCGTCGGCTCTGATGTATAGTAAACCTCGGCGCCGCTGTCCGCCGCGAACGCCGGAACGCATATTGACGAAAGCGCCACGCACAGAGCAACAAGCCAAATAACGGCCGTCAATTTTCTGAGTTTCATATTTATCCCTCTTTCGTATTAATTTTTATTTTACACGTTTTCTGATGAGCATCAGGCATAACGCACCGATAATCACAACAAACGCAAGATACTTGCGCACCTCGGCCTGCGTCGCCGGGTCAACCACCGGCAAAAAGCTCGCGGCAACGGCAATAACAACCAATATGAACCATATTGCGGCTATTATATAAAAAGTTCTCCTGCTCATATACAAAACCTCGCTTTATGCATAATTTTACATTATTTCTCTCATTACCGCGTAAACCATATACGCCGCGTACATAAGCACCATTGCTATGCCCGGCAGACGCTCGATCTTGTTCCGCATGCGGACGATTATGTATATAATCACGCTGACCGCGATAAACAGACACAGGTCGATTATCGAAAGGTGTCCGACCGAGTAGGGGCTTATCGCTCCCGAAAGGCCCGCGACGCCGAGAATATTGAAAATGTTCGAGCCGATAACGTTGCCCATCGCCAGATCGTTCTCACCCTTACGCGTGGCGACCAGCGAGGTCACGAGCTCGGGCAGGGATGTGCCGACCGCCAAAATCGTCAGTCCGATTATAACGTCGCTGAGGCCGAACGTCTTGGCAATGTCGGTCGCAGCGTCAACGACCATATCGCCGCCGAACGCTATTCCGGCAATTCCGATGAGCGTGAAGATAACGCTCTTCAGCGGCGACATGACCTTAATTTCCTCGCCCGCCTCGGTCCTGTTTTTTATCGCCGCGAACACCAGATATACCAGATACGCGATAAGCAGCGCGAACATAACAATGCCCTCAATTCTGCCTATTTTAAGGCCGCCGCCGATAAACAGGCCGTCTGCGCAAAACAGCAGCAAAACCAGCGCGACAATTATCGAAAACGGAAAGTCACGCCTTTTAAGGTCTTTGGAGATCGGCAGATTTTTGATAACAGCACAGCCGCCGGCGACGACCAGAAGGTTAAACATGTTCGAGCCGAGAACGTTGCTGATAACAATGTCGTTGCTGCCCTTGATCGCTGCGGAAACCGACACCGCCATCTCGGGCGCGCTGGTGCCCATTGCCACGATCGTCAGGCCCACGACAATGCTCGGCACCTTGAGCAGCCTCGCGATCGACGACGAGCCGTCAACAAAAAGATCCGCGCCCTTGATAAGCAGCACAAAGCCCACCAAAAGCCAAACGTACATCAAAACACTTCCCATAACCGACCTCCTGAATTTTAATCGAAATTACAGTTTTTATTTTAACACATATTCACAAATTTTACAAGATATTTTTAAATAAATTTGTCATAATCCCGCTCAAAAAGCTCATTGCACAGCTCGCGGCGCAGGGTGTCGGCGTCGAGCTTTTCGATCATATATTTTATGCAGAACAGCTTGCTTTTGTCTGCGTATTTGTGAAGGCCGTGCCTGAGCCTTATGCTCATAAGCTCGCTTCTCCAGAGCAGCGAGAGCTGCCACCGCATTTTGACCTTCGGGTTCGGCTCTGCTTCGCGCTGAACCGTTATTTCATTGCCCACATCGGGAATAACGATTATCCCCCAGTACGGCGGCACATGCTCGGCGGCGTGCTTTGAGTGGGTCTCGCCCACAACAAGGTAGTTATAGTCAAAATATTTGTCGTATGACTTTGTCTGCGACGGAAGCCTCGCGTAGCTGTCGCCATTGCTCTTGAGCTCATATCCGACGAGCCTGTCGGGCAGCACCGCCGCCACGTCGGCGCGCGATTTGCCTATGACGATCTCCTCCATGACTCTGATTTTTTCGTGGCTCATATCGAGGTACCAGAAAAAATCCTCTTTCATATCCTTTTCAAGCATAATCTGACTCCGTATTTCTCCTTAAAATACTCGCGGTTCGAGCCTTTCTGGCCTATTATCTTTGAGGTTTCCGAAGGCGGCGCCCCGATCTCGTAGTCGCAGTCTTTGAGGCCGCGGCTTATTATGTCGGCCTCGATCCTGTTTCGGTATATCCGGTTTTCCACCAGTTCGCCGAAGGCGGGATGAAACGGCCCGGCCACAATATTGCCCTCGCTCCGCAGGTCCTCGCCGGGATAGAGGCCGACGCGTATAACGTCGATCCCGTGCGCCCTGAATTTGTTCAGAATGATTTCCGAAAGCTCCACCGCCTCATCAAGGCCGAGAGGCGCGTACTCGCCCGCCTTGTAAAGCTCCGCGAGGCGGGTGTCCTTAAGCACGAGAGTGGGGTATATTCTGGCGCAGACGGGCCCAAGCCCGATTATTTTTTCACATGTCGCAATGTCATCCTCACGGCTTGAGCCGTACATTCCGATCATCATCTGAAGACCAAGGCTGATGCCAAACGACTTTATCATCTCCGCCGCTTTTTCCACCCGCGCGAAGGTATGGCCGCGGCGGTTCAGCTCAAGCACCCTGTCGCTCGCCGACTGAACGCCGAGCTCTATCGTTCTGACGCCGAACTCGGCGCATTGCGAAAGCACACGCTCGTTTATGTAATCGGGGCGGGTAGACAGCCTTATGCCGCTTATTCTCTCATCCTTAAACGACGCGGCGGCCTCGAAAAAGCGGCGCTGCAGCTCAAGGTCAAGGCCGGTGAAGCTGCCGCCGAAATACGCGATCTCTATATCGCAGTCGGGATTTTTGATCGTGGATAGGTATTCAGCGATTTCCTCTTTGGCCTTCTCGGGCGTCACCGAGGTCTGAAAGCCCGTTATTTTGCGCTGATTGCAGAACACGCAGTCGTGGCCGCAGCCCTCGTGGGGAATAAAGAGCGGTATGTTATACTTTCTTTTTCTTTGTTTTTTCAAGGGCATGTCTCGCCGCCTCCTGTTCCGCGCTCTTGCGGTTCTTTCCGCCGCCCCTGCCGATCACCTTGCCGAGATAGACCGCCTCGACCTCAAAATACGGGTCGTGGTCGGGCCCCGATTTTGAGACGAGCCGATAGGTCACGACCTCGCGGTTGCGGTCGCGCTTCTGGTAATAGCTCTGTATTTCCGACTTGGCGTTCTCAAGCTCCGAAAACGTCACGTCGCCTATCATGCCGCCGATCGTGCTCATCACGAACTCGCGGGCGGGCTCTATGCCTCCGTCGAGATATATCGCCGCGAGCACCGACTCGTAGGTGTCGGCAAGCACCGAGTCCTTATATTTTCCGCCCGACATTCTCTCCGATTTTCCGAAGCGCAGGTCCTCGCCGAGCTCGAGCTCGCGCGCGGCGATCGCCAGTGTTTTCTCGCATACCGCCGAGGCGCGCAGCTCGGTCAGCTTGCCCTCCGCCACATTGCGGTGGCGGTCATAGATATAATCCGCCACCACAAACGACAGCACGCTGTCGCCGAGGAACTCAAGCCTTTGGTTGCTCTCGACGTGCTTGTCGTTGGCGTATGAGATATGCGTGGTGGCAAGACGGTACAGTTTTTTATTTTTAAATTCATAATTATATTTCATTGCAGGCTCCTTCATGTTTTATCGCGGGTCTGTTTGAAAACAAAAGGCTTCCCTCTGTCCGGGGAAGCCTCGCCGCTGTTTCCTAATCGGTATATTTTTTGATCACTATCGAGGCGTTATGACCGCCGAAGCCAAGCGAGTTGGAAACGGCATAATTGATCTCGGCCTCTCTGCCCTTGTTGGGAACGTAGTCAAGGTCGCACTCCGGGTCCGGATCGTCAAGATTGATCGTCGGGGGCAGGAAGTTGTCCCTCACGGCCCACGCGGAAATTATTCCCTCAATGCCGCCCGCCGCGCCAAGCATATGTCCGGTCATTGACTTTGTGGAGCTCACAGCCAGCTTGTAGGCGTGGTCCCCGAAAACGGTCTTTATCGCCGCCGTCTCGAACTTGTCGTTATACGGCGTAGACGTGCCGTGTGCGTTTATATAATCGACCTGTTCGGGCTCGATCCCCGCGTCCTTCACGGCCGCGGCCATGCACCTCGCGCCGCCCTCGCCGTCCGGAGCCGGCGCGGTGATGTGATACGCGTCGTTGGTGGAGCCGTATCCCGCGAGCTCCGCTATGATGTTCGCGCCGCGCGCCTTGGCGTGCTCCAGAGACTCGAGTATCATTATGCCGCTGCCCTCGCCCATAATAAATCCGTCTCGCTTTTTGTCAAAGGGCGAGCAGGCCTTTTCGGGCGTGTCGTTGCGGGTCGTCAGCGCCTTCATGGACGAGAAGCCCGCCAGCGCGAGCTCGTTGATCGTGGCTTCCGCTCCGCCCGTGAACATAACGTCAGCGTCGCCGCGGCGGATCGCGAGCATCGCCTGACCAATAGCGTCGGTGCCCGACGCGCAGGCCGAAACCGTTGTCAGATTAACGCCCTTGCAGCCGAACGCGATACCTATCTGGCCGACCGCCATGTTTGAGATCATCATCGGTATCATAAAGGGCGAGACTCTGCCCGGGCCTTTGTCAAGCAGTCTCTTGTGCTGCTCGCACAAGGTGTTAATTCCGCCTATGCCCGAGCCAACCATGACTCCGACGCGGTTTTTGTCCTCGGCGCTCATGTCAAGCTTCGCGTTTTCGGCCGCGATTTTGGCTGCGGCCACCGCGTACTGCACAAAAAGGTCCATGCGCTTCGCTTCGCGCTTGTCAATATACTCGGCGGCGTCAAAATCCTTTACCTCGGCGCCGACCTGACACGCGAAAGCCTCGGGGTCGAATTTTGTTATCCTTCCTATGCCCGAAACTCCGTTTTTTATATTCTCCCAGACGTTCTCGGTTCCTATTCCCACCGGGGTTATCGCTCCGACGCCTGTTATCACTACTCTGTTCATTTTAAGCTTCCTCCTAATGTACGTTTTATGTTTTCGATAAATCATACAGAGGCTTGTTTTGTCCGCAAAACAAGCTTCTGTATGATTTGACCGCAAATACGCGCATCCGAGGGCGGATATTATCCGCCCATACGATGCAAACGCGAAGTGCGGGCGCGGGCCGATATATTGCCCGCGTATCCGCCGTTCGCCGGTTTTGACTGCTGTATTAGTCCTGATGCTCCTTGATATAATCCACAGCGTCGCTTACCGTCGAGATCTTCTCGGCGTCCTCGTCGGGGATCTCGATGTCAAACTCTTCCTCAAGAGCCATCATAAGCTCAACGATATCAAGAGAATCCGCCTCAAGATCGTCAATGAAAGACGCGTCCATTGTCACGGCATCCTCATCAGCGCCAAGCTGGTCGATCGTGATCTCTTTTACTTTCTCAAAAATATCCATTTTTGTTTCCTCCAGTTTTTATTTATAAAATTTTTTATTTTTAATTTAATTTTATTTCTGTTAGTTTATCACATTACAAGTCCGCCGTCAACATTTATTACCTGACCCGTTATATATTTCGCCTTGTCGCCCGCGAGGAATACCGCCAGATTGGCTATATCCTCGACCTGACCGAACCGCTTGAGCGGGATCGAGTCCTTATAGGCCTTCTGAATGTCCTCGGGCAGCTTGGCCGTCATAGGCGTCTCGATAAATCCAGGCGCTATGGCGTTGCAGCGTATATTACGAGAGGCGAGCTCCTTCGCCACAGACTTTGTGAGGCCGATAAGACCCGCCTTTGAGGCCGAGTAGTTCGCCTGGCCCGCGTTGCCCATAACGCCCGAAACCGACGCCATGTTGACGATAACGCCCGCCCGCTGCTTCATGAGCGTCCTTGCCGCCGATTTTATCACGTTGAACGCGCCCTTCAGGTTGACGGTCAGCACCGCGTCCCAATCCGCCTCGCTCATGCGCATGATGAGATTGTCGCGGGTTATTCCGGCGTTGTTCACGATAACGTCAACGCTGCCGAATTTGTCCTTGGCGAATTTTATCAGCGCGTCGGTGTCTGCGGGCTTTGAAACGTCGCCCAGAAAGTATTCGGCTTCTCCGCCAGCGGCTCTGATCTCGCCGCATACCGCGTCGGCGATCTCTGCCTGGCCGTCGATATCAATGTCAAAAACCACAACGCGCGCGCCCTCGGCGCCGAACTTCAGCGCGATCTCTCTGCCTATTCCGCGGGCGCTGCCCGTTACTATTACAGTTTTATTCTCAAACTCCATTTTTATTACCTCCGCCTACTCGATACCGAGAGCCGCCTTGGTCTTTTCAAGCGACGCCATATCCTCGATATTGAGTATAGTCTTTGTCTTGTCTATTCTCTTAACAAATCCGCTGAGCGCCTTGCCCGGGCCGATCTCGATAAACGTGTCGACTCCGTCGGCTATCATGCGCCTTAAGCTTTCCTCGAACAGGACCGAGCTTGAAACCTGCCGCACGAGCAGATCCTTGATCTCATCCTTGCTCTTTACATAGTCCGCCGTAACGTTTGTTATGAGCGGAACGCGCATCTCGCCTATCTCAACGTTTTCAAGCTCCGCCTTGAGCTTCTCGCCCGCGCCCCTTAGCATGCTGCAATGGAAAGGCGCGGAAACCGGCATCATCAGAGCGCGCTTCGCGCCCTTTTCCTTGGCCAGCTCGCAGGCGTACTCAACGGCCGCTGTCTCACCCGCGACGGTCGTCTGACCGGGGCAGTTGAAGTTGGCGGGCTCGCAAATTCCCTTTTCGGAGGTCTTTGCGCAGATCTCGCGAATGTCGTCGGGGGTCAGCGCGATTATCGCGGCCATTGCTCCCTTACCGACCGGGACCTCCTCCTGCATGAACTTACCCCTCTTTTTGACCAGCTTCACCGCGTCAGAAAATTTCATGCTGCCCGAGCAGACATGGGCGGTGTACTCGCCGAGGCTGAGACCCGCAACAACGTCGGGCTTAAGCCCAAATTCCTCCGCCACCTTGAGCGCGGCGGCGGACATTGTTAAGATAGCGGGCTGGGTGTTCTCGGTTATCATCAGCGTCTCGCTGTCGCCGTTCCAGATCATGTCCTTTATGTCAAAGCCCAGCGCCTCGCTTGCCTCGTCAAACACCTTGTCGGCTGCGGGGAAGTTCTCGCAGAGCTCCTTTCCCATTCCTATCGCCTGGGCGCCCTGGCCCGAAAATAAAAACGCAGTTTTCATAGCTTAAAATTCTACTCCTTTGAAATAATCTTGTATAATGTCCGCGCAGGGCTCTATCGCCTTGACCATGGCCGCGCTCTGGCCCGCCATCAATGAGCCCGTCTGAACGTCGCCCTCCTCGAATGCGCGGCGCAGTCCGCCGACGCCGAGCGCCTCGATCTCCTCAAACGACGCGCCCTCCTTTTCAAGTCTGTCATACTCGCGCGTCAGCTTGTTCTTGAGCGCCCTGACCGGCGCTCCTGTCGAGCGGCCCGTCACGACCGCGTCCCTGTCCTTGGCCTTGAGCACCGCGTTCTTGTAGTTCTCGTGCGCCAGACACTCGGTGGAGCAGATGAACCTCGTTCCCACCTGAATTCCGTCCGCGCCCAGCGCGAACGCGGCTCTTGTGCCGCGGCTGTCGGCATAGCCGCCCGCGGAGATAACGGGGATCGAAACCGCGTCGACCACCTGTGGGGTCAGCACCATGGTGGTGAGCTCACCTATATGGCCCCCGGCCTCGGTGCCCTCGGCGATAACCGCGTCAGCGCCCGCCTTTTCCATGCGCTTTGCCATGGCGACGCTCGCGATTACCGGCATTATTTTTATGCCAGCCTCCTTGAGGCCCGCTATGTATTTTCCGGGATTTCCCGCTCCTGTGGCGACAACCGCCGGTTTTTCCTCAATAATGACCCGCATTATCTCGTCGGCGTTGGGGTTCATCAGCATAACGTTCACGCCGAATGGCTTGTCGGTCAAGGTTCTCGCTTTTTTTATCTGCTCGCGCACGACCTCGGCGGGCGCTCCGCCCGCTGCGATAAGGCCCAGACCGCCGCCGTTTGACACCGCGGCCGCGAGCTCGGCGGTGGCGACCCACGCCATTCCGCCTTGTATTATCGGATATTTTATTCCTAATAATTCACAAATTCTGTTCATCTTCATTCCTCCCCTAAAGCTCGATCAGCGCGCTGCCCCATGTGAGGCCGCCGCCGAAGCCCACGATAACCAGCTTCTCGCCGCGCTTCACTCTGCCCTGCTCGACAGCCTCGCACAGCGCTATCGGCACGCAGGCGGCCGACATGTTGCCGTATTTCTCCACATTGCAGAACACCTTCTCTCCGTCGAGCTTGAGCCGCTTTCTCGCACCTTCGATTATGCGCTTGTTGGCCTGGTGCGGGATTATCAGCTCAAGATCGTCGACCTTGACGCCGCACTTTTCGGCGACCTCGATCGTCGCGCTCTCCATTGTCTTGACGGCGAACTTGAACACCGCCTGACCGTCCATCCAGATCGTGCGTTTGTTCTCGCTGAAGGGCCTGCGCTCTATGTCTTCCTCGCTCGCCTTGAGGCCGCAGCAGGTGAGCAGATTGCCCTGCGAGCCGTCAGAGCCCAGAACCGTGCCGAGCACTCCCGTTTTCTCGCTTGTCGCCGTGAGCACCGCCGCTCCCGCTCCGTCGCCGAACAGAACGCAGGTCGCCCTGTCCTTATACTCGGTGATCTTTGTCAGCGTGTCGGCACCGATAACAAGAGCGTTTTTGTAAGCCCCGCTTTTTATGAACATATTCGCCGTCGAGACCGCGAATATAAATCCCGAGCACGCGGCGTTTATGTCAAAGGCGACCGCACGCGACGCACCGATCTTCGACTGTATCATGCATGATACCGAAGGCGTGTACATCTCGGGCGACACCGTGGCCAGAATGATAAGCTCGATCTCGTCCGCGGTCATGCCCGCGTCATTAAGCGCCGCCTCCGCGGCCTTGGCGCCGAGATCGGATGAGAACTCGTCGGGCGCGCTCATGCGCCGCTCTTTAACGCCGACCCGCTTTGTGATCCACTCGTCGCTTGTGTCGACTATGCTCTCGAAATACGCGTTGTCCAGAATTTTTTCCGGAAGGTATTTGCCGACGCCGGCAATTTTTGCATATATTTCACTCATTTTTGTTATGCCTTTCTTTATGCTGAATTTGGGTTAATAGCTGTTTATATTCTCCGCGATCGCGCCCGCGAGGTTGTTGTTCACCATGTCGATCGCCTGTCTGACCGCGTGATAAAACGCTTTGGCGTTCGAGCTTCCGTGCGCCTTTATGACCGGCTTCGCGCAGCCTAAGATCGGCGCGCCGCCGTATTCGGTGTAATCCATTTGCTTGGCGAAGGCCTTCGCCTTGTCGCGCACCATAAGCGCCGCCATTTTGGAGCGCGCTCCGTCAAAAAGCAGGCTTTTCAGGGCGTTTTTGATGAATATTCCCATGCCCTCCATGAATTTGAGCACCACGTTTCCGGTAAACCCGTCGCACACGACCACGTCCGCGCGGCCCAAAGGGATGTCTCTGCCCTCGATGTAGCCGGTATAGTTGATCGGCGTCTCCTTGAGCAGCTTTCCGGCCTCAATAACAGACTCGGTGCCCTTCTCGTCCTCGGAGCCGATATTCACAAGCGCGACTCTCGGTCTGCTTATCTTCATTATCTTTTCCATGTATATCGAGCCCATGATCGCGAACTGCTTCAGAAACGCCGGACTGCATTCGGTGTTGGCGCCGCCGTCAACCATAAGGAAGCAGCCGTTCTCGCAGGGCATTAGCGGGGCAAGCGCCACACGGCGCACGCCCTTTATACGCTTGACAATGAGTGTCGCTCCGGTTATCAGCGCGCCCGTGTTCCCGGCGCTGACCAGAACATCACCCATATCCTTGTGCAGCATCTCAAGCCCCACTCTTAAGGATGAGTTCTTCTTTTTGCGGATCGCCGCGGTGGGCTCGTCGTCGCCGCTGATTACCTCGTCCGCATTTTCGACAACTATTTTATCCCCGCTGTATCCGCAGCTTTCAAGCTCGCTTTTTATAAGGGCGCCGCGGCCCACAAGCGTTATTTTCTCACCGAAATCCTCGGCCGCCATAACGCAGCCCTTGACTATCTCGGCCGGAGCGTTGTCGCCGCCCATAGCGTCTATAATTATATTCATACACTCATTCCTATCTGTCGGTTAAAACATAATATAAATTAAGAGAAATTTCAATAGCTGTCATATTTATGTAACACAATTGTTACTTAAACGTTAACAAACTCCGGTTTTTCATAAGGTAATCAAGTCCCGAAAGCACGGTGAGCGCGGTCGCGAGCACGACCAGAACAAGCACGATCATGTTCCAAAATCCGCCCGACATTGGCTCGCGGTAAACCTCAAGTATCTCATTGATTATGACCGCGATGATCATGAAAAACTGCGACACCGTCTTGAGCTTTCCAAAAAAGCTCGCCGCGATCACTTGGTTTTCCTCGAGGGCAAGCATCCGCATTCCGGTCACAATGAGCTCGCGGGCGATTATCACGACCACGACTCCGGCGCTTATATAAGCCGCGTCGGAGGCCAGAAAGCAAATCAGCACGCTTATTGTCAGCAGCTTATCCGCCATGGGGTCCATCAGCTTGCCGAAGTTGGTGACGCTTTTGGTGCGCCGCGCGATCTGCCCGTCGAAATAATCGGTGGCCGCCGCCAGCAGGAACACCGCCAGCGACAGATACAGCCCGACCGTGCCGCAGCACAGATACAGCACCATAAACACCGGAATAAGTATCACTCTGATGATCGTCAGCTTATTGGGCAGACTCATAATTACCCCTCCGTTTCTCCGGTTTTTATTCCCAAACGGCGGTTCCGAACAAATTCATGTCGGCCGCCTCGTTTATCTTAACCTTGGCGAAATCGCCGGGCTTAAGCTTTTGCTTTGACTTAAAGAACACCATGCCGTCGATATCGACAGAGTCGGCATAGGTCCTGCCGTAATAGCTCTTTATTATCTCGTCGCGACCCTCGACCAGCACGGTCTGGATCGTGCCTACCTTGGCCGCGTTGTGCTCGTCGTCAATATCAGCCTGCGCCACCATGACGCTTTCAAGGCGGCGGCGCTTTTCCTCCTCGTCTATCTGATCGGGCATGTCATAGGCCGGAGTGTCCTCCTCGCGGGAGTATGTAAACACGCCAAGGCGGTCAAACCGCGCCTCGTCTATAAACTTAAGCAGGTCCTCCATGTCCTCCTCGGTCTCGCCGGGGAAGCCCACGATCAGCGTTGTCCGCAGAGCCGCGTCGGGAATACGCTCGCGGATCTTTTTTATCATTGCGGTGATCTGCGCCCTGTCGGTCCTTCTGCCCATGCGCTTTAATACTCTGTCGCTTGAGTGCTGGATCGGTATATCAAAATAATTGCAGATCTTAGGCTCGGAGGCCACCGTGTCGATCAGCTCGTCGGTCACGAGCTCGGGATAGCAGTAGTGCACGCGCACCCATTCAATGCCGTCAATGGCGCACAGCTTTTTCAAAAGCTCGGGCAGACGGTACTCGCCATACAGATCGATCCCGTATCGGCTTGTGTCCTGGGCTATCAATATGAGCTCCTTAACGCCCTCCGCCGCCATTTCCTCTGCCTCTTTTAAAATGTCCTCCATGGCGCGGCTACGATACTTGCCGCGTATCGACGGGATAACGCAGTAGGTGCAGTGGTTGTCACAGCCCTCGGCGATCTTGATAAACGCCGTGTAGGGCGGGGTCGAGCGCTCGCGCTCTCCCTCAAACATAAGCGGCTTTTCGGAACAGCTCACGCTCGCGGGGCCGCCGCCTATCCGCGCGTTTATTATGTCAACGATCCTGTCGAACTCATTGACGCCGATCACCGCGTCGACCTCGGGAATTTCGCGCAGGATCTGTTCCTTGTAGCGCTGCGCGAGGCAGCCGGTCACGACAAGCAGCTTTTTCTTGTTTTTGTCGGCCTTTTTGTACTGCGCGAGCTCCAAAATACAGTTTATCGACTCGGTCTGCGCGTCCTCGATAAAGGTGCAGGTGTTGACGATCATAATGTCGGCGTCAGCCTCGTTTTCCCAGATCTCAAAGCCGCCCGCTTTGAGCAGCGCGGTCATCTGCTCGCTGTCTATCTGATTTTTCGAGCATCCGAGGGATGCGATCGAAACCTTTTTCAATTCGTCTTTCAAATTGTCTCTCCTTAATCTTCTCTGAAATCAAACTCAAACTCGTCAAGGACCCGCCTGATCTCGCCCGGCGAAAATCCGCGCCGCGCCAGCGCCGCCTTGAACTTCATCAGCGACTTATAGTCGGTTATCTCGGTGACGCGGAGCCGCTCCTTTACATACTCGCGCAGGGCGGCATCAAAATCAACGTCCGCGTCGTCAAAGGCGCGGTCGATCAGGCTCGCAGCCACGCCCTTGCGCAGCAGCTCCTGACGAATTCGGTACTCGCCCTTGGCCGAAAGGTTCACGCTGTCGGCTATATAGCAGTCGGCGTAATGCTTGTCGTCAAGCAGCTTTTCGGAAATCAGCCCGCCGACAATGCTTTCGGCGGTTTCCTCGTCATAGCCCTTGCGGCGGAGGCGATCGTATATCTCGCGCGAGGTGTACATCCGCGACGCTAAGAACCGCATGGCCAAATGTTTTCCTTTGGTTAGATCATCCATAATTTTCTCCATTCACTTTATTTCGCTTTTATTTCTTCTTTTTCGGCTTTTCCAGGCCCTCGACAGGAGCGTCGTCAAACATTGACGGGCCTTCCTCGCCGAGCTTGGGCAATCCCGCCTTCTCGCGTATCTTGTTCTCGATCTCCTCGGCCAGCTCGGGATTTTGCTCTAAAATTCCCTTGACCTTCTCGCGACCCTGACCGAGCCTTTCACCCTCATAGCTGAACCATGAGCCGCTCTTTTTGATTATGTCAAAATCGACAGCGACGTCGATAATATTGCCCATTTTCGATATGCCTTCGCCGTAGATTATGTCAAACTCCGCCTCCTTGAACGGCGGCGCGACCTTGTTCTTGACTACCTTGACTCTTGTGCGGTTGCCCATAACGCCGTCGTCGCCCTTTAAGGTCTCTATCCTGCGCACGTCAAGCCGCACCGAGGCATAGAACTTGAGCGCGCGTCCGCCGGTGGTAGTCTCGGGGTTTCCGAACATAACGCCGACCTTCTCGCGGAGCTGGTTGATAAATATCGCGGTGGTGTTGGATTTTGAAATTATTCCGGCCAGCTTTCTTAAGGCCTGGGACATCAGCCTCGCCTGAAGTCCCACATGCGAGTCGCCCATAAGGCCCTCTATCTCGGCTCTGGGAACAAGCGCCGCGACCGAGTCGATCACGATAACGTCAACCGCGCCGCTGCGCACGAGCTGCTCGGTGATCTCGAGCGCCTGTTCGCCCGTGTCGGGCTGGGAGACGATAAGATCGTCGGTGTGAACGCCGAGCGCCTCGGCGTAGATCGGGTCGAGCGCGTGCTCGGCGTCGATAAACGCGGCCTCGCCGCCCATTTTCTGGACCTGCGCCACAACATGCAGCGCGACGGTGGTCTTACCCGAGGACTCGGGGCCGTATATCTCAATGATCCTGCCCCTCGGCAGGCCGCCTATTCCGAGCGCTATGTCGAGCGACAGCGCGCCCGTCGGGATCGCCTCAACATTGGCGTCGGGCTTCTCGCCGAGGCGCATTACCGCGCCGCTTCCGAACTGTTTTTCAATCTGGCCCATCGCCAGATCAAGTGCTTTTCTTTTTTCCTCATTCATTATATTTTTCTCCGTTTCTGCGAAATTTTTATGCGTGATTTTAAAAGGATACTATTCCCCTGAATATAATTATAATTTACAGACAAAACCATGTCAAGCAATTTATATTACAATTTTATTACATAAAATCATAAAAAGCAGCCCGCTCGGGGCTGCCTTATATTGCCGCAATATTGATGTAGTTAAGCTCTATGTCCTCGGTTCCGGTCATAAAGCAGCCCTTTTCCTTGGCGTAGGATATATACTCAAGAATCTCGGGGGTTATCCTCTCGCCGGGCGCGAGGATCGGGATCCCGGGCGGATAGCACATGACGAACTCGGCGCACACCATGCCCGCGCTCTTTTCGATCGGCACCGCCCGCTTGGGCGCGAAAAACGCGCGTTTCGGCACGGCGGCGACCTCGGGCGAAATATACTCGTGGTCAAACATTCCCGCCGTGGGGCGCCTGTGGATATGCTCGATCTGGCTGAGCGAGGATATGAGCCGCTCGATCATCAGGTATGTGTCGCCCACCGAGATTATCGCCAGAATATTTCCTATGTCGCCGAACTCGATCTGAATGTCATAATCGTCGCGCAGAATGTCATAGACCTCGATCCCCGCGAGGCCTATGTCGCGGGTGTGGATCGAGAGCTTGGCCAAATCGAAGTCATAGACCGCCTTTCCGTCGATCAGGTCTTTGCCGAAGGCGTAATAGCCGCCTATGCGGTTGACCTCGCTGCGGGCGTACTCCGCGAGCTCGCTGACGCGGCGGTATATTTTTTTGCCGTTTAAGGCGAGGTTCTTGCGCGACAGGTCAAGAGACGACATAAGCAGATACGAGCCGCTGGTGGTCTGGGTCAGGTTTATTATCTGGCGGGTGTAGCCCTCGCTGACGTAGTTATTGATAAGCAAAAAAGAGCTCTGGGTGAGAGAGCCTCCGTTTTTGTGCATACTGACAGCGGACATGTCCGCGCCCGCGGCCATCGCGCTTATCGGGAACCCGTCGCCAAAATAAAAATGCGTGCCGTGCGCCTCGTCGACAAGGACGAGCATTCCCGCCCTGTGTGCCGTTTCGACTATCTTTCTGAGGTCGCTGCAAATGCCGTAATATGTGGGGTTGTTGACGAACACCGCCTTGGCGTCCGGATTTTTGGCTATCGCCGCCATGACGTCGTCGGCGCTCATTCCGAGCGGGATCCCGAGCCGCTTGTTGACGCCCGGGTTCACATAGACCGGCTCCGCGCCGCTCAGCACGAGCGCGTTTATCGCGCTGCGGTGGACGTTTCGGGGCAGAATGATCTTCTCGCCCTCTTTAACGGCGGAAAATATCATCGCCTGCACCGCGCTTGTGGTCCCGTTGACCATAAAAAACGCGTGGCGCGCGCCGAACGCGTCGGCCGCGAGCTCCTCCGCCTCGCGTATTACCGAAACGGGGTGGCACAGATTGTCAAGAGGCTTCATCGAGTTCACGTCGGCCTCCATGCACTGCTTGCCCAGAAAAGCGGTCAGCTCGGGGCTGCCCTTGCCCCGCTTGTGGCCGGGCACGTCAAAGGGCACTATTCTCATTGATTTAAAATTCTGCAAGGCCTCGTAGATCGGGGCTCTGTTCTGTTCCAACGGCGCTCCCTCCGTCAATAAATATTTTGTCCGCTGAATATCTCGATCATCTCGCGGCGCAGACTGCTGCTGATATTGAGCCGCGTCCTCGGGTCGAGCTCATATACGTCGGTCTTGAACAAATAGTTCTGCAGGTCGATCTCCTTGATGAGCAGCTTGGTGTGGAAAATGTTCGACTGGTACACGTTGACGTCGATCGCGTCGTAACGCTCAAGAGTCTTTTTGTCTATGTAATCCTGAATGGAAGTTATGTCATGGTCGATAAACAGCTTTTTGCCGTCAAGATCTCGGGTGAAGCCGCGAACGCGGTAATCGGCCGTGATTATATCGGAATCAAAGCTGCCGATAAGATAGTCAAGCGCTTTAAGCGGCGATATTTTGCCGCAGGTGGAGACGCAGATGTCAACGCGAAAGGTCGAGATCGCCTTGTCGGGGTGGTATTCGGGATAGGTGTGGACCGTGACATGGCTCTTGTCGAGGTGGGCCATGATCTCGTCGCCCGCGACCGTGCTGCTGTAAGCGGGCTGCGCGGGCTTCAGCGCGTCGTCGCTTATCATAAGGTTGACGCTCGCGCCCTGCGGGTCGTAGTCCTGCTTTGAGATGCTCAGCACGTTCGCGCCGATGATCTCGGTTACTTTGAGCAGAATATTGGTCAGACGCTCGGAGTTATACTGTTCGTCGATATAAGCGATATAGTCCTTCTGCTCTCGCGCGCTCTTGGCGTAGCACACGTCATAGATGTTAAAGCTTAGAGTCTTTGTCAGATTGTTGAACGCGTAAAGCTTGATCTTGTTGTTTGCCATTTTTTCATCCCCCGCCTTTTTATTTCAGTTTCCGCGCGGCTATTCCGAAAACCGCGCTCACGGGTATCGGGCCGAACTCGCGGCTGTCGCGGCTGTTGCCGCGGTTGTCGCCGAGAACAAAGACAAATCCGTCCCCGACCACATAGGGCGACTCCTTGCTATAAGCCCCGCCGCTTTGGAGCTCGGTTATAAATTTGCCGCCCGTGCCCGCCGATATTTTCGCGTAAGGCTCGTCGGCAAGCTCGCCGTTTACATAAAGTCTGCCGCTCTGCATGTCGATATAAACGCTGTCGCCGCCAACCGCCGCGACGCGCGAGATCGAAGCGCCGCCGTCGTCCGAGTTAAAAACGACAATGTCGCCGCGGCTTATATCGTCGAAGCGTTTGTCAATGAGCCACCTTTCGCCCGAATATATCGCGGGCTCCATGCCCGCGCCCGTGACCTTTATCATTGAAAACATGTATTTATTGATCAGCGCCGTGATCATCACGGCGGCAATCAGTGCGCACAGCGCGATCACAACGATCATGGCGGCAGGCCTCATCCTCCCGCCGCGCGGATTTTCCTTTTGCATTTATTTACTCCTTTATTTGTTTGCACTATTATACCACAGCTTATTTGAAAATACAAGCTATTTTTGGCGGGGCGCAAAAAATCGCCCCTCGGGAAATCCCGAGGGGCGATTTTGAATTACGGATTAGTTAGCCGCGGGATATTTAACAGAGAAAGATCTGATATAACCAATATTTCCTGTTATAACTATATCCGCACTTGCTTTACCCGAAACAGTAACGCTTTGATCGCTTCCGACTTTTTCGGTGCCGTCAATGGTATATGCTCCGTCAGCATTCATTATTTGAACCATTGTTATTACAGAATCACCGTAAATCGGAACAGTAAATTTTGTTCCGGGATTGCACTGGGCCCAATCTGTCCAATTCTTGTTCGCAAGCTTTCCGCCATTGTTGGTATCAACATCCGCTTTAACATCAATAGGTTTGCCGTCGGCTGTTGTTCCCTGAGCAACATATATCTTGTTCGCATTCTGCCACTCAATAGTGGGAGCACCGTTTCTTGTCTGGAAGTCAAACACAACATCTCCTACCGGAACCGCATTCGCATCATTCTGTGTAAATACCGGTGTCAGCGTCATATCTTTGCCAACGGTGATTGACTCGCCAATCTTGTATTGGGTCGTACCGTTATCGGGCGTCCACGCGGTAAACGTATAACCTTCCTTATAGAAAGCTCTGTATTTAGTAACCGCGATTTTCTCTCCAACATCAACCGTAGCCTCAGCAGGAACATCTCCTGTTACAGCTGCATCATCGCCAAAGCTGTATGTTACCGTAGCTTGTTTCGCGGGGGTCGGTACAGCACTTGCCTCAACATTCTCAATCTTCAGATAGTGAATGTATCCCGCGTTGTTAAATTCAACTTTTACCTTTCCCGCATCCGGGCCGGGATAATACAATACCTCGTATCCGTTGCCTTCTGTTGCTTTGTCGCCGTAACAAACCTGATTAAATTTTTTGCTCCAAAGCACATTACCGCTCGCGTCCTTAAGCTCGCCGCTGGACATGCTGCCGTATGCGCAAACGCCTATCGTAACCTTAAGCGGGCCAACAGCATCAATATCAATGCTGTTTACGTTCATAGAACCATGAGTAGCATCATGGAAAGCTGAATCGCTGTCAAACGTAATGCCCTTAGCCTCAAGCGCCGCGATTGTTTCCGGTTTGAACGCTGAACCTTCTGTATTGCCTACATAGTTCGAGGCGTCATTCAGCTTTATCTCATAATCATTTGATGTAATCTCGGGCTTCGGAGTCGCGTCGGGGTCCTCGATCTCGGGGGATACTACCTTGATGTTATGCAGATAGATTGTTCCGCCGGTAATTGAGAACACAAGCTCCGCCGCTTCGCCTTCATAGGCGAAATCGATCGCGGTGTTGTCGGATGAGGTTTTCAGATTAGCGCTCGCGGGTGTAATTCCCTCTGTCTCCGCTGTGATCATTGTGGCGTCGCCCGCGAAAGCGCAGCCGCCCAGCGAAATTGTTGACTTACCCGCCGGAACCAGTATTTTTACCTTGAGAGGCTTGGTATTGTCAGCGTCGCATACGCCGTGGTCGTTATAATATTTCATGTTTTCAAACTTAACCAAGCCATCCTGTGTTACAAACTGGTTATAATTTACCTGAACGGTCGGAACCTGACTGCCATTTCCGAGCTGATATGTCGTTGTGCCGCCCAATACTTTGGGAACAACCTTTGTGGCTTCGATTGCGGGATCAGCGCTGTCATATTTTACAACAATGTCCTTGGGGATCGTGTAAGCGCTCGCGCCGCCATACACGCCCGATACCTCAAACTTGCCTGAAGCCGCCAGCGTCACCTTAGCCTCGCCGCTTGTGACGGACAAAGCTTTGCCTACGCCGTCAAGCTTTCCTATAACTGTAACCGCGCTCGCGTCAGCCTCATCAAGACCGTTAACCTTTATGGTTACCTCTTTCTCCGGCTCGGGAGTGGGAACCTCGGCCGAGGGGTGTTCGGGCGATATAACTGTCACGTCTCTGAAAAATCCGCCGTTTGTTATCACTATATCAACCGTGGTGTCTGTTCCGTAGTAAGTATAGGTCTTCGGCGTTTTTTCGCTTACAAATTCCTTGCCGTTAATGGTGTACGCTTCTGTGCCGTAATAGGTGTCGCCGACTGTGATCTTGCTGCCGTTTACAACGGGAACAGTCAGCTTTACCTCGGCGTCAACGCCTATCCAGTCGCCTTGGTCGCGGCCGCCCCATTTGCCTGTGGTGGCCTCAATGGTCATTGTGGAGTCGCCGCCAACGCTGTTCTTTACGACATAATCCCACTTTTCACCGGCGTTAACGGTGTACTGGAGATTGTCGGAACCCTTGGGATAACCTTCATTCATCTGGAAAGTCCACTTTGAAGTGATGTAGTTCTGCTCGGCCTCCGCGCCCTCGGTTGTGGGAACGAACTTAGCTCCGAGATAGTTGCCCTTTGAGCCGCTTACCGAAGCGTAGTATGTCTCGCCCTTAGTCACGTCAACCGTTACCTCAACGGGCTTGTTCTCACCGTTTAAGGTTGTGGGATCCGCCGTGCTGCCAACATAGAAGGTCTTGTTCGAGCCGGGGATAGCGTAAACCGTCCACTTGCCGTCTGCGGGAGCGACAAACTTAAGCTGGTTAGCGCCGTCCTGCGGGGGCCATCTGCCGTTATTGCTGTTACTGCTCAGACCGCAGTCGAACTTAATACCGCCTGCTTCGCCGCCGGCGCCCTTTTTGTCGGGCGAATACATGATCGTCATACCTCTCATAAGGTATGTGTCCTTGGGTGTTCCAACCTCGCCCGCGTTGGCTCTCCAGAATGTGGTGTAAGCCTTTGTCGCGTCAGTGTGATCGGAAACCGCTATATCGTCATATGTGCCGTCTGCAAGACTAACCGCTGAAAGAACGTCTGTCAGCGCGCCTTCAACCGCAGCTGCCTCGCCGCCGTTTACCGAAACGGTGATCTTGTCAGCGATAGAGATCTCAACGGTGTTCCACTTATCCGCTTCAAGGCCCGCGGGTGTAACAGCCACGGTCTGATCCTTCGCGTCTTTAAGTGTGGCAACGCCGCCTGCAGCGCCGTATACCTTGTAGGATACCTTAACGGGATCGCCGGCCACGGGCGCAACGTCAAGCGCCGCGGAAACCGCGCCCTTGACAGCCTTGCCGGACTCGCCGGCGGGATCGTCGATAACCGAGCCGCCAACGGTTGAATATCCGCCCTCGAAATCATCGTAATACAGATCAGCCTTCTTGTAGGGGATAGAAACATCATACGAGATTTCTTCTCTTACCAGAGCGCCGTCCTTTACGCACTCGATCGTGTACTTAACCGTGCCGTTTGCAGCCTCGGAAGCGTAAGCGTTTCTGATGATAGTTCCGTCGGGATTGATAAATCCGCTGAACTCGGCCGTAACGTTGGTCTTAACGCCGTCAATATCCTCAACCGCCGGGATGGGCGCCTGTCTGTCAAGAACAGTTACGCCGTAATCATTCTTCTGGCTGTATGCCGCGTCGAGAACCGCTTTGGCCGCCGCCATTGCCTGCTGGAACGGCGCCGGATCGATCGTCGGATCGGCTGTGATCGAAACATTGATCTCGCGCGATGCTCCGACAGGACCTGCCATAGGCGAGCTCTTGAGCTTAATGTAGGCTGTGATCGATGTCTCAATGGTTCCCTCAACGGGTCTTGTTACCGCAACATTGCCTTTGTCGTCTATCTTGAGATAATTCTCATTGTTGCTTATAAAGCGAACGTCATACTTGGGAGCGCCGGGATACTCCGCGGGCAGAGTGAAGTTGCCCGATACAGTGTACACGCCGTCCTCGCCGAGTTTGAGAGTGTCGCTCTCGGGGATCTTAAGATCGTTCATGTCGGCAATCACAGGCTCCCAGACAGCTTTTACGCCCATGGGATCCCAATCGTCGCCTTCCTTGATCATGTAATTATACGGATTGAACTTCAGCGCTTCCCAAACATCGGGAAGAACAACGTTTCTCTTCTTAGACGCGAGGTCGATCGGGTTGCCCTCGGCGTCAAGCGTGCCGTACTCATAGTACTTGGACTCGACGGCCTTAGATGACCAGTCGCCCCAGCCGGAATCCATGATCGCGGGTGTCTTTCCGTCCTTCAGATTGAGAACCTGAACGCCGATCGCCGCTGTGGGCGAATCGTTTCCGCCCCAAGGACGTCCGAAGTCGCCGGCAACGAATGTGCCGCCCAATGTTCCCATTCCAACGCGTCCGCCGTAGAGCAGATAGCCCTTCTCGGTGGTGGAATTCTTAACAGCCGTTACATGACCGCCGGCCGAGCCTGTTCCGTAACCGGCCCAGTTGAAGTCGCAGTCGTCGAATATCAGAGTGTTTCCGCCGAACATATAGTCGGTCTGACCCTCGATCGTGCAGTTCTTGAAGTAAATTCTGTTGTCCTTTGAACCCGAATAGATCGTGTCCTGAGAGCTGAGGAACTGGCAGTTATAGAATTCAGTTTTGTCGCAGGTGTCCTCGATAGCGATCGCGGCCGCTCTCTCGGTGAAGTCTCTGCCGTATACGTTTGAATCCTTTGTTCTCTCGGGCTTGCCGCCTGTGTCGGAATATACTCCGCCAACAGGTGCCGGCTTAACGCCGTCTTCGATCTCCTCATCCGTTATATATCTGTTGAACGAGTTCTCAAATACAATGTCTTTCGCGATAAGATTGCTTCCCGTAAGTCTGGTAGCGCAGCCCCATCTGTCAACGCCTCTGTCGGCAACTGTGCCGGCCGCTTTGTTTGCTTCGTAAGCGGACTTGCTGTAGTAGCCGTTCGAGCCGGTGCTGTAATACTGATAGCCTATGCCATAGTACCATGTGAACAGAACGTCGCCCTCGGTTTCGGGAGCCTTCTGGATCGTCAAATAGTTAACGTCAATCATGATCTGCTCGCGGTATATGCCGGGAACAACATTGATCTGGATCCTGTCGGCCTCACTCGCGTGGCTGTTCATGCTCTTTGCGTATGCGATAGCCTCGTTAACTGTCTTAAAGGTCTTCTGCTCCGCGTTTGTATCCTTTGAGCCGTCAACCGTAATAACGTTTGAGGGGGCAACTGTCGGCGCGGGCGGTGTGGGAACTGTATAAGCAACCTCAACCGCGATCGCGTGATTGGGCATTGTGAACTTGCCGTCCGCAACCGCAAGATTAACGGGTATGCCGTCCTCGCCGTAGATCACTACCGCGGCCTCGGCGCCCTCAACGTCGGGTGTGGTGTTTATAGTTACCTCTGAGCCTTCAAGGATCTCATACTCACTGTAAGTCTGCGGCTCGTCGCCGGGCTGCTCGGTAGCGGCGGGCTCATCCGTTGCCGTGGGCTCGTCTGTTGCCGCGGGCTCATCCGTTGCCGCGGGCTCATCTGTTGCCGAAGGCTCATCCGTGGTCTCGGGAGCGCTTGAGAGATCAGCTTCAACCTTTAAGCTTATATCGCCGAAGTATGCGGGGTTCGCCGTTTGAACCAGACGGATCTGAGTTATAACGTTATCAATATCCGCTATTGTACCCATCGTCGCTGTGCCGAGCTGTGTGCCGTCGGCAGCCGTGGCCGTTACCGTGATAAGCTGCGCGGGATCGGCGCTGTAATCAACAACGATCTCATAGGTTACCCACTGAGCCGAAGTAATAGCGGTGTATGGGAATAAAGTGCCGCCTTCCGCACCTGACGTACGTCCAACATCGAGGCCGGGGCCGTAGTTTATGTTATTTCCGGCATTGTTTAAAGCTTCCGCCGCTATGGTTTTTTTGTCGTTCTTGGCGTCCGATGTGGCGGTCGCGTTTGCGTTCTCCAGATAAATTCTGAAATTGCGCTCAACCGTCGGATCAAGATAATGAGCCGCAGTGAAAATCAGCTTGCCCTTCGCCTCGGCAACTTCCGCCATTGTGTGGCCGTTTAATCCTTCAACAGCGGCCTTGTTGGCATCGATATTATAATAAGCGTTTTTGCTTGTTATATTCATAGCGAACTTGCCTTCATATTCTAATGTCGCGCCGGCGCCGTTCGCACTGCCGTCATCGCCTGCTACCCAGCCTGTGTAAGGAGCGGAATATTCTTGTCCGTTTGTAACTTCGCCGGGTGTGTAAGTTTCGTCAACTGCCGCCTGAGCTGTGGCGTCGGTCTTGATGCCGGGGCCTGTCAGCGAGCCTGTGCCGCCTGTTACCTTAAGCGTAGCCTTGTGGTAAACGTCCTGAACGCCGGGCGTGGGTGTTGCCGGTGCCTCAGTCGCGGGTACTTCCGTTGCGGGAGCCTCAGTCGAGGGTACCTCGGTTGCCGGAGCTTCTGTTGCAGGAGCCTCTGTTGCGGGAACTTCCGTTGCCGGAGCCTCGGTCGCGGGTGCTTCTGTTGCGGGTGCTTCCGTTGCGGGAGCCTCTGTTGCAGGAGCCTCAGTCGCAGGAGCCTCGGTCGCAGGAGCCTCGGTTGCGGGAGCCGCTGTGGGCACGGGTATTTCTGAACCGTTTACTACGATTTCAAACTGAACGGTTCCGCCGCTGGTCTCAATTACAACTTTATGAGTTCCGTCATAGAGACTATTGAGGAATTCTTCTTTAAATACAACGTTATTGCCTTCGATTACATAATCCTTGCCCTCTTCGAGAGTAACGGACTGACCGGCCTCGTTGGTTCCTTCCCAAACAACGCCGCTTACGGTCACGTCTGCTCCGTCCGCGGGAACCAGCTCCGCCTTAACCTCTGCGGGAGCCTCGGGGTTGTATTCCTGTGTGGGATCCTTTATCGAAACCGAGGGTGTTGCCGTGGGAGCCTCGGCTGTGGGAGCCGCCGTCGCGTTCGGATCGGGCGTAAATCCGGCGTAAACGCTTGTGTTGCCGGTAATTCTTGTTGTGCCGAAGTCAAAAATGCCTGTGGTGCCCGCCTGCGCCGCGTAATTCGCCGAGGTGTACCAGCCGGCGAACGTATAACCCGTTTTAACGGGATCTGTGGGGATGTTCGTAAGATAGTTGTTGTATCTTACGGAAGTGCTGTGATAAGTTCTGCCGTCAACATAGAATGTTACGGTGTAGGTTCTGTAATTGCTCGAACCCATGGGGCCGCCATAGATGGTGGAGCCGTTGCTGCCCGAGGTCGTGGTGTTGCTGCCGACGCTGTTGACCGTCATCGTGCTTGACATATTGTAGATGTTGTTGTCAACCTGCGAATTGGTGAGCGTAAGCTGGCCGCCGGCGGACGGAGAAATAACAACGCCGCTTGCCACGATGCCGTTCAGATTAACGCCGCCGCTCTTTACCATAACAAGGCCCTTTACATAGGCCGGGCCGTAGGTGCCGGGAGCCGCTATGTACAGGCCGATCATGTTGTCGAGAATTTTAACGAACTCGGCTCTTGAAACCGTCGCCTGAGGTCTGATCGTGCCGTCCTCATAGCCGTTGACATAGCCCGCCGCTGTCATTGCGCCGATATAGCCGTTGGCATACTCGGAAATGCTCTGATAGTCGGAATACTGCGTGATGCCCGCGTTGGTGTTGGCGGGCGTCAGACCATAGGCTCTGCCCAGCATGGTCATTGCCTCTTCACGGGTCATGTACGCGTCGGGGCTCATTGTTCCGTCGCCGTTGCCCTTGAGCGCTCCGGCCTCGGCGAGGCGCAGGATCGCGTCGGTGTACCACGCGTTGGGCTCAACGTCTGTGAATGTGTTCTCGGTCGTCGCGGCATAGCCGATAACGTTCTGCGTTACCTGCGCAACCTCTGCGCGGGTGATCGCGTCATCGGGTCTGAAATAGCCGCCGTCGCCCCGGATAACTCCATAACCTGTCCATTCGTCGATCACGGCCTCGGCCCAGTGACCCGGAGTGTCCGCGTAGTTCGCGGCCGAAACCGTCACCATGCCAAAGGTTGTGAGCACCATGGCGATCGCCAGAACAATTGAAAGTGTTCTTTTTAAGGTTCTCATAAAAACCCTCCTTAAAATGTTATATTAATTTTTTATTTTTTTGCATAGTCAGCGCATATTATAATTATTGTATTTTACATTGTAACACAACCGGAACAAAAAATCAATTGGTTTTTAGTCTTTTATTATTGTTTTTTTATCAAATAACAATAAAAGAGGTACCGCCGAAGCGGTACCTCTTTTTGTTTATTAACCCTTAGAATTCCACGTTTACCTTTGTGTCGGCCGCAGGCATCTCGAAGGTGTAATATCCGTCCTTGCCCTCAACGGGTGTAACCGTTGTGCCGGGCAGCGTCAGAACGTTCTTTGCCTTCGGGCTGGTCTTGATCGTGATGATCTCGCCGGGAGCCGCCATATAAGACTTGGCTAAATTCTCATCAGACGGTGTCGTGCCATAGTTCACGGGAGCCCAGCCTCCGAAGTATTGCTCGGGTGTGGGCAGCGTGTAACCGTTGGCGTCGTAGGTTCCGTTGGGGTTATCGGTCGAAGCCGTGATGTCCGTCGCGGGATCGCCTGCCTTGTAAACGCCGTTTACTACATAGTATATAGCCACTTCGGGGCCGCTGCCGCTCATCGAGGTCCAGCCTGTGGGCTTGTTGACGCCATCGCCTATCGTGGTGTTGTCGAAGATAGTAACGGTCTTGCCCTTGCCGCCCCAAGGTCTGCCCCAGTTGCCGCCTTTTCCGGCATCCATTTCCGTATCGGGATTTCTGGTGATCGTGCAGTTCTTGAAGTAGTAGCCCAGGTCTGTCTCGGCCGAATTCTTGCAGGCCGTGATGTAGCCGCCGTTGTCGCCGCCGGTCATGCCCTGCCATCTCAGTTCGCAGTTCTCGAAGTAGCAGTTGTTTCCGCCGCAGATGTAGTCGGTGTTGCCCGAGATCATGCAGTCCTTAACGTACATTGAAGACGCACCTGTGCCGAACGTGTCCTGGCTGGATACGAACGAGCAGTTGTAAAGCTCGATCTCGCTGCCGCCGGCGAATATAGCCGCCGCTCTCTCGTTGTAGGTCCTGTTGTTTACCTTGGTATCGAGGCTGTCTCTGAACACGTCTGTCTTGGCGTCTCCGCCACCGGGAGTTACGTGGTCGTCAAGCTCTTTCTGAGTGATGTACAGATTGAAGCTGCTCTGAACGTCGATGTTCTCCATGTAGAAGCCCCTGTTCAGAGTTCTGATCGTCGATCCCCAGTTATTGACCGTCCACTGGCCCGTCTTGGCGACAGCGTATTCGGCGCTGTACCAGCCCTGATAGGACTTGCCCTCGCCGGTCTCGGGATCGCCCGGGTCTGTCTGAGGCGCGGCTGAGTCGTAAACATAGCCTATGCCGTAGTACCAGGTGATCAACGGTCTTTGCTCGGGATCCGCCGCCTTGAGAGCTATATCATCCATGTTGACATAGAGCTGCTCTTCATAGGTGCCGGGGTCGATAACTATCGTAACGACCTGACCGGGCTCTCTTGACATCAGTCTTACCGCCGCGAGAGCCTCACTGATCGTTTTGTATTCCTTGTCGGCGCCGACCGTCAGAGTGTCTTTATAATCAAGCTTATCGGGGCCGTCCTTCATCAGAAGTATGTTCTTGAAGGGGTTCTGATCGCCCGCCAGGAACTGATAGCTTCCCGACAGAGGCGACAGCGTGTATGCCTGACCGTCCGCCGTCGTGAGGGCGATATCGTATGTCTCGTTGGACATCAGCGTAACCTTGTATGTGCCGTCCGCAGCTACTTCGGCTGTGTCGTAAGGCTCGGCCTCACCCTGCTTGGTGAATGTCAGCTTGGCGCCTATGGCCGCGTCGTAGGGATATACGGGCGTCAGCAGGTCGTGCGACGAGATCGTCGAAACATTACCGCCTACCTCAGCGTTCGCGATAAGAACGAACGTCAGATCCATTGTCTGGTCGTATCTGTTCTGCTCGATCTTGATATGCTGAGATTCAATAGTCGCGCAGACGTCTGCTTCGCCCTCGATCGAGGGTGTAAACGTCTTGCCCTTGGGCAGCGTGATGCTGTAATCATCCTCAACGGGTATCGAATATGTTTCTGTCGGGTCATCGTCATTTGTGAACACGATGTTCTTGCCGCTTAAATCGCGTCCGGTCAGGTTCTGAACGCTTCCCGACAGAGTCTTATCGGGCGTTTCCTCATAGTACTCGATGAATATCGCGTAGAGGTTCTTGTTGGAGCCGCCGCCGTAGGTGTAAACGGGCTTGCCGCTCTCGGCCTGAGCCTTTGTCAGGTCGTAAGTCACCGCTGTCACGCCATCTTTGCCCGAAGCTTCCGAGGCAACAACCTCGGGTGTGCCGTCGCCGTCAGCGTCATAGGCGATGTTCTGGGATCTGCCGGCATTGCCGTGACCGTCAAACACTACCGTGACCGTGCAGGCATAGGGCTCGGGAATGATCGAAACAAACATCTTCTCGGTGCTGCCGCCGCCGCCTCTCAGCGAGCCGGTCAATTTATACTCCTGTCCGTTGTCATGGGTGTAGTTCACGCTTCTGCTCACGTCGTATACGTATCCGGGACCTACCACCGCGCCGTCAACGTTTTCAACCGGAGCGGTAGCATTGGAATCGTAATTAGCCAGCGCTTCCTTGACCGCCGGGTTATCAAGCTTCCAGATCTTATCCGCGGGGAGATTTCCTGACTCGCCTGAATCCGCAGGCTCACCTGAAGCCGTGGGCTCGTCAGCAGCGGCAACCGCGGACGCCTCATAAGGCATATCCGCCGCGAGAGCCGAAGTCGTTGCGTCGGGTGAGAATACTATCGCGTAGTAGCTCGTGTTGGTGTCGCTGTATACCTGAACATTCTCTCCGCCAAAAATTTTCTGCTCAAGAACCGGATAGCCCTCGGCAGGCTTTTCTCCCGAACCCGCGAGAGTGAGTTTGGAAACCTCGCTGTTATTAATGGCGATATGCAGTACCGTGTCATTGCTGTCGCCGCTGGTCGCGTATACATATACGGTTCCGTTTACGGGAGTGGTAAACTCGAAGCACTTGTCCTTTAAATACTCGCCGGGCTCTTCGGCAGGTTCTAATGTGCCTCTGCCCTGTGTCTTAATCGACGATGTAAATATCCGGCCGTCAGCGAAATTTTTTGTGCCTTTCTTTACAAACGCATTCACGGTAGGCTTTGTGCCCATTTCGGACTTCGAATAATATGTCAGTCCGTTCACGTCAACGATCGACTCGGGACCAACGTTGTATCTGTCCTCCAATGTGCCCGCGGGGAACATTGTGGTGTTCACCGTGCCGTCGGCGTTAATGAAGGGCTCTTTGCCGAAGTCCCAAACGATCGAGCCTGCGGGATAGTCGTTTCCGGCTGCGGGATCCTGCGTTCCGGGAGTTCCTGCGGGAGGCGCAGCCGTGGGTGCCGCGGTCGCGGGAACCTCTGTGGGTGCCTCTGTGGGAGCAACAGTCGCGGGAGTCGGTTCCTCGGTGGTGTCGGGAACAACTATCCACGCGTCGCCCTCTCCGGTGATGTCGCCTATCGAAACTTCGTATTTGCTCGGTGCGACGACGGTGTAGGTTACCTCGACTCTAACGTTCTGAGCAGGCATTGTGAAGGAATTGCCGCTTACGGGAATATCCTTGCCGTCGGCGCCTGTTACCTTCATTGTCATCTCGGCTCCCTCCGTTTCGGGTGTGCCGGTGTAAGTAACGGTCGCGCCTGCCTCGAACTGATATGTCTTTGTTCCGGGCTCCGGCGTCGCGGGAGCGTCTGTGGGCGTCGAGGGGCCGGGCTGAACCGAGCCGCCCGCGGGCGTGAAGCTCAGAGCCGGGAGATAGAAGCCGTTCGTGCCGCCCGCTACCTTGATGGTCTCGCCGGCTGCCAGTTCATACGAATAATCCTTCGTCAGCACTACCGGATCCGCGCTGCAGTATGTATCCTCTTTCTCTTTCTCTGTGCCCTTTGTTATCTTTATTGATCTTAATGTTGTGTCTCCGTCTTTCTTGTACGGCGAATCGCCCGACGCCTTTACCGTGAACTTGATAGTTCCGGCCTCGGCAGCCGTGTATGAGAAGTAGCAGCTTCCCGACGCGCTGAGCTTAAGTCCGTCCTCCGCGCTCGTCGTGATGCTCTTTGCTCCCGATACGCCCTTGACAGCACCTACCGTTATGCCGTCAACGGTCTTCTGCGAAGCCGCATTTTCATCAAGCGAGAACGAGAAGTCCTTCCACTCGCCCTCGGTGAAGTTCCATACCTTCGCCTCGCCGCCGACTGCCGGGGGATTATCCGGTGCCTGCGTGGGCTCTGCCGGCGCTGTTGTCGGCTGCTCGGGAGCTGTTGTGGGCAGCTCGGGTTCGGAGCCGCCTTCGTCCTTTATCAATGTGAACGAAACGACCGTTCCGGCACCGCTGTCAAACCAGAAGTATACGGTATCGCCGGCTTTGGCGCTGTATGTCTCGGGAACCTCAACAACGCCGTTTTTCACATCCAATGAGTACGAAAGCGCCTTTTTGGTCGGGTTGTCAACGCCCAATCCGGTCTGAGCGTTAATGCTTAACTCAGTCATGCTGCCTTCTGTGCCGCCTGACTGACCCGCTCTTACCATGATCTTGCAGTCGTAGGGAGCGTAAACCGCGACAACGTTGTTGAGGTCAGCCTCCCACTTGGCCATTGTGCCTGTTCTCAGGATAATTCTGCCGCCGTCATAACCCTTTGCGGTTCCAAGCTTGGGAGCCCTTCCCTCACCCTTGCTGTATACCGTCATATTCTCATTGCCGAAAGTTGTGCCATAATTAAGCTCTTTCTCGGGATCGTTAGGATCGGGTTTGCCGAAGTAGTATTCCAGATTGTCGTCAACATACTGATCGAGTATGAATTTGTACATGCCCGCCTCATCCTCAACGGGTGTCAGCTCCGCTGCCTCGGCAGTCGCGTCGGAAGCGGACGCCGCAGGTATAAACTCGTAGCCGAAGATCAAACCGGTCGTGCCGCCCGCCCAGAGGCCGTAGAGCTTATCCTTGCTGAGGTTCCACGTCTTTGTGCCGTAGCCGTAATCCTCGCCTTCGCTCAATGTTTCGATATTCTCCGAAGCACAGGGAACCGTTCCGGTCGTCTCATCGGCAAGCTTGGTGTCTTTGCCGTTATCGGGTGTAAAGTTGGTGGTGCCGCTGTCGGGCTGACGTCTGTAATAAATCTTGAATACTCCGTCAACATGAGGAGTTATCTCAAGGATCGTGCAATCGAAGCTCGCCGGCGTACCGTCGTCATTCTTCGCGCCCGTGGATGCGAAGAACGTCAAGTCATTTACCGATTTCGGGCTGGTGTTCGCGCTTCTCACTCTCAGGATGCATGTGCTGTCAAACTCTTTGCCGCCTATTGTCAGAGTCTGGGGATCATGGAACTGATCACCAACCTCGCCGCTGTACTTGTTAACAACCGTAACATTGGCGTCGTCGGTCAGCTTTTTGCCTTCGCTTATAAGCGCGTTTTTGTCAACAGTATATGTGCTCGCGCCTTCGGGTGTCTCACCGCCTGTTGAGGGAGCCTGCGTGGGCTCTGCGGGAGCCTGTGTGGGCTCCGCGGGACCGGGATCAACGCTGCCGCCGCCGTTGGGCGTGAAGCTCAGAGACGGGAGATAGAAACCGTTCGTGCCGCCCGCTACCTTGATGGTCTCGCCGGCTGCCAGTTCATACGAATAATCCTTCGTCAGCACTACCGGATCCGCGCTGCAGTATGTATCCTCTTTCTCTTTCTCTGTGCCCTTTGTTATCTTTATTGATCTTAATGTTGTGTCTCCGTCTTTCTTGTACGGCGAATCGCCCGACGCCTTTACCGTGAACTTGATAGTTCCGGCCTCGGCAGCCGTGTATGAGAAGTAGCAGCTTCCCGACGCGCTGAGCTTAAGTCCGTCCTCCGCGCTCGTCGTGATGCTCTTTGCTCCCGATACGCCCTTGACAGCACCTACCGTTATGCCGTCAACGGTCTTCTGCGAAGCCGCATTTTCATCAAGCGAGAACGAGAAGTCCTTCCACTCGCCCTCGGTGAAGTTCCATACCTTCGCCTCGCCGCCGACTGCCGGAGGATTATCCGGAGCCTGTGTGGGCTGCGCGGGAGCCGTTGTGGGCTGGGCCGCCGCTGCCGCCAAAGTTCCCTCGCCGCCGTTTACCTTAAGTGTGGCGGTGTACATTTTTGAGGGAGCCTGCGTGGGCTGCGCGGGAGCCTTTGTCGGCTGCTCGGGAGCCGTTGTGGGCTGCTCGGGAGCCTTTGTCGGCTCGGAAGGAGCTGTCGTCTCGCCGGGAGCCGCCGTGGGAGCATCCGTGGGAGCCGCCGTCGCGTTCGGGTCCGGAGACGGAGAAGCCGTGGGAGCCTCGCCCGTGCTTACAAAGCCGGCGTAATAGCTCGTGTTCTGCGTAACTCTTGTGCTTGTGGGAACTATGGGCTGGTGGTTCGCAGCGTCAGCCGCGTCTGTCTTTGAGGCGTACCAGCCGTTAAACTTGGCGTATGCCTTTGTGGGGTCGATAGGCATATTCGTGCTGAGATAAGCGTTGTTTGAATATGTCTTCGTCGCATAAACCGCGTCATCAACATAGAATGTTACGGTGTAGCTTCTCGTTCCCGAGCTGCCGCTGCTGCTGCCGCTGCTACTGCCGTAATAGCCGCCGAGCATTCCGCTTACCACGGTATTGGAAGAAGACTCGTTAACCGTGGCCGTGCCCGAAAGGTTCAGCACGCCCTGGTTGATCTGCGAGCCGCTCGTCGTAACGTTGCCCGAAACCATAGGCGAGATAACGACCTTTTCGGCAACTATGCCGTCCAGCGTAACGCCGCCGGCCTTAACCATTACGAAGCCGCCGACATAAGCGGGGCCGTAGGTGCCGGGAGCCGTTATGTACATCTTGATCATGTTGTCAAGGATCTTGACAAACTCGGCTCTTGAGATCGTCGCCTGAGGTCTGATAGTTCCGTCCTCATAGCCGTTAACATAGCCCGCCGCCGTCATAGCGCCGATGTAGCCGTTGGCAAACTCGGAAACGCTCTGATAGTCGGCATACTGCGTGATGCCCGCGTTGGTATTCACGGGTGTCAGGCCGTAGGCTCTGCTCATCATTGTCATGGCCTCCTCACGCGTCATGTACGCGTCGGGGCTCATTGTGCCGTCGCCGTTGCCCTTGAGGACCGCCGCGGCAACCAGACGCAGAACAGCGTCGGCGTACCACGCGTTGGGGTCAACGTCGCTGAATGAATTTTCGGCCTTGGTAACATAGCCGATAACGTTCTGCGTTATCTGAGCGACCTCGGCGCGGGAAATCGCGTCGTCGGGTCTGAAATAGCCGCCGTCACCCTGCACAACGCCGTAACCCGACCAAAGGTCGATTACGCCCTCGGCCCAGTGGCCCGGAGTGTCCGCGTAATTCGCGGCCGAAACCGTCACCATACCGAAGGTTGTGAGGACCATAGCGATGGCAAGTACCAATGCCAGTGTTTTCTTTAAGGTTCTCATAAAAACCCTCCTTAAAATAATAAATTTAATGTTTTTTACAAATCCGCATGCCGATAAACCGAATATATCGGCAATTATTATAAATTATACAACTTTTTTTATAAAAAGTCAATATATTTTGCGCAAAAAATATGCCCGAATGGCCCGCGCTCAAATTAATTTAATTTACCCCTTGATAAAATTTCCTCACTTTGGTATAATGTGAAGATGAAGGTTTTTTATCCTTATTAAACAAAACGGAGAAAAATAAAATGCTTTATTATATTGAAGGAAAACTTATATTAAAGGCCGAGGACTGCGCGGTGATCGACTGCGGCGGCATAGGGTACCGGATATTCTCGACGCGCCCCTCGCTGGACGCGCTCGGCGAGCCCGGCTCGACCGCGAGGCTCTACACCTATCTGAACATCAAGACCTCGGCGGACACGTTCGCGCTCTACGGCTTCGCGACGCTTGAGGAGCGGAACATCTTTGAGATGATCCTCGGCGTCAGCGGCATAGGCGCGAAAACGGCGGCAAGCCTTTTGTCAAACGTGTCGCCCTCGAAATTCGCCCTGTGCGTTATCGGCGACGATTCGGCCTATCTCTCAAAGCACACGCCGGGACTCGGCCCCAAGGGCGCGAAGCGGCTTGTGCTCGAGCTCAAGGACAAGTTCAAGAACGCCGACCTTGAGGGCGTCGCGGGCGACGAGATCTTCGCACCCGAAACCGACGACGGAAACGAGGCGGTCTCGGCGCTTATCGCCCTCGGCTATTCGCCCGACGAGGCGAAGCGCGCTCTGCGCGGCGCGGAGGGAACCACCGAGGAAATGATCAAGCAAGCCCTTAAAAATCTGATATAAAATATTTTCGGAAATGAGTGAAACAGTTGGCTATTAACAACAGCATTAACAGCAGCGAGGAGAGAATTGTCTCGACCACCGAGCAGAACGAGGACTCGCAGATCGAATTCAGTCTGCGGCCCAAGACCCTGAACGATTATATCGGGCAGGACAAGGTGAAGGACAACCTTAAGGTGTTCATTGAGGCCGCCAAGCAAAGAGGCGAGCCTCTTGACCATGTGCTTTTTTACGGCCCTCCGGGTCTCGGCAAGACCACGCTCGCCGGGATCATTGCCGCTGAGATGAACGTCAATATCCGCGTTACCTCGGGCCCGGCGATTGAGAAGCCCGGCGATCTGGCGGCGTTGCTCACGAATTTGTCGCAGGGAGACATTCTGTTCGTGGACGAGATACACCGCCTAAGCCGCAGCGTGGAGGAGATACTCTACCCCGCAATGGAGGATTACGCGCTCGATATTATAATAGGAAAAGGCCCGTCGGCGAGGTCGATAAGGCTGGATCTGCCGAAGTTCACGCTGATAGGCGCGACGACCCGCGCGGGAGCGCTGGCGGCGCCGCTGCGCGACAGGTTCGGCATAATCAACCGCCTTGACATGTACAAGCCCGCCGACCTTTCCAAAATAGTGATCCGCAGCGCGGGAATTCTCGGCATAGGGATCGACGCGGGCGGCGCGGGAGAGATCGCGGCCCGCTCGCGCGGAACGCCGAGGATTGCCAACCGCCTTCTAAAGCGCGTCAGGGACTTCGCCCAGATAAGCGGCAGCGAGATCGTCACCGGGGCCCTCGCGAAGGACGCTCTCAACAGGCTTGAGATCGACTCGCTCGGCCTTGACGCGATAGACAAGCGAATGCTTCTGACGGTGATCGATCACTACGGGGGAGGCCCGGTCGGGGTCGAGACCCTCGCCGCCACGATAGGCGAGGAAGCCGGAACGATCGAGGATGTTTATGAGCCGTATCTGATGCAGATAGGATTTATAAACAGAACTCCGCGCGGCAGGGTGGTGACGCCCCTCGCCTACGAGCATTTCGGTATCGCCTACGAGCCCGGGCGTGATCGGCAGCCGTCGCAAATAAATTTTTAATATGATATAAATATAATATAGGAGACAAAGCTATGTGTAAAAAAGAAAAATATTATATTACGACCGCGATAGCGTATACCTCGAAAAAGCCGCATATCGGCAACACATACGAGATAATCCTGACCGACGCGATCGCGAGATTTAAGAGATACATGGGCTATGACGTGTGCTTCTGCACCGGCACGGACGAGCACGGACAGAAAATACAGGAGCTGGCCGAGGAGGCCGGAATAACGCCCAAGCAGCATGTTGACAGGATAGCGGGCGAGATCAAAGAAATCGCCGACATGCTGAACGTCAGCTATGACATATTTATCCGCACCACCGACGATTACCACGAGAAGGCGGTGCAGAAGATATTCACCAAGCTCTATGAGCAGGGCGACATATATAAATCCGAGTACGAGGGACTCTACTGCACGCCCTGCGAGTCGTTCTGGACCGAGTCGCAGCTTGTGGACGGCAAATGCCCCGACTGCGGCAGAGAGGTCCACAAGACCCGCGAGGAAGCGTACTTCCTGCGCCTCAGCAAATATCAGGACAGACTGATGAAGCATATCGAGGATCACCCCGAGTTCATTCAGCCCGAGGCGCGCAAGAAAGAGATGATAAACAACTTTTTAAAGCCCGGCCTTCAAGATTTGTGCGTGTCGCGCACAAGCTTCTCGTGGGGTATTCCGGTGGAATTCGATCCGGGCCACGTTATCTATGTGTGGATAGACGCGCTCTCGAACTATATCACGGCGCTGGGCTACTCGCCCGACGGCTCGGGCGAGAATTATAAAAAATACTGGCCCGCCGACGTGCATATAATCGGCAAGGACATCCTGCGCTTCCACACGATCTACTGGCCGATAATGCTCATGGCTCTGGGCGAGCCGCTGCCTAAGCAGGTGTTCGGCCACCCGTGGCTGCTTTTCGGCGAGGAAAAAATGTCGAAATCCCGCGGCAACGTGATCTACGCCGACGATCTTGTGCGCCACTTCGGGGTTGACGCGGTGAGGTACTACTCGCTCCACGAAATGCCGTTCGCGCAGGACGGCAGCATCACCTATGACGTGTTCATCAGCCGCTATAACTCCGACCTCGCCAACACGCTCGGCAATCTGGTCAACAGGACCGTGTCAATGGTCAACAAGTATTTTGACGGGGTAATCCAAGACGGAAATGTCGAGGGCGAGTTTGACGCCGACCTCAAGGCGGTCGCCGCGGGCGCGCTTGACAAGATAGACAAAAAAATGGAGACGCTGCACGTTGCCGACGCGATTGACGAGATATGGAAGATCGTGGGCCGCGCAAACAAATATATTGACGAGACCACGCCGTGGATACTGGCCAGGAACGAGGCCGATATGCCGAGGCTCGGCACGGTGCTTTACAACCTTGTGGAGTCGATCAGGATAATCGCCTCGCTGCTCTCGCCGTTTATGCCCGAGACGGCAGACAAGATCAAGGCCCAGATCAACGCCGCGGACATAAGCGCGGACAGCGCGAAAATTTTCGGCGTGACCGAGGCGGGAGCCAAGGTCGGCACTCCCGAGCCGCTGTTCGCGAGGATCGACGCGGACAAAAAGATCGAGAAGCTTGCGGCGGAATTCGCCGCGTCGGACGAGGCGGAAGCCGCTCCCGAGATCGAGCCGTTTAAGGACAACATCTCATTTGACGATTTTCTGAAGCTTGACGTGCGCGTGGGCAAGGTCAAGGTCTGCGAGAAGGTTCCCAAGTCCTCAAAGCTGCTGCGGTTCGAGCTTGAGTGCGGCGGCGAGACAAGGCAGATCCTCTCGGGCATTGCCAAATATTACAAGCCCGAGGAGCTTGTCGGCAAAAACGTGCTGTTTATCGCCAACCTGCCCCCGAGGAAGATGATGGGCCTTGAGTCTCAGGGAATGATACTCTCGGCGGAGCACGGCGACAGGCTGACGCTGCTGACCACCGAAGGCGACATCCAAAGCGGCGCGGTCATGGTATAACAAAAAAAGATAATAAAATGTTAACATTCCCGTAAACATTGCGGGAGCCGATTTGATATAATTATTATGTTATAATTAATTCTGATTGAATGGAGTGATAATATGTTTTGCTCAAATTGCGGAAAGGAGCTTCCGGAAAATGCTAAGTTCTGTGACTCGTGCGGCATGATGGTAAAGCCCGCGGAAAATCAAACGGCGGACACGGTTTACACGCCTCAGGTCGTTCGGCCGAAGCGCAAGACCTCCGGCAAGACCGCGGCGATAATAATCGGCATTGTCTCGGCGGCGATCGTTTTGGTATGCTTTATCGCGCTGCTTATAACCTCGCTTGTAGGGGCGTATCACCGCAGCCACAATAACCTGCCCGGAAATTTCCCAGGCGGATATTTTGATGACTATGACGATTACGGCGACTTCTTTGATGATTATTACGATTTTTTTGATGACGATCATCACGGCGGTTATCCCGGATATTACGGGAACTCAAACCCCGCCGCGGCGCCCACGCAGGCTCCCGCAGCGACGGCAGATCCCGCCGCGAGCGCCCCTCCGCTGCCCACCGACAGCAACGGCAACACCTATGACAGCCCGAACTATCAGTGGCCGACAGGGGACGGGACCTATGAGTTCTACGCCAAATCCACCATCCCCAAGTTTGAGAGCGTGACCGGAAAGCCCTGCACCGACACCGAAAAAGACAGCGACGGCAACACCTACTATGAGTACGACATGGACATGGACGCCTACAACGCGTACATAAAAGCGATCGAGGCGGCGGGCTACAGCCAGAGCGAGTTTGACGTTCAGGGTCAGAACTCCTACACGCGCTATGACAACGGCGTTCAGTATCTTGTGATTTATCTTATGAATTCCGAAAATGAGATAGTAATTATGGCATAGCATAAATTTATTCTTGAATTTTTGACGCGCGTATGTTATAATTGTTTTACATTTATTATTTGGAGGAATTATTAATGAAGAAATTAACAGCACTGCTTACCGCTCTGTGCCTCACGTTCGGCTTTACGCAGTCGGCTTTCGCGGTGGCCCAAAGCATAATCATAAACGGCACCGCGGCCGAGATCCCGTCCGACATGGGCGAGATAATCGAGCAGGACGACAGAACATTTGTTCCCCTGCGCTTCGTGTCCGAGAAAATGGGCAAGACGGTCAAGTATGACGACAATATCAAGGCCGCGCTTATTCTTGACAAGTCCGACATGTATATCGTTCAGGAGGGCTCGACGAATATTTACAAGATCGCCGACCTCGGCCAGACGACCGTGACCGCGATGGACACCGCAGCCTTTGTCAAACAGTACGACGATATTGGCGGGGGGCGCATGTATCTCCCGATCAGGTTCGTGTCCGAGGCGTTCGGTTACACCGTAGGCTGGGACGAGGCGACTCTGACCGTCACGATCGACGATCCCGCAGCCGCGAAATAATCAAAAGCTCAACCGCGCCGCAAAACTGCGGCGCGGTATTTTTGTGCTCGTTTTTAACCGTTGATATAAGTATACGGATCGCATAGAGGCGCGGCCTTATCCTCGCCGTCCCAGATAAACAGTTTCACGGCTCCGAAATAATCAAGCTCGTACTCGCCGCCGCCGCGAATGTCGATCTGCGCGAAATCTGTCAGCAGCGCCCCATCCTCACCGTAACCCGCCGCCATAAGCTTGGCCGCGGGCGGTTCCGCGCCGTCATAGCCGACGCTTACCGAAAGCCGCCCGCTTTCGGCCGCGGCCGAGATTATCCTGTATCCGCTCGGCGAGGGCCGCGGCGTGATCGTCGGTTCGGGCGTCAGGCTTGGCGTCGCCGTCGGATCGGGCTCGTCAAATATCGGATCGTCGCCGCCGATCCTTATCAGCGCGGCGGCACAGATATTCCTGCTCTTTCCGTCGGAATTTCCCTTAATGACAAAGCTGTGCTCGCCCGGCATCAGCTCCTCCGCGAACATATATTCCGTGGCGGTCAGCGCGGTATGGTTGCTGCCAGCGGGATCGTCCTCTCTCACGGCGTATTGCGGCGGTTTTGAGTCCTTGAGCTCACCCGCGGTCGCGCCGTCCGCCTCAACGCTGTAATATCTGTCTTTGTATTCGTTCCCCAGAATGACCAGCTTGTAGTATCCGCTTGCCTTAAGGCGTACGTTCAGCGCGGCCTCGCAATTTGCGTACTGCATGTTTATAAATTTTGAAGTGTAAAGAGGGTCAATAGGGTCGCCGAACAGTTCTTTAAGCTCGTCCGTCGCCGCGGAGGTCCACGCGTATTCCCGATTGTTTTCGATCTTTGCTCTGCCTCCGCTGTCGATCCCGTCAGCGTTCACCACGATCGGCTCCGCCTCAAACGGCGTGGGCCGCGGCTTTGGGCTTGAGGACGGCGTTCCCTCGGCCAGAAATACCGCGGCGACCGTAACGTTCTCGCGGGGCATCACAAAGCTGTAACGGTTGTCCGCCGTTTTCGTCACCAATATGTCGGCTCCGCCCGCTCCCGTGACCGTGACGCTGTCGGTAAAATATCCGCTGTCGGGGACTGCCGCGATATCGACTCGGGTCCCGACCCTCACGCCCGCGGAGGCGTCGGTCATTAACTCAATTCTTCCGTGCTCTGCCGCCTCGACGCCGACGCTGAATTTCGGCTCGGGAGTCGGAGTCGGATCGGGCACGGCGGGATCGCCGTTGATCATAAGCTTTCCGAACCGCGCCTCTGACATATATTCGCGGATCGGCGGCCTGTCCGGCTGACCGCTGTCCGCGGCAAAGCCGACATACAGATCATCCGCGAGGCCGCTCAATGTCACCGTTACCGCCTGCCTCGGGTTGTCGCTCCAGTCGCGCCCGCTGTCCGAAACATACGCGGTAACGCTGTCGCCGCTGCGTGACAGACGCATGTACGACGGCAGTCTGTATTCATATTTGCTCGTATCATAAGAGCTGCTGTTTTCTATCCCCATCCATTTTATCATGCTCGCGGAACTGTCCTCGCTTCGACTGATCAGCTTTATGTTCTCGCCGTACTTGAGCCAGCCGTCCGCCAGCATAACCATCCTCGCGCCGGGATCGAGGCTTTCGCGGAGCATCAGCCCCGCCGAGGAGCCGTTGTCCTCCTTCGGCATCTTATCAAGCCTTACGCTTATGTCAAAATCACCGCTGAGCTTTTTATACATAAAATCACAGCTGTCACCCGCGAGGCCGGTCAGCTTATCGCCGTTTGAGCTGCGCGCCAATCTTCCGCTCGCCAGCATGACGTATTCCGACCCGTCGAGCCAGGAGCCGCCCGCGCTCCCGTAAGGCGCGGAGCCGATCTGCGCGTGGGAAAATCCCTCGGGCACATCAGCCGACTTCACATAAACCACCGACGCGGGGCTTTCCGTCACCTCGCCGTTTTTGTTGTGCGCCCGCATTGTCAGACGGTGCGTTCCGGGGCTCAGCGCAAGCCTCTCGTTCACTTCCGCGGAATTAACCGTTTTTATCCGTTCGGCGCCGTCATAGATATCAACATACGCTATCTCGGGCTCTCCCGGATTTTGCGGCTCGGCCAGGGCGCTATATGTCAACTCCTCTCCCGCGGCCAGGACCACGCGGCGCGCGTCCGACTCGTCCGCCGAGTCTATGGCGGGAGTTATTATTGTTATTTTGGGGTTTGAAGGTTTTTGAGCGTTCGCGGCCAAGTCGTTCGCATACGCCTCGACCCAGGTGTATCCCGCCCATTTGCCATCTGGAACGATGTCGGTCTCTTTTTTGCTTCCCATTCCGTTATCGTCTTTCCACTCTTTGGGAATTTCAAACACCCGCTCCGCTTTTTCAAAGTCGGGCACTCCGCCGACCTCGTCTGCGGAATTTATCAGGGTGCCCGTTCTGTTCCGCACATCGTTTATGATGCGGGCATCGACCGCGTCACGCTTCGGCAGCGTCGCGCCCGCGTTATCAAGCACGGCCGCGTAAGCAGCCTCGGCGCTCTCGGCAGCTATCTCATAATCGCCCATGTCAGCGGGCCCGTCAGTCAAAACGGCGTATTCGGGATGCTTGACGCCCAAAGCGTTGTTTTCGGTTACGGACGGACTGCCGTCAACGTAATTCCCCTTAAAGCAAAAACGGGTCTTATAGTCCTCGAGAACGTCGGCGCTGCCCGACACCTCGAAAATTCTGGTTCTGAGCTCGTTTGAAGTCGAGGGGCCGTATTTGTAAAAGTTGTTTATCCAGTTGACGTAATAAGGACCGCTGTCTTCCCACGGGTCATTGTAATAAGGCTCCCCGCCGTAGGCCGAATTGGTCTTTCCCCAATCGTATATAACATTGTTTCTCACGTCGGTCCTCATGAGGCATCTGTCAAGCCTCGGCGTGCGGCTGTCGTGATGAGCGAACAGGTTGTGGTGCAGGGTGCAGTCCGTGCCTCCGAAGATACCGCCATACCCGTGCGCGCCCTTCACGTGGTTTGAAAGCCTCAGGCTCTCGGATGATATTGTGTTCTGCACAGTGACGTTGGAGCCGCGGTACATGGTCAGGAGCTCGTCGATGCCCCAGCTCGTGCTGCAATGGTCGATTATCACATCGCTGCCCATGCCGCCTATGCCGTCGTGCTCCTTATCATTATATCTGCTCGTGGGGCGCACCCTCAGGTACCTCATAATTACCTGGCTGCTGACATTCAAATCATAGCCGGTCAGCGTTATTCCGTCCCCGGGCGCGGTCTGGCCGAGAATTGTGACCTCTCTGCGCACCTCGACCTTGCTGTGCAGGTCAATGACGCCGCCCACATCGAAAACCACAATGTTTCCGCTCCGCGACACGGCCTCGCGGAAAGAGCCTGCGCCGCTGTCGTTTAAGTTGGTAACGTGATATACCCTGCGGCTGCCGCTTGCGCGGGCACCCTGCGTGTATTTTCCGCCGCCCTCGGCGCCCGGGAATGCGGGAAGCCCGCCCTCTCCGAAGGCCGTAACCGATAACGACAGGCACAGCGCGAGCGCCGCCGCCAATATGATCAGATATTTTTTCATGATCCACCTCGCAAAAAAGTTCATTAACAAAAGCTTGTTATTTCATTATAACATATCTCACGTTAAATTTCAACTGCAATCAAAATAATCCTTGCCAAAGCTTTCGGCTTGTGCTATACTTAGCGGGTATTATTTAAAAACAAGAGGCGATCAATATGACATACAGCAACCCCGTGCGGCGGGGCTTTTATCCCGACCCGTCGGTCGTGCGCGTCGGAGACGATTTTTATATGGTAAACTCGTCGTTCCAGTATTTTCCGTGCATCCCTATCTCACACTCGAAGGACATGGTGCACTGGAGGACGGTGGGCCACGCGATCTCAAACCCCGAATATCTTGACCTCAGCGAGATCTGGGACTCGCGCGGGATCTGGGCTCCCGACATATTCTATGACGAAAAAGAAGAATTATTTTACATAACCGCCACCATGCGGCTCAACGATTGGGAAAATCCCGCACGGCAGCAGCTCATTATGAAATCAAAGCGCCCCGAGGGACCGTATTCAAAACCGATCTGGCTTGACATAAACAACATTGACCCGTCGCTGTTCTTTGACGACGACGGAAAGAAATATATGATAACCGCCAAGGCGGCCACGGCATACGAGCTCAGCGGCGACTGCGAAAGGGTGATCGGCGGCCCGAGAGTCGCATGGGCGGGCACAGGAGAGCGCTGCGCCGAGGGGCCGCACATAATGAAGCGCGGCGGATATTACTACGCGATAATCGCCGAGGGCGGCACGGGCTACGGCCACGGAATAAACATCGCCCGCTCCAAGGAGCTTTTCGGCGAATACGAGGTCTGCCCCTATAACCCCGTAATGCGCCAGCTTGACCACGAAAAGCCTATCCAGCGCACCGGCCACGGAAAGCTGGTCGACGACGGAAAAGGAAACTGGTGGGCGTATTACCTCTGCGGCAGGCGCAACATGGGCAACTACACCACGCTCGGCAGAGAGACCGCGCTCGATCCCGTGACATGGACCGACGACGGCTGGTTTTTGATAAACAACGGAAACGGCCCCGGCGAGGTGCAGACCGCGCCCGATCTGCCGCCGTTTGAGGGCGAGGGCAAGGAGTTCTCGGACGATTTTGACAGCGACAGCCTCGGCCTTGAGTGGGAGTTTGTGCGCAACCCCGATCCCGCTTACATATCACTCAACAAAGAAAAAAAATCCCGTATGCGGCTTTACACTGCGCCGGGAAACATGTATGAGGTGAGGGCGAAAAATATTCTTGTCCACCGCGAGAGCGAGCTCTGCTATACCGCGGACGCCGCGATGGAGTTTGACCCGTTCGAGGGAACGCGCGCGGGCATGACCTGCTATTACAGCACCGCGACCTATATCAGGTTCAACCTCACAAAGCGCGGCGGCAAAAGAATGATCGAGCTTGTCATAAACCGCAATAACGGCGAGGAGCTTGTCGCCGAGGCGGAGATCCCCGCGGGAAAAATTCATCTGCGCGTCAAGGTCGATCACCAGACGCGGAAATTCCTGTACGGCTTTGACGGCGAAGGCTTCGCCGAGCTCGGCGCGGTCTCGCCCTGCACCTTCCTGTGCGACGAGGGAGTCCCCGGCGACCGCAAACGCCACACCGGCACCATGGTCGGCATATTCGCCCACTCCGACGGCCCAAAGGTCCCCGCCGATTTCGATTGGTTGAAAATCAGATGACATTAAAATATGTATTTAAGCAAGTCCTCGGGCTTGCTTATTATTTTTTCTGCTCCGCTTTCAGCCAATACCTCTCTCGTGCGGAAGCCCCAGTCAACCGCCACCAAGTCAATACCCGCGTTCTCGGCGGTCAGAACGTCGACCTCGGAGTCGCCAACATACAGCGCCTCCTCCGCCTCCGCGCCCATGCGGCGCAGGACCTCGAGCACCGAGTCGGGCGCGGGCTTTCGTTTTATGCCCTCGCGCTCGCCGACCGCGAGCGCCACGTCGTCATTGAAATATTTTTCCTTGAGCCGCCTCACCGCGAGGTCGTTTTTGTTTGAGACAACGGCCGACACGGCCCCGCGCCTTTTGATCGCGCGGAGCAGCTCGGGAACGCCCGGATAGGGCTTTGTTTTTATCATGCAGTTTTCGGAATAAAACTCGCGGAACTCACCGAAAACACGGTCATAATCGGGATTTTCCCTGCCGCCGGGCAGAGCGCGGGCGATAAGGTTCCCTATGCCGTTGCCCACAAACGCCGTGACCTCGGCCACGGTCCGCGGCGGATAGCCGAACCTTTCAAGCGCGTGGTTCACCCCGTCGGTCAGATCGCCGATCGTGTCAAGCAAGGTCCCGTCAAGATCAAAGATTATCAGTTTTTTCATATGTTGATCTCCTGTTCGATTTTTAAAAGTCTGTTGTATTTCGCGACGCGCTCGCCTCGCGACGGAGCGCCCGCCTTGATATACCCCGCGTTCACGGCCACGGCAATGTCGGCGATCGTGGCGTCCGACGTCTCGCCGCTGCGGTGCGATATTATCGCCGTGTATCCGTTGGTTTTCGCGAGCTCCACGGTCTCAAGAGTCTCGGTCAGCGTGCCGATCTGGTTGGGCTTGATCAAAATCGAGTTGGCGATTTTCAGGTCAAAGCCCTTTTTGAGGCGCTGCTTGTTGGTGACAAACAGATCGTCGCCCACAAGCATTATTTTTTGCCCGAGCTTGTCGGTGAGCTGCTCCCAGCCGTCAAAATCGTCCTCGGCCATTCCGTCCTCGATCGAGGCGATCGGGTATTTTCGGCAGTAGCCGCTCCACATTTTGACCATGTCCTCGCGCTCGAGCATGCGGTTTTGCTTCCAGAAATAATACTTGCCGCTCTCGCCCACCTTTTCGGCCTCGGCGAACATCTCGCTTGCCGCGGCGTCAAGCGCCAGAGCGAAATGCGTTCCCGCTCTGAAGCCCGCGCGGGTTATCGCGCTCATTATGAGCTTTATCGCTTCCTCGTCGCCCGAAAGATCGGGGGCAAATCCGCCCTCGTCGCCCACCGCGGCGCTGTGGCCGCGCTCCGTCAATATGCTTTTTAAAGTGTGGAACACGCGGCAGCACCACATAAGGCCCTGCTCAAAGTTTGCCGCGCCCACGGGCATTATCATAAACTCCTGGATGCTTAAATTATTGTCGCTGTGGCGGCCGCCGTTTATAATGTTCATCATCGGCAGCGGGAGCCTTGCCGCCCCGACCCCGCCGATATACTGATAAAGCCCAAGGCCCAAGGCGTTCGCGGCGGCGTGGGCCGCGGCCAGCGACACGCTTAAAATCGAGTTCGCGCCGAGCTTTGATTTGTTGGGCGTGCCGTCAAGCTCGATCATTTTTCGGTCGATCGCGGCCTGATCGATAACGTTCATGCCGCGGAGCTTTGAGCGCAGATGCTCGTTCACCACGCGCACCGCTTTTTTGACGCCTCTGCCCATATACCGCTCGGGATCGCCGTCGCGCAGCTCGACCGCCTCATGGGCGCCCGTGGAGGCTCCCGACGGCACCGAGGCGCGGCCCACGCTCCCGTCGTCGGTGAAGACCTCGGTCTCGATCGTCGGATTGCCGCGCGAGTCGAGAATTTCCCGCGCTCTTATGTCCTCAATTCCTATATAAGATTTCATAAGCGTTTTTTCCTTTCGTTTTAACGTTATAAATTAGGTTTTCCCGATTTTTATTAATTATACCATATTTATCATGCTTTGTACATAACAAATATATACCGCGCGAAACGACGAAAATATTGTTTGAATATTATTCCCGGGTCTGCAAATAATGTATTTAGACTCAAATCAAGGATTTAGGAGGCAGACTCATGGGAAACGGCAAAGTGGAAATCTGCGGAGTTAACACCTCGAAGCTTCCGGTACTCTCCGCGAAGGAGAAGCGGGAGCTGTTTGAAAAAATCAAGCAGGGCGATATGGAAGCCCGTCAGCGTTTTATATACGGAAATCTTCGGCTGGTTTTGAGCATTTTAAAGCGGTTCAGCAACCGGAACGAGAATATCGACGATCTGTTCCAGATCGGGTGCATAGGTTTAATCAAGGCCGTTGAAAACTTCGACACGAGCCACAACGTCCAGTTCAGCACCTACGCGGTGCCCATGATAATCGGCGAAATACGGCGCTATCTTCGGGACAACAACGCCATCCGCGTCAGCCGCTCGATACGCGACACGGCGTATAAGGCTCTGTCGGTAAAGGAGCGGCTCATAGGCGAGAACGGGAAGGAGCCCGGGATCGCCGAGATCGCGAAGGAGCTTGATCTGCCGCCCGAGGAGGTCTCGATTGCGCTTGACGCAATAGTCGATCCCGTTTCTATGCAGGAGCCGCTCTATCACGACGGCACCGACGCGGTGTTCATCATGGACCAGATCAAGGACGAGAAGAACATTGACGAGTCGTGGCTCGAGAGCATCTCGCTGCGCGAGGCGATAAGCCGTTTGAGCGACAGAGAGCAGCACATCATTAATCTGCGTTTTTTTCAGGGCAAGACGCAGATGGAGGTCGCCTCGGAAATAGGGATCTCACAGGCCCAGGTCTCGCGGCTTGAAAAAAACGCCCTTAACCATATGAGAAAAAATTTATAATATTTGAAGGAGAGATAGTTTTATGAGAAAAAAATATAAAAAGATATGCGCGGCGCTGCTCGCGCTGACGCTGATCATCTGCGGCGCGTCGGCCTATGCCGAGAATCCCGACATCGCCCGCCAGGTCGATACCGACGTTTCCGCTCCGCTTGTTTCGGGCAAGTCCGGAATACTTATGGAGCCCGAGTCGGGCAACGTGCTGTATGAGTTCAACCCCGACGAGAAGGCCCAGATCGCCAGCGTGACCAAGGTCATGACAATGCTGCTGATTTTCGAGGCCCTGGACAGCGGCAAGATCCATTACGACGACATGGTGAGCGCGAGCGAGCACGCGGCGTCGATGGGCGGCTCGCAGGTGTTCCTCGAGCCGGGCGAGCAGATGAGCGTTGACGATATGCTCAAGGCGATCGCGATCGCCTCGGGCAACGACGCGGCCGTCGCCATGGCGGAATTTGTGGGCGGCAGCGAGGAGGCCTTCGTCGAGATGATGAACAAAAAGGCGGCGGAACTCGGCTGCGAGAACACGCATTTCTGTAACTGCAACGGCCTTGATGAGCCTGCGGACCATTACAGCTCCGCGCGGGACATCGCAAAGATCTCGTGCGAGCTGTCAAAACATGAGGACGTTTTCAAATACACCACCACATGGATGGACAGTCTGCGCGGCGGCAGCTTCGGCCTTTCCAACACCAACAAGCTGCTAAAAAGCTATAACGGCGCGACCGGCCTCAAGACCGGCTCCACGAGTATCGCCAAATACTGCCTGTCGGCCTCGGCCGAGCGCGACGGCATGAAGCTTATCGCTGTCGTGCTGGGCGCGCCGAGCACGGCGGAGCGCTTCGGCAGCGCCGCGAAGCTTTTGGACTACGGCTTCGCGAACTATTCGGTCGCCAAAGGCGACGAGATCGTGGGAGCCATACCCAACATCAAGCTGCAGAGCGGAACCGCCGACAGCCTGCCGGTGGAGCTTGACGGGAACCCGAACTATATCGTGAAAAAGGGGAACCAAGACAAGATCGAAACCGAGGTAAATCTCGGCACGATCGTCTCCGCGCCGATTTCCGCCGGCGACGTCGTGGGAAACGTTGTGTTTAAAATTGACGGTCAAAAAATCGGCGAGAACAACATAGTCGCCATGACCGACGTCCCCAAAATAGGCTTCCTGCAAATGTTTGAAAAAAACCTGAAAAAGCTTTTGAGTATATAAAGCGGAACGGGCGGATAATATCCGCCCCTACGGGTGTCGGAAATATGTCGGGATCGTCGCGAGCACACAAATTCCGCCAAAACTGTAGGGGCGGCAATTTGCCGCCCGCACTATTCACTATTTGCTAATCGCTAATCGCTACGTTGGCATCCGGCCCTACGGTATTTTGGGGCGAGGCTGAACGGGCGGATAATATCCACCCCTACGGGTGTTGGAAATATGTCGGGATCGCCGCGAACGCACAAATCCCGCCAAACCTGTAGGGGCGGCAATCTGCCGCCCGCACTATTCACTATTTGCTAATCGCTAATCGCTACGTTGGCATCCGGCCCTACACCGTAGGTGCGAGGCCAAACGGGCGGATAATATCCGCCCGGCGGGACGTCGAGGGCGCATATCCGCAATCGTTAATGATTTGTGGCCTTGTTTATTTGTGGAAACGGAATACTGTGGTGCATCGAACCCGCTCCGCGGCTCCGGCCGCAGCCGTCCCCTACGGAATAGTCGCATTAACCGCCGTAGAGGAAGTCAAGGGCGCCCCGCGCGTTAAAACAAATCAGCGTGCGTTCCCGTGCGGGACAGTGTTAAGATCAAATTATCCTTTTCCACCCTGTATATAAGCAGCCAATCGGGATTAATGTGACATTCTCTGAAACCGTCATACACGCCGCTTAAAGGATGATCCTTGTATTTTTCGGGCAAAACACTTTCACAAACAAGCATGTTTACTACTTTTTCAAAATCCTTCGCGTTAACTCCACGCTTGATCATGCGCTTATAATCTTTTTTAAATCTTGACGAATAGTATAAATTAAGCATTATTCGTTCAGGTCCTCCATAAGAGCCTCTACCGAATTAAACGGGCCGGAAAGGTTTTTATGATCACGAACCTCGTCAATAACCTCAAGCGTTTCGGGATTTGGAAGCCTTATCTCGAACGGAATTCCTCCGTATATAATGCTTTGATTAAGAAAAATAGTCACCGCGTCTGAAATTGTCAGCCCGAAATGCTTAAATAATTCCTCGGCGCGGGATTTTGTGTCCGGACTGATGCGCACGTTTATATTTGACGTTTTAGCCATAAAATCATCTCCCGAGAATAATTGTATCACTTTGTGCGCATATTGTCAACACAAAGTGATGCAAAATTTTTTGACAAAATATTTATGAAGATTATTTTTCTCAAAATAATACATTGTCAAATTTTACAAGAGCGTTACTGAATTTTTGTGTTTTTTATTGCTTTTGTTACAATGGCGTAATATTTTTTAAGAAACTTTCGGATTTTCTCTTTACATTTTTTATTTTCGTGGTATAATGTATTTTATAAGAGTATAATTGCGATTGATAGCAAGCAGAGGAGGAAATAAAGTGTTTCAGTTTGATACGGAATCTACAAATCCCGCAAAAATAAAGGTTATCGGCGTGGGCGGCGGCGGCAATAACGCCGTTAACAGAATGATCGAAGCTCAGGTTAAGTGCGTTGAGTTTGTTGCCGTAAACACGGACAAGCAGGATCTCACGCTGTCTCAGGCCTCGCAGAAGATCCAGATCGGCGAGAAGGTCACAAAGGGTCTCGGCGCGGGCGCCGTTCCCGAGGTTGGCCAGAAGGCCGCCGAGGAAAGCGTTGAGGATATCAAAAAGGCCGTTCAGGGCGCGGACATGGTTTTTGTCACCGCGGGCATGGGCGGCGGCACGGGCACAGGCGCGGCTCCGATAGTGGCAAAGATAGCCAAGGATGAGGGCATCCTCACCGTCGGCATTGTTACAAAGCCGTTCTGGTTCGAGGGCAAGACCCGCCAGAAGAACAGCGATATCGGCATCACCAATCTTATGGGCGCGGTTGACACCCTGGTCGTTATTCCCAATGACAAGCTGCTTGAGGTCGCGGAAAACAGAACTCCTCTGACCGAATCCTTCAGAATGGCCGACGATATTTTAAGACAGGGCGTTCAGGGTATTTCCGATCTTATCTCAAGACCCGGACTTATCAGCCTTGACTTTGCGGACATCAAGACGATCATGAAGGACACAGGCTTTGCCCACATGGGTATCGGCAGCGCCACCGGCGAGAATAGAGCCGAAGAAGCCGCCAAGAAGGCCATACATAGCCCGCTCCTTGAGACCACGATCGAGGGCGCGAAGGGCGTTATTCTTAACGTTACCGGCGGCGCAGACCTCGGTATTCTTGAGGTCAAGACGGCTGCCGAGCTGGTTCAGGAAGCCGCGGACTCCGACGCCAACATCATTATCGGCGCGATCATTGACGAGAACATGGGCGACGAGATCTCGATCACGGTTATCGCCACAGGCTTTAAGGGCAACATTCCCGGACAGCAGGACAAGCAGGAAGAGGAAGCCAATCCCTTCTCAAGCCTTTTAAACCAGTTCAACTTAAACAACGCCCAGGCCCAGCAGCCCCGTCAGGCGGCGCCTCAGCAGCAGGCTCCGTCGTTCACGCAGCAGAGCCCGTCGTTTAACCCGGCTCCGTCGTCAAACCTTTTCAGCAAGGTCGGCGAGGATGACGGAATAGACGTTCCGGTCTTCCTGCGCAGAAAGGACAGATAAATTCGCGAATTTAAGCGGCGTCCCGGCGGACGCCGCTTTTTATGTGGAAAAACTTCGTTTTTCAAGAATTATAACAGCCCGACCCAATTCCGCCCGCCGGACCCGGGCGGGTTCGCTCCACCCTTCGGGTGGAACGAATTAGGGGACTTCGTCCCCTAAAACCCCTAAAAATACGTGCTTTTTTTATGCCTTAATTCTTATTTTCTGGCCGACGCTCAGCTTGTCGGGGTCGGTTATTCCGCTCATTGCGGCTATGTCGTCAACCGTCGTTTTGTAGCGCTTGGCTATGTTCCAGAGTGTGTCGCCGGGCTGCACGAAATAAATTATGTAGGACTGCATTCCGTCGCCGCGGCTGTCCTCGGGCTCGATATGCTCAAACGAGCTTACGACCTTGATCCGGTCGCTCTTTATAAGCTTCACGGATATTCCTATAAGCATTCTCGCTTCCACTGTGTCGGGACCCGTGATGTTATAGCTCATATGATTGACGAAAATCTTCGCGTCGCAGGCCGCCTTGCCGCCCAGGTCCCTGCCGCCGCTTATCTCAAAGCTGTGCTCAAACGGCGCGGTCGTCTCGATCGGGAACAGCGGCTGACCCTCGTCGGAGGAGCCGCACAGCGCCTTGACCGTCACGGAACCCTTTATGTTCACCATGCCGTCGCTTATGTCGATATCATCAACAGACGTCTTTGGCGCGGTGAGTGAGCACACCGAGGCGATCGGCGCGTCGGTCGGCTTGCGCTTGAGAGAGCACTTGCAGCTTATCTGCGCGCTCATGCTCTCGACAAGCTGCTCGGGCGCGGCTTCGGAAAACTCGGGATCAAGCTCGCCTCCGTCCAGGCAATAGCCGTCGCTTATGACTCCCGGCTCGAATATCTCGTAGCCGCTTACGCTGACGCCTATCACTATCTCAACGCCGAGCACGCGCCGCTCGCCGTCCGCGTTGTCCATGACCTCGGTATATATCTCGCGCACGTTATATTCCACGTCGCACTCCATGTCATCCTTCGCCTTGGGCGCCTCAAAGCTCTCGTCGTACGGCAGCGAAAACTCCGCGGTCCTCAATCCGCCGCGTTTCGCGCTGTCGGGATCGGTCTCGTCCTCGTAAAGCAGGCTCACCTTGACGGTTCCGCTCAAGTCAGCATTGCCGTCGGTCATAACGGCCTTTTCGGGCTCCACAGAAGCGTTGCCGCAGAGCACATCGCCGATCTGCGGAAGCTTGTTTGAGATCTCGTGCTCTCCTCTTATGATAATGCTGCCGTCGGACGTGAACTGGTTCCCCGCGAGGCGCACCGGCGTTTTCTGAAGCTCTACCGCGTGGTTTTTTTCTTCCTTATCCGCCTCCGCGGTTTCCGCTTTTCTGCTCTTAAACGGCAGCAGATCGCCGAGCGGAGGCGCGGGCTCCCGCTCCTCTTCTATGTCTGTCGGCAGCTCAAGCCTCTCGTTTTTGCATATCTTGACACCTATATTAACTCCGACCCTGACGTTCACCTTGCGGGAATTGATGAGAGTGCCGTCGAGGGTGTCGATCTCGGCCTCGGCAGAAACGCGGCTGTCGGGCGTCACGCCCTTCGCGTCCACCGCCGTGTTGAACTCGCGGCTCATATCGAGCGCCTTCACCGCTCCCGTCGCGCCGCCCTCCGGCAGATAGAGCACCGACGCCTTTACCGTTCCCTCGACATGGACCTTGTCCTGCCCCGGGGTCACGTCGGTTATATACGCCCTCGCGGACACGTCGAGAATTTTCTTTATATCCGGCTTCACGTCGGGCACGATCAGCGGCTCGTCTATGACCGCTCTGCCGAATTTCATGGCAACAGTGCGGGTTATTTCATATTCTTCGTGTTTTAACTTTATTTCCGCCATTTGTATCACCTTTCCTTTAAGACTTAATTAAGAATATGTGTTTGGCTCTTGATTTATGTCCGGAATTGTGATAGAATTAAATAAAAATGGAAATAATACAAAATAAAATCGGAAAGGGGATAAATTTCATGAGCAAAGATTTAAAGGGTTCAAAGACAGAAGCCAACCTGCTCGCGGCGTTCGCGGGCGAGTCGCAGGCGAGAAACAAGTACACCTATTACGCGAGCAAGGCCAAGAAGGACGGATATGTTCAGATCGCCGAGATCTTCGAGGAGACGGCCAACAACGAGAAGGAGCACGCCAAGATCTGGTTCAAGCTGCTCCATGACGGCGGAATTCCCGACACCAAGGCGAACCTTAAGGACGCGGCCGAGGGCGAGAATTATGAGTGGACCGACATGTACGCGGGCTTTGCCAAGGACGCGCACGAGGAGGGCTTTGAGGACATCGCCGCGCTGTTCGAGGGCGTTGCCAAGATCGAGAAGGAGCACGAGGAACGCTACCGCAAGCTGCTCGCCAACATTGAGGGCGACTGCGTGTTCTCAAAGGACGGAGACGTTATCTGGCAGTGCGCCAACTGCGGCCACATCGTTATCGGCAAAAAGGCGCCCGAGATATGCCCTGTCTGCGCGCATCCGCAGAGCTACTTCAAGATCAAGCCGGAAAATTATTAATTTATGCGAATTCTCGGAATTGACCCCGGTTATGCCATTGTCGGCTACGGGGTCATAGATTATATCGGAAACAATTTTAAGATCGTCGAATACGGCGCGATAACCACCGAGGCGGATGAGGAAATGAACTCGCGGTTCAAGACCATCCACGACGATCTGAACACGATCATCGAGCGCACCGGGCCCGAGTTTATGGCGATCGAGGAGCTGTTCTTCAACAGCAACCAAAAGACCGCCATAAACGTGGCTCAGGCACGGGGCGTGCTTTTGTTGTCCGCGCTTAACCACGGAGTGAGGATTTTTGAGTACACGCCGCTCCAGGTCAAGCAGGCGATCGCGGGCTATGGCAGGGCGGACAAGAACCAGGTCCAGCAGCTCACAAAGACATTGCTGAACCTTGACAAGGTACCAAAGCCCGACGACACCGCGGACGCGCTTGCGATCGCGATCTGCCACGCCCATTCCTACAACCCGCGCGTGACCGCGCAACTAACGTAGGGACTAGGCACTAGGAAGCCACGTCTTACGGCTCCCTCCGGGAGGGAGCTGTCGCCGAAGGCGACTGAGGGAAATCGGCGCACTTACTCCTTCCACCGCTGTCGCGTCATGTCCGCAAATGTTAATAAATTGTGGCCTCGTTTATCCGAGGAAATGGAATATCATGGTGCAACGCACCCGCTAACGCGGCTCCGGCCCCAGTCCCCCTCCCTCAAAGAGGGAGGCGTTTTTTACCTCGCCCTTGGGAGATGCAAATGGGCGGCCGGGATCGTCCGCCCCTACGAATGGGGCGAGGCAAACGGGCGGATATTATCCGCCCGCGGGACGTCGAGGGCGCCGTCCCCTACGACAATGTGCGCAAAATGCCGTAGGGGCGGATATTATCCGCCCGCGCCTATTCGCTATTCGCTAATCACTAATCACTACGTTGCGTAAAAATTTCTTGCATAAACGCGGGGGTTGTGTTATAATCGGTTTTGGCGGGTTTCTGCCGGATCGGAGTGATTGATATGTCATTTGTATATAAAAAAGAAATACCCTCGGCGGAGCACCTTAAGGAGCTTCTTCCCGTGCCCGCGAGCTGCGCCGAAATGAGGGCGCGGAAGCTTAAAGAGATCGAGAATGTGCTGTCGGGCGCGGACGACCGTATGCTGCTTATCATCGGCCCGTGCTCGGCCGACAACGAGGACGCGGTCTGCGAGTACATCTCGCGTCTGGCGGCGCTTCAGGAAAAGGTCAGCGATAAAATACTGTTTGTGCCGCGCATCTACACCAACAAGCCCCGCACCACGGGCGAGGGCTATAAGGGCATGATGCACCAGCCCGACCCGGGCGAGGCTCCCGACGCGTTTCAGGGCATAAAGGCGATACGCCACATGCACATCCGCGCCATGCGGGAGTCGGGCATGATCGCGGCGGACGAGATGCTCTATCCGGGCAACCACCCCTATCTTGACGACATTCTGGGCTATGTCGCGATCGGCGCGCGCTCGGTCGAGGATCAGCAGCACCGTCTGGTTTCAAGCGGCGTTGATCTGCCGGTAGGCATGAAGAACGGCACGGGCGGCGACACGGGCGTTATGTTCAACGCGATCTACGCCGCGCAGCACGGCCACGACTTCATCTACCGCACGCACGAGGTCGCCACAAAAGGCAATCCTTACGCCCACGCGGTGCTCCGCGGCGGTATTGACGAGCTGGGCAGGAACGTGCCCAACTACCACTACGAGGACCTGCTGCGCATCGCGGAGGAATATGACTCAAAGGGCTTTAAGAACCCCGCGATAATCATTGACACCAATCACAACAACTCAGCCAAAAAGCACCTTCAGCAGCCGCGTATCGCGTCCGAGGTCATGCACAGCATGACATACGAGCCGCTGCTCAAAAAAATGATAAAGGGCTTTATGATCGAAAGCTATTTGGAGGACGGCTGCCAGCCGATCGGCGAAAATATGACCTACGGCAAATCGATCACCGACCCATGCATAGGCTGGGCCGACACCGAAAAAATGGTGTACAAAATCGCATCAATGGTGTAAACCGATTTATCGTTTCACTGTATAACGAAGTTTCTCTACACATAAGCGGAGGCATGGCCCAAGCTATGCCTCCGCAAAACTTAAAATGTTTTATTTATATTGCCGGGATCCCCGGCTTTTTTGTTACGCAAGACGCGTTATTACAAGGTGGGCGGCGGTGGGCTGTGTTCCGCCGGCTGTGGGAGTTATGGCAAGCGCCGCCGGATTATCCGCCGGGTTGCGCACGGTCAGCGTTGAGCTCGCGGCGGTCGTGCTGACAATCGCCATGCCGACAATCTGAGACGCGCCGCTTGCGCGTCCGAACACCGCATAGGGCAGTTCGGCCCCGTTAAGCGTCAGAACAAGCTGACCCGCCTGAGTTGCCGAAACCACGAACTGAACCAGATAGGTGCCGATCTCCGCCAGCGTAAACGAGCTCGCGGTTGCTCTGACTATGCTGTCTCCGCCAATTCCGCCGTTGTTAGGGAAATCAACGTCCTCGCCGGGCGCAACCGTGTCCGCGTTGTCAGGCGGCATAACTGCGTAAAAGTCAGCGTAGCTCAGTGCCGTTCCGGGCTCTCCCTGCGGGCCCTGGGGACCTGTCGGACCTTGAGGGCCGGTTGCTCCTGTTGCCCCTGCCGGGCCTTGCGGGCCTTCGGGACCTGCCGGGCCCACGGGGCCCTGTGGACCTTCTGGGCCTGCCGGACCTGCTGCTCCTGCCGGGCCTTGCGGACCTTCGGGGCCTGCGGGGCCTATCGGACCTACCGGACCTTCGGGACCTGCCGGACCTGCCGGACCTGCTGCGCCGGTTGCTCCTGCCGGGCCTTCGGGGCCTTGAGGACCCGCGGGGCCTTGAGGACCTATAGCGCCTGCTTCACCCGCCGGGCCTTGGGGACCTATGGGGCCGATCGGGCCCTGAGGACCTGTGGCGCCCGTAGGGCCTTGAATTCCCACCGGACCCTGAGGGCCGGTGTCACCGGACGGTCCCTGAGGGCCCGTGGGACCTTGAGGACCGACAGGGCCTCCGGGACCCGGAGGGCCGGGAGGGCAGCTTGTGCAGTTTGAACAGCCGTCGTTATTATTGCCGCAGCCGCAATTCGGCCGCTTGCAATTCTTAAATCTGCTCATACCGTCAAAGTCGTTTTCATAATAATTAAATTTATCCATATTTTTTCTCCTCTCTGAAAGGACTTCACTATATACTATGCCGTCCGCCAAAAATTGACACAAATCGGGACCGGCAAATTTCGCCGATAACTCTAAAAGTGCGGAAAATCACTTGACATCAGGCTTGATTTGTTATAAAATATTTAAGTTAGTTTAAATGCGAATTATTTTTAGAAATTGGAGGGATATAAATGTATCGCAAGGTGTCAACCGAGCTTTCCTTTGTCGACAGAGAGAAGGAAGTCGTTGATTTTTGGAAGAAAAACGATATATTTAAAAAGAGTGTAAAGAACCGCGAGGGCGCGGAGATATACACGTTTTTTGACGGCCCGCCGACCGCCAACGGCAAGCCCCACATCGGCCACGTCCTGACCCGCGCGATCAAGGACCTGATCCCCAGGTACCGCACCATGAAGGGCTATCTGGTTGAGCGCAAGGCCGGCTGGGACACCCACGGCCTGCCGGTCGAGCTCGAGGTCGAGAAAAGCCTCGGCATCAGCGGCAAGCCCGAGATCGAGAAATACGGCGTTGAGGACTTTATCAAAAAGTGCAAGGACAGCGTTTTTGTGTACCAGAGCGACTGGGAGGAAATGAGCGACCGCGTCGGCTTCTGGGCTGACATGGACAACCCGTATGTGACGTACCACAACGACTATATCGAGTCGGTCTGGTGGGCTCTCAGGCAGATCTGGGACAAGGGTCTGCTCTATAAGGGCCACAAGATCATGCCCTACTGCCCCCGCTGCGGTACCGCGCTTTCGAGCCATGAGGTGGCGCAGGGCTATAAGGACGTTAAGGAAAACTCGGTTATTGCCAAGTTCCACATAAAGGACGCGCCCGAAAACGAGTATATCTTAGCGTGGACGACCACGCCGTGGACGCTGCCGTCCAACGTGGCGCTGTGCGTTAATCCGCACGAGACATACGTTAAGATCGACACGGGAGATCAGAAATACATTCTGGCCGAGGCTCTGCTTGAAAAGGTGATCGACGGCGAGTACACGGTGCTTGAAAAGTATATCGGCACCGACCTTGTCGGCACGCACTACGACCCGCTCTTCGATTTCGCGGAGCCCGAGGGCGACGCCTACAGAGTGGTCGCCGACAACTATGTCACCATGGAGGACGGTACCGGAATAGTTCATATCGCTCCCGCCTTTGGTGAAGACGACAACCGCGTCGGCAAGGACTATGACCTGCCGTTTGTAAATCTGGTCAACTCTCAGGGCAAATTCATCGACGGCTGCGGCGACTGGTCGGGAATGTTCGTGAAGGACGCCGACAAGCTCATTATCCGCGACCTCAAGGACAGAGATCTGGCGTTTGCCGTGATCCCGTTCGAGCACAGCTATCCCTTCTGCTGGAGATGCGACACTCCGCTGCTGTATTACGCCTGCGACACATGGTTCATCAAGATGACCGCCGTGCGCGACAATCTGCTCAAGAACAACGAGACGGTCAACTGGCTGCCGGACAACATCAAGCACGGCAGGTTCGGAAATTTTCTTGAGAACATAATCGACTGGGGACTCTCGCGTTCAAGATACTGGGGAACCCCGCTGCCTATCTGGGAGTGCTCGTGCGGACACAAGCACGTTGTCGGCTCGATCGCCGAACTCAAAGAGATGGGAATAAACTGCCCCGACGACATCGAGCTCCACAAGCCCTATGTTGACGAGGTCAAACTCCGCTGCCCCGAGTGCGGCGGCGAGATGAAGCGCGTGCCCGAGGTTATCGACTGCTGGTTCGACTCCGGCTCAATGCCATTCGCGCAGCTCCATTATCCGTTTGAGAACAAGGAGCAGTTTGAAAAGCATTTCCCGGCCGACTTCATCAGCGAGGCTATTGATCAGACCAGAGGCTGGTTCTACACCCTTATGGCTATCTCAACCCTGCTGTTTGACAAGTCGCCGTATAAAAACGTAATAGTTATGGGCCATGTTCAGGATGAGCACGGCAAAAAGATGAGCAAGCACCTCGGCAACGTTATCGCGCCTATGGATATTCTGAACGACCAGGGCGCCGACGCGGTTCGCTGGTACTTCTACTCCAACTCCGCGCCGTGGCTGCCCAACAGGTTTTCCGCAAGAAACGTTTCGGAGTCGCAGCGCAAGTTCCTCGGCACTCTCTGGAACACCTACGCGTTCTATGTGCTGTATGCCGAGATCGACAAGTTCGATCCCACAAGGCACGAGCTTGACCCGAAAAAGCTGTCGGTTATGGACAAGTGGATACTTTCCAAGCTGAACGGCGTTATCAAAGAGGTCGACGACAATCTGTTCAATTACAAGATCGTCGAGGCGACCCGCGCTATTTCCGAGTTCACCGACGAGCTGTCCAACTGGTACGTGCGCAGGAGCCGCGAGCGGTTCTGGGCGAGCGAGCTGAACGACGACAAGATAAGCGCCTACATGACGCTCTATACCGTTCTGGTCGAGTTCTCGAAGGTTTGCGCGCCGTTCATTCCGTTTATGACCGAGCAGATCTATCAGAACCTCGTGCTTTCGGTCGACAAGGACGCGCCCGAGAGCGTTCACCTCTGCGACTATCCGAAGGTTCGCGAGGAGCTCAGCTTCCCCGAGATCGAGACCGATATGGACGCGGTACGCAAGGTGGTAATTCTGGGCCGCGCCTGCCGCAACGAGGCGAACATCAAGAACAGACAGCCTCTCGGCAAGCTTTATATCCAGTCAAAGACCGAGATCAACCCCGATTATATCTACATCATTCTGGATGAGCTCAACATCAAAGAGGTCGAGTTTGTGGACGACGCGAGCGCGTTTATCGCCTACAAGTTCAAGCCCCAGATGAGGACCATGGGCCCCAAGTACGGACGGCTCATGCGCCCGATATTCGACGAGATCGCGAAGATGGACGGCGCGGAAGTCATGGCTGTGCTCAATTCGGGCGAGGCGCTGCGTCTCACGGTTCAGGATACCGACGTTGAGATATTCAAGGACGACGTGCTTATCGAGACCGAGCAGATGAACGGCCTCGTCAGCGACAGCGACGGCGGCTTCACCGTGATCCTTGACACCAACTTAAATGACGAGCTGATCGACGAGGGCTTCCTCAGAGAGATACTCAGCAAGATACAGACCATGCGCAAGGAGTCGGGCTTTGAGGTTCAGGACAGGATAAATATCGGCTACAGCGGCGGAGAGAAGATCGACAATATAATCGAAAAATTCTCGGCCGAGATCAAGGCCCAGGCCCTGGCGGACGCCATAACAAGCCCCGCGAGCGGCGGCAAGGAATGGAACATCAACGGCGAGAAGGTCACTATCTCGGTTGAAAAAGTATAAGACAGGCCGCGCGGCAGTTGTGCCGCGCGGCCTCTTTTTTATTATCATCACAACTAAACGCCTTGCCGCGTCAAAGCGGGAAGGCGTTTTTCTTAATAAGCACTGCCGATTTCTCTGATCAAACCGGGAATTTCATCTATCGTTGTCCAAATAGGCTTAATTCCATGCTTTTCCCAATAGTTTGTCTGGGAGGCAACAAGATATTCAATAAACAATCTTTCATACCCAAAATGTTTGTATTCTTCATTCTTTTTGTCTTTTATTTGCTCCTCAAAAATATTCTTCAAGTATTTATCTTCATATTTTTTTGCGACTTGTTCCGCATCCAGTTCTTTATCATCGACTATATATTCGTTTTTCTTAATTTTTTTATTTATCTTTTTCTTTATATCTTTTATAGCAAACATCTTTAATGCTTCATTACACACATTTCTGATAATTTCATCAATGGTAAATATTATATATGTATTTTTAACGTTTTTGCTATTCTTCATAATCCGTCTGAAATTATAGTCAAGGGCGGAAAATCCCACAAATAAACACGGTTTTTCAAGCATCGCTTTTGCCTGCACGGTGTTTTGCCACATATATTCTGTCTTCTCCATGTTGCGGTAGCTGCTTTCGGTAAGTATTATCTCGTCCGAAATATCATCCCTATTAATAACATTGATTTTTCCGTGAACATGGGCGACGTTTATTTTTCCATCTTTAGGACGGATATCCTTATCGGTGTAAGAAATTGACACAATGTTTTCAGCCGGGACATTAGCTTTTTTCTCAAGACAAAGCTCAATGCAGTTGTCGTAGTTATAAGTCAGAACCTCATAGGTCTTTTCCGTGTCGTACATTCTTTTAATTATATCCACTATTGCTTCAATGGTGGAACCATCATATTTTTTGATGAGTCTTCTGTCAAACGCAGCCTCACTCATACGGAGACAGTCAGCGACAAGCTCAGTAACTCTATATTTTGCAAGTTTATTATTAATGGCTTCGTCGGTCCCGCCCGTTCTATCGCGTATCGTATTTAAGACATACTCCGCAATCTCAAGCATATCCCTGCCGAAAAAAACATCACTGTATCCTTTATCCAATCCTTTTTCCCATTTCTCTTTAGCTGTTGATGATTCAGATATTATACCGCTGATGGTTTTCGTCCGTTTTTCGTCTTCATCCATTAAAAAATCATCGGTATCATTTAAAAATAGAATTTCCCGTCCGATAGCTCTGGAAAGCAATTCAACCCATGTGGGGAAGCCTATTGAGACAGTAACGCCCGCACCGATTATGAACTCCAATGGATTTCCTTCATTTAGCTTGTTTGTTAAGCCTTGGATATTTTTGTTATTTTCTTCTAATAAATCTGTTGTAAGAAGTTTTTTAAGTTCAAGCATTTTTTAATCTCCCGCAAAATTCCGCCATAAATTAATAATATCAAATATTGAGCTGTTACAAAGCTTGTCCATGTCCTTAAGATCCTTGTATTTACCATAATCTTTGTATCTTGTATCTTCTTCAATGGCTTTTAAGCATGAGCTTATATATCTTTCAATAGGTTCACTGTAATATTCATGGTTTTTATACTCTTCTGTAATAAGGTTGATCCGGTCAATTATTAGATCCGCGTTAATACAGCCGTTTTTTACGGCAACGCTGCCTATTAAATCATTATCCGCATAATTTTTGAATTTGACGCGTATTTCATTTTGTTGTTTATCATTGAGCGGACCGGTAATTTTGTAATGCAGCTTTAAGTTAACCCCCAAACGCAATATCGTGGTGATATTATAAGGAAAAGTTCTGTCAATATCCCAAGACTGATACACGAAACTAAAAATAAAATCCGACAAAGTTGCCTTAAGAATTACCAGCGACATACAGTCCGCGTAGCACTCACACAGTACCTCCATTATAATATTTGACATTTGATAATAACTGAGTATACCATATTCACTCAATTTATGATTTTTTTGCAATTTATGATTTTTTTGCAATTGATGATTTTTTTGATCATAACTTTCAAATTCATTTTCATATCTTTCTAACGCGTTAAGCCCCAAAGGAGATTTCAGCGCCGTAAAAATCTTATGAAGCAATGTCTTAAATCCGTTGCTGATTTTCTCCGGAACTGTCTGCTCTTTTCTGTAAAAATCTATTATGGAAAGCATGTCATAATACACAAGTTGTTGATACCTGTCGCATATATTTCTTGTGTCAACTAAATAAGTGTATAGCTTATATAATGTATCATACATTTCCATGCACACTGCATCATAAAAACAATTTTCCCTATTCTTTAAATACTCTATTTCATGAAGCATGTGCTTGTCTATTAAACTTACAGCATTATTAATTGAGTTTCTGTAATAAATGCTATTGCTTTCCTCATTCTTATCTTTAACCCACTCATTTACTTGATCATCAGTAAGCTCTCTTAGTTTTTTCAAAATGTTATTCTGAAACCTTTTGGTAAGCCTAGACATATATTTCGATACTTTGTCTATTTTTCCTTCTTGTAGTCTATCTTTTTCAGGAATTGTTTCACGACTTATTATTTCCGAAAGAGTATGAACTATATATCGGCGTATTGCATCAACAAGCATTTTATATCGTTTTATACGCTGTTTTTTCCCTATGCAATGAAAACATTCATGAGCAAGCTCGAGGAGCGTTCCCTTAAAATCAAACAAGCATACCTCCGGCAAAGTTATCACATAAAGATGGTTATATCCTGTTTCATTATTTAAAAACGAAAATATCTCTGTGACCTGAGTAATGTCACATCCGCCGCTCACGACAACAAAGGCGTAATTTTTGCTGTTTTTTCCTTCTGTTGTTTCCACAAGCTTATTTATAAATTGGTTATAACTGAACAAAAGCTTTGTCAGCGAGCCGATAGACGGATGGCTCATAGATCTTCCCTCAATAAAACTTCTGTCAGAGCGTGACAAATCACCGATGTATGTGCCTATGTAGTTTCTGAAACGATCAATTGCCGAAAGCATATAATCAATTTTATAGGCATATTCGCCGCGTTCAATCATTTCAATACTAAATTCATCATTGTCATTCTCATCGGAACCTTTGTTTTTATTTTCGGTTGTAAAACTGTTATACAACTTTTCTATATTATTCATGCAAATATTCAGATTTGCAAAAAACGCATTAAAGGCGTTGCCGATAATACTTTTTATTTCAAAACCATGGTCGGTAAGAACAAGGTTGTCATACGCCTTGATCAACTGTTTTACCGCAACAACATTTCTGTAGGATATGCCATACTTGAGTGTGAAGTTTGAAAATTTTTCGACGTCATTTTTAAAGCTCTCCGAATAACCGCTGCCTGCCGGGGCGTTAAGCCGATCTTCGACACGCGGAAAACTACTCGGCAGATTTTCGATCGGCATCGGGATCATAGCCACGCTTTGAATTGTCGCTATATTATGCAAATTATGTTTTATACTAAACGGAAAATGATCTTTTTCACTCGTATCATCAGCCATATACAACGCCATGTATGCATATATCGGCAAATTGAGTTCAATAATTACATCAGTGTTTCCGAATACGCTGAAAGCGTTTCCAAATGCTTTGATTTGATTATTGTTTGTGTTAACGGTCACACCAGGTTCAAATTTAATATCTAATCTTTTGCACAAGCATTTAACTCTGTCTTTAATATATGCTGCAAATTCACCGACATTTATATTATTGCGCAACGCAAAAGAAACCGCAAATTTTCTCGGTGTTATGTTTTTACCATTTTTCAGCGCGGTTTTAACCTCGTCTATGTTTTTGAATATATTATTTTTAAATCCGGTGATTGTGTAAGAGTCTGAAATTAAGTTTTCATCAGAAGACGTTGACTTTCCCAGACGGCGTATTGCCTCGTCAACACGTCTAAAATCATCAACTCGAAAGAGAATAATAATATCAGAATAACCAATTGAAAAATAAATGCCGCAATTTAATTTTCTTGTTTCGGATTTAGACACACTATCGGGGGATATTTTATTCGCAATCTCATTTATTATATCCCGCACACTGTATTTTCGCACTGCTTGCTCGGATAAATGAATAAGCGAGCAGGCAACCAAAGGATACTTAATTTGTTGTTTCGCTCCACCTTTATCCTTATTCTTTAGATCGTCATATACAAAGCCGTATTTAACCAACTCCTCTTTTTGATCTGCCTCAGGCTCACATGCTCTGAGAGTATATATATCCAAAAGGTTATCTTCAAGACTAATTTCTCCCTGCTTTTCTTCAACGCTTGTCGGCAAAAAGTCGGACCATTTGCTTACACAGTTGATTTCTAATCCGTCGTAATGGCCGAAAATGGTATAACCAAAGTTTTCTTTATCTGTATGTATTGGTATTTGCTCACGTTTTTTTAATGTGACCAAGATGCCTGAAAACTCAGTTATTTCCGAATTTTTGTCATCTTTCTGAACATTTGGTGTGGTATTAGTCATTATTTGTCCTCCCGTGGCCATTTAAGCGCCGTAAGACTTTTTTAGACTTACGGCGCTTTAATTATTCAAAAATTTTGTTAGCAGCTTCGCCGGCACTGAAATTTCTTGGCGAAATAACATTATGTCGCCGTGCAGGAATAGGCACCGGTCTGTTTTTTGCAAAACCCGCCTGATGCTCTATAACAGTGCAAAAATTCTCTGCTTCATGACCTCTTTCAGCTGCTACACTAATTTTAATTTTTGTATTATTTAAGTCTAAATTCATATCATATACCTCATAGGACGAAATCAAGTGTATCACACTTCGGTTTTTTTGTCAAGGGATTTTTGAAATCAAATGCCAATCTTATTATTAGCATTCAATATTAAATTATTCATTGACATTGTAAATGGTTTGCAAATGGTTAAAAAAATTTTAATAAAAAATTTTTCATTATGACGCAAAAAACCGAAGCGGTGGGGGCGCGGGGTTGGCGCGCCCCTCCCACTTGCTTCGTTATGTTCGGCTTTGTTGGGCCGAAATTTTTAAATTTTATTGAGCAGCTGGTGTGTACTTTACAGAAATGTCAGATACTGTAACATCTGTTTTATTAGCCTGATAGTCGGTGTTTTTTGTTGCTCCGTCACCGGACTGAACAATATATATGTTCTTTTCGGCAGGATCAATTGTTGCAGTATTATTTGTAACCGTCTTAAGAACAGTGCCGCCAGCATTTGACAATGTATATGTTACAGTACCATTGTCATAATCCCAAACAGCGGTTACAGTGTAAGTATTATTTGCCGCCATTTTTTCACTAGACAACTTATCGCCGTTCTTAACTACATTACCGTCAGCACCTTTGCCTGCAGAAACTTCAAACTTATCGCTAAGCTTCAAAATCGCACGCAAATTGTTGCCGTTTCTGAAGAATGTTGTATCAGCAGCCATTTCCACAGGAGTAAGCTTCGCAGACATCTCTAATTTACCCGTTTCGATTGCTGTATCAAAGTTGATATAAACAGATTGCTGGCCTTGCGACGTATCTTTAACATGAATCGCTTTGTCCGCAGTAATGTCTATTCCATCACCATCACGAGTATACTCATTCTCGTTCACAGTCTTATAAGCCGAGCTTGCAATTACTTCAAATCCGTCGCCTTGATAGAGGGTTATCGGGTCACCTGCCTTACCGCCGGAAACTTGAGTTTTCGCTCCGGGTTCAGCTGTAATGTCAGATGTGGTAAAAGTAAACGCTTTAATACCTGCAGGAGGCTCTTCTGTAGGTGTAGGAGCGTCTGTGGGCTCCGCGGGGGCCGAAATGTCACTTGAATCAACTTCGATCTTTTCGCAATACTGCATATCACCGCCTGTTGATACAATGTCAATATAGCCGTCAGCTTTCGCCTCATATGTTGCAGTTGCAGTCTGTGGCTCACCATCAATTGTGTATTCCAGACCCGGATATACCGTTACTGTAACCTTGCTGCCTTTTAATACGGGAACAGTTATTTTAGCTCCTGCAGTGAACTGACCCCAATTATTGGTGTTTGTACCAATTTTGCCGCCATTTGTAGTATCAAACTCGGCAAAATACTTATTGGTTGCGTCTCTGAACAAACCTGCAACGCCACTATATGACTTGTGGTTTATATCCGAACCCGGATATTCCTGATAGCCTGTGGGTTGACCTTGAGAATCATTCTCCGATAAGTACCATGTCACTTTTGTGCCGTAAAGCTCTTCGGGCGTGGTCTTCTTGGGCTCTGTGCTTGTTGTAGCTGTCGGCTCGGGCTCTGTGCCTGTTGTAGCTGTCGGCTCGGGCTCTGTGCCTGTTGTAGCTGTCGGCTCGGGCTCTGTGCCTGTTGTAGCTGTCGGCTCGGGCTCTGTGCCTGTTGTAGCTGTCGGCTCGGGCTCTGTGCCTGTTGTAGCTGTCGGCT
>CANRGH010000002.1 GCA_947630135.1 uncultured Monoglobus sp.
CGCGATAGCGGTGGAAGGAGTATTATTGGGCGAATATATGGTAAGTGCGCCGATCTCCCTCAGTCAGCGGACGAGCCGCTGCCAGCTCCCTCCCGGAGGGAGCTGTAAAATAGCCGAATAAAAGGCACTTACCCAATTCGTAGGGCCTCATAATATAGTATATTAATAAATCAAACATATAAGGAGAGATGACATATGTTAAAAAAGGTTAATCGCGTATTAGCTTTAATGCTGGCTTTGATAATGGTGCTGGGCACGTTGCCGGGCATCGCGGTTTTTGCCGCCGAGCCGGACTCAAATATTGGCGCCCCCTCGGGGGAGCTGTCCGCAGAGCGGACTGAGGGGGGACCCACCTCCGACGGACTGACGTCCGCCACCTCCTCCCGGGAGGAGGCAAATATGGGAGAACCTACCTCCGACGTCCCGCAAGAGGATGCTGATTTGCAAGGCGCGGACTCCGAAAATGAGATCATGCCTGTTGAGGCTCCGGGCGACCCCGAGGCCCAAGCCGATGCCCCGACCGAGGTCAAGCTGGTCAGCAGTAACGGTAAGGCTTCAACTCGCGGCACAATTGATTACGCTCAGGACTTTGCCGCGCCGTCAGTCTCAAAGGCGAGCCTTAACCCCGACGGCACTGTTACGATCGAGCGCTTCCGCTATATCGTGGGCACGTCCTCACAGAATATAAAGATCCCCTCGGTTTATTATGATCAAGAAAATCAAACAGGAAATGCATATCCCGTAACCAAGATCGCGGCTGACGCTTTCGCGGGCGCCGATATACAGAGCATAAAATTTGTCAGCGAAGCGGACGGAAAGGAGTGCAAAATCACCGAGATCGGCGCGGGCGCTCTGTCCTCGACCCAGATAAGCGCGATAACCATCCCCGCTTCCGTTAAGGTTTTGGGCGACGGCTGTCTTAACGCGAACCCGAATCTTGAGACCGTCACATTTGAGGGCAGTTCGGATATCAAAGTGATCCCCGATAACTGCTTTAAAAACTGCTCCGCTTTGAAAAAGGTTGAAAATCTTCCCAACATATCTTCAATAGGCGCGGGCGCTTTTGCGGGCTGCACAAGTCTCGGTTATTTCGAGGTTCCGGGCAGCGTTAATTCGATCGGCTATGACGCGTTTAATTATAACTTAGGTATAGGCACAAAACAAGCGTATATCGACCTGACCAAGCATAATCCCGGTTCGCTTTCCGGCGCGCCATGGGGCCAGACCCGTGGATTTATCGTGTGGAAAAGCGATGATAAAGCGGCTGCCTGCTATAATAATGACTCTCCTTTTATTATAGATGAACAAGGCTATATTGTCGGCCTTAAGACAAATGTAAGTGTGGACACTAATGTAGACACCAATACTTTTGGCGGAAAAGAATCCACCGATAATGCGTCCGACAACCCAAACGATTACAGGTACTATTTGGATAATGGATCGGGCAGCTCCGGCGGCGGAGATGTTGATCTCAGTGACGCATTGGACGCAGACGTTGGGGGCGTAATTTTTGATGCTGCTAACGTTAATTCATTTGACAATAAAAGTGAACAAAATCAAAATGGGTTTAAATATCAGGGTGGTTCAGTTTCTTCGGGTGGAACCAATGGTTTTCCAAGTAGTATAACTTACAATGGTAAGAAAGCGGCCGATGTTACGAAAGGGCTAAAGCTTGATGGTGATGGATATGTTGAGTTTAAAACTCCAAAAGACGGAATTGCAACTATCTCATTTTCTTCAAGACTTAGTAATAGTTATAACAACTGTTCAGTTAAGGTTGTAGAGAATAATAGTAAAACTGTTTACAGCAGCGGTACGCTTAACCAAACAGATATGTATGTGGCTAACTTTAATATTAAATCTGGAAGCACATATAAAATAACCAGAGATGCGACAAGCAGTTCACAACCGGTTCTTTTCGCTGTCAATGTTATGTATGACATCCCGGTAGCATCGCCGTTTGAGAATTGGCGTCAGGGTCAGTCAAATTCGTATTCGTTTGACGGCACAAATAATGTTGAGGATACTTATCAAGATAAGGAAAACGTACTTCAAGTAGGCAGAAATGTTTTTGTTAATCTTGAAGATCCGGTATCGAGCGACACAGTTACATTTGAAACAGATGTGTATTTAGCAAATGGTGATCCCGGATTCAGAATATATTTTGAAAATGATAAGTCAAATATATATCAGGACGATAATGGTGCAGGAACAATATCTCAACTTGTATACAGCGATAATTCAGGCACAGAACCTCAAAAAATTTATATTGGCGATGTCAGCAATGCATTTACTGATGGTTGGTATCATGTAAAGGCTACGGCAAACTATACAGAAGCAACTCCTAACATTAGTGTAACTGTGACACATGACGGCGGGGATGAGTTGATCTCCGGAACAGCAACACTGAAAGAAACGGCGAATAACAATAACATTTCCCGCATACGTCTCATAAGCAGAGGCAATCCCTCCAATGGCACTTACAGCTATTTCGCAAATATGAAAGTAGACGGAGCGAGTTTTGCCGCGCCGCCGGCTACTCCCTCGCCGTCTCCCACGCCGGATCCGGATGCGGAGCCGGTGATCGATCTCGGATATACAAGCTATAAAGATTATATTTATACCGAGGACGGAAAATACAACGGCCATGACGCAAAGGACGGCAGCAATGCGTTACTTAAACTCAAGGTACCGCGCTATGTAAAAAGAAATGCGGATGATCCCGCGACAGAAGGCAATGTTATCACCATCAAGGGCATAAGGGACGGCGCGTTCACGGGCGGCGCGATAAGAGAAGAGCTGCTTTGGCTCGACCTTTCAGCCCTCGGCATGGAAAACGCCAAAAAGTCCGGCGCGCCTGATCCCGATAAATATTTGACGGTTATTCCCGAAAATATGTGCTCTGACGACCAGAGGGTCAAAAACGTGGTTATCCCCGAGGGCGTTGAAGTAATTGAGGACGAGGCCTTCCGCAGGTGCTATGTGCTTGAGGGAAGAGATATTAACAAGGAATTATATCCGGAAGATGCAATCATTAATGTAGACGGTTTGCCGGCGCAAAAAGTTTTCCATCTTCCGTCCACGCTTAAAAAAATCGGAAGCTATGCTTTCCGCGAGTGCAAAAACGACAGCGACCAAGGCGGATATAAAAGCGGATTGGTATGCGTGGTGTTTGACACCAAGGCCGAGGACGGAACAGATTATTCCGATCCCGAAGCAATTGACGCGCCGATCGTAAATATCGAGACCGGCATTGATCACGCGTCATTCGCAAAAGACCTGTACCTTAAGAAAATATATTTAAAGGGTTCGCATAAAGCTAATATCACGTCCGAAGATTCGGCGGACGCGTCATATCCCTACGGCGCGAACTTCGCGGATATATATTATAAGGATGAAACAGAAGATATTGATGCGTATATCCAAATAGGTAAGGACGATAACAATGTTGAGTGGGAGTTTAACACAGTCACCCACGAGGTCACAAGATATAAAGGAAAAAAGCTCGGCACAAAAGGAAGCACCCAAACATTTATAGAACTTGTGATCCCGGATAGGTTATACTTGAAAACAGGCGAGGACAGTTATGATATGGATCATCCATATAACATCACCGGAGTCGCCGAGGACGAGGGAAATATAAATCTGTTCTTTAAACTCGAAGAGTATAATAAGATCGAAAGGCTGGTCATTCCCCCGACCATCGAGGCGATCAATGACTCCGCTTTCTTTAATATAAAGATAGATCAAATCGAGTTCGCGAGCGAAAGCAAGCACTTCCCCGAAGTCACCGAATCGCAGCTTAAATATATAAAATACCGCGCTTTCGGTATTGACAAAAGCGATTATCCGGAAGAAGACACCCGGACCATAACATCGGTTATAAATCTCCCAAGCAGTCTCAGGGAGATCGAAAACCGCGCGTTCTGGAACAGGATATTCAGCGGTGATTATCCCGAAACGAGTTTAAAAATCGGAACAGGATCCGATTTTCAAGCCAAGACATTTACTCTGCCCGGAAATCTTACTCTGGTAGACCCGAACGCTTTTGAGAACGTAGAGGGCATAGACAGAGTAATGGTGGACGAGTACCGTTACAGTGAGGGCGACGCATTCTATGACCCGGATTACAATATGTATCTCCGCTCGCAAAGCGATGTTTACGGCAGCGGAACATTCGGCTTTTTGATGGGTCAAGATTTACAAGATGCCGGCGGAACCAACGTTCTGGTCGAGTACCGCGACGCCTCTTTCCCGCGCTATTCCGACTATATGCTCGCCGACACCGTGGAAAAAGCCAAGATCGCCGAGGATTATCAGGCAAAGGGCAAGCCGGTGACGGCCGATAAGCTCGAAAAGTTTAACGCGGCCGAGCAAGCCAAGCCCGAGCCCGAAGTCAAGGTCGATGTGACCGACAACACCGCGATGATCAACTTCCAGGCGATCATGGAGGGTGGAACAAGCAATATATACAATGTGGAGTATCAGAAGAACTTTGAAAGACCGGCCCCGACCCCCACGCCGCAGCCCACTTTTGCGCCCGAAGCCGCCAAAAACGGTACATATGACATGGCGAAGATGACAAGTGACGGCCGGCTTAACGACAGCAATATAACCATAGTCGGTTATACGGATTTGAAAAACGATACAAGTGTAACATATAATAGCCAAAAATCCGACAAAGGCTTTGAGATCGGTTCCGATCAGCTTATCAAATTCCATGTTCCCAATGACGCGGCGATATACAACGGAACCTGCACTCTGGTGTTTGACAAGGAAAAGATTATTGCCGAAAATGGTTACGCCGTTGTAAAAGTGACGGAGTATGACAAAGATCCTTTCGACCCGGCTTCGGGAGAGGTCAATGCCACAGAGCGGAACTACTCCGCCAATACATACCTCACGAATGATGAACAAAACTCAAATTACGCCACGGTCGTGTTTGATCTCACACCCGGCTCGTATTATACCATAACGCGCGTGACCGGAAAGCTACTGCTGCATTTTATTGACATAAGCTATAACAATGTTTCGCAGCCTGAGGAGAAAACCAATAATGTCGTAGATAATACGATCAGCGGTTTTGATATAGTTGGCGCGGCATCGGGCACAGCTGAACAACAAGTTGAATATAGCGGACAAAGCTCAACAAACTATCTTACGCTCTCTTCCGATACGACGATCACCTTTACCGCCAAGGAAGACGGAAATGCGGTGTTTGTGTTTGGCGCCGATGCGGTCGGAAAAAACATAAATGTAAACGGCGAGGATCATAATATCAGCGCATACCCCGAGCCTGTTTCGGGCGCTTCGCTTCAAGGCAAAGAGGCTGTCGCCGCGGCCGAGGATCCGGATCCCACGGCCACGACCGACTCATCGACCGAACCCACTGCCACACCCGAAACATCGGCTGAACCCACGGCTGCGCCCGAACCGTCAGCCGCAACCGCGGGATTTGAGCTTAAAGCCGGCCAAAAGTATACCGTAAAGACGGGCGCCGAAACAAACAGCCTTTCGCTTTACTTCATTGATATAAAATACAATTCAGCGGCGTCGAGCATAATGACGGCCGCCGAGCTCGGCGCGTCCGCGATAGCGAATATCGAGCCCTATTCGATACGGACCTACAGCATTAACGCAGCGGTTGCCGCCGCGGATAACCCGTATATGCTTAACAATGAGTGGTGGTCGGCGGACGCGATACTCTCGGCCCCGCTTCAGACCCAGGTTCCGTATGATCCGGATGGAGACCTGCCGGAAGCTAAAAATACAGACCAAACCTATAAGATCGACTTATACAATATCAAAGGCAACGGCGAATCGACCTTTACGGTGACATATCTGCCCGAGGGCCAAGGCAAGGAAAAAGCCAATGTCGCGAAGAACTACGCGGCGGTCAATATCGACGTGTTCCACGAGGTATTTTATAACAACAGCGCGCATGTGCATACTGTTATGGGCGAGGTGCCGGCTTATACCGAAGAGCTAAAGGGCCAGCACAACAGCCAAGGCGTCGCGGACACCTATAACTCGTTTGTCGAGGGCTATAAGGTCCCGGTCATGAGCGTAAACCCCACGGGCTTCTTTAAGCGCGACAATACCGATCAGTCCAAGCTCTACGCGTTCGCGGGCTGGCTGGCTCTGCGCGGCGACAAGATCGACTCCGCAACCGGCGAGCATTCGATGCTGACTATGGCTGATCTGTATGCTTCGCCCACTTGGGACAGCGTCGAAAAAATGCTTGACGAAGAATTGATACACAAGATCCACGGCTTTGACCCGCAGATCGAGGTCGATAAGATCAATGAGACACTTAAGACCGAGGGCAAGGATCAGATCGAGTTTATCAGCTTTGACGAGCTGATGCACAGAGACGAGACAACCGACGTTTACACACAGAACGATAACGACCACTTGCCCACCATCGCGATGGGCGGCGAGGATATCACCCTGTTCGCGATATGGGCCGAGGATGATGACAGAGACGGCATACCCGACTACGAGACCACGACGCTTTATTATAACATGAACGGCGGAACGTGGCAGAGCGGCCCCGAGGCGACCTACGGTCCCAAGAACCGCGCTGACGCCATCGAGGACAGAAACAACGCCTATCGTGAATATGTCGGCAAATATGCGGGTGAAGACTATGACCTTAACACCAATGTGCGGCCCACCCGCGAGACGGTCAAGGTCAAGGCCGACGCGGACGCGGCGGCCACAGAAGTGCCGCTGACATTTATGGGCGGCTGGAGCCGACTGCCCGGATTGCTGAGATCGGATTATGAATATCAAGTTGCACTGGCGAAAGCAATTGCAGAAAGCAATCCTACGCCCACGCCACCGACTCCGCGCTTAGAGGCCAACGGATATGAGACCGACGGCGTGAACTATAATATAATAAATGATAATTACCAGCTGATGTACAACGGCTATGTCAACAGCAAGGGCGATTATGTTACGCTCTCGAATGAGCCGGACGCAGAAGGCGCCTATACCGCGACCGTTTGGAATGGCGTCGATAGCGAACACCAACCGTTCTATATCCCCACAATAGGACGGGATATTAAAGATATCAAAGAAAACGAGACCTATGACGTGTTCGCGATTTACGCCGAGGACGACGACGAAAACAGCATACCCGACGCGATGGAAGTGGTCTATGACGGCAACGAGGAAAGCGTGAGCGAGACCGAAAAGAAGGCCGACCATATCCCGGTGGACACCAACGCCTACACCAGCGGCGGCATGTCACAGGACGCCGCGCCCGTGCCCGTGCTGCCCTCGGACAAAGACATGCGCCTGCCCTCTCTTGAAGGCTACACCTTCCTCGGCTGGAGCCTTGATGAGAATTTCAATAAGCATTTGGGTGATCTGGAAAAAGACGAGAACGGTTTGCAGTATTATACAGACGAGCACAGCAGCAATGTATATCTGTTCACCCCGTCTCAGGCGGTGGACGGCACATTTGCCGCCGACGGCAGTATCGACACGAAGAAAAACGAAAACCTGTCATGGTTCAGCAAACCCCCCGGCCGCACCACCCTCTATGCCGTATGGCAGAGCGATCAGTATGAGGTTCGCTATCATGCGAACGGCGGCGCGGGATCGGTTCCCGAAGACAAGACCGGCGAAAAATTCAACACATACGGCATTGGTGACGATGTAACTTTGCTGTGGCCTAAGGACGTCGGAACAGAGAATAAGCTGACGCTGACCGACGCGGTTTATTTGGGATGGACAAAGAACAAGACCCAGCCCGCGATCGACAGCCAGAAACTCTATAATGAGCTGCGCGGAACCGACGAAAATGACAGAACGCTGTTTATCGAAAAAGCGTTTACGGTTCAAAGTGTGGAACCTGCTGAGACAGCCGACACCCAAACCAAAATGGTTCTTGACGACAAGAGCACGGTCATGAACCTGCACGCGGCCTGGGCGGTTGACCGCTACGGCGCAACGGACAATATCACAAACAACCATAAGGGCGACGGAAAACCCGACTATTATCAGGTGATCTATGACGCAAACGCGGGCAGAGATAATCCGAGCGTCACGAATATGCCCACGCCTGATCCGACTCTTTACGCGGCGGAACAGACCGTGGAAATCAGTGACAATGTGCCCACCAGAGAAGGCTATCAGTTCAAGGGCTGGAGCCTTAACCGCCCGGACGGAAACGGCAAAAAATCCGAAAGCGATGACCTCTATCAGAGCACAGATACGATCGAAAAAGGCGATACCGTTGATATACTCTATGCCGTTTGGGAAGGCAATCCCACGGAATATGGTATTGTATATAACGGCAACGGCGCCACAAGCGGCACCGAGCCGGTGGACGAAAATACATATCTGCCCAAGGCGACATTTACGCCCAAGAAGAATGATTCACCCGATACGGAAAATCCGCTCAAACGTGACGGCTACACCTTCCTCGGCTGGAGCGCGACACAAAAAGAGGCGATAACCAAGAAATCCGATATTCCCGGTGATTTGATCACCTCGGACAAAACCGAAGCAAATATGCCCGAAAGACTCCCCAACAGCGGAGTATATATCCTCTACGCGGTATGGGCGCCCGACACCAACGGCGACGACAAGCCCGATTATGAGCAGATCATATATCTGCCCGGCATAGCCAATATTGAAAAGTTCAGCAGCGCTGACGGCGCAAAGCCGTTCCCCTATGGCGAGGATATTAAAGACAGTAATAACAAGGTCATAGACGACAAGCCCAAGTGGGACAAAGCGGAATTTACCGGCTGGTTGAGCTCCGCGGCGGTAACCGAAGGCTCGCCGAAGATTTATCAGCCCCGCGAGACGATCACCGATATACCGTCCGAGGGCCTGATACTCACGGCGCAGTGGGCAACTATCGCGTATATCGAGTATGACGCCAACGGCGGACAGTGGGAACCCGAAACAACAACGAAGACATTTGAAAAGACGCCCGGTCAGGTCGTTGAGCTGGATGCGGATAAAACGGATGATATTGGCACTCTGCCGACCTACGAAAAGGACGGCAAGAATTATGTGCTTATCGGCTGGACCGACGATATTGCCGCCAAAGGCAAGATATACGGCACAAGCGATGTGCCTCTGCCCGTTGACTTGATCGACAGCTCGGTGACAGTCGGTGTGCACTCCGCAACGACCACAGTGTACGCGGTATGGGCCGTTGACGACGACAATAACAAGGAAGCCGATTTATACGACGTGCATTACGACCCGGGATATATACCCGGAACGGATACTTCGGTGAGCGAAGCTGCTAACATTCCCGACGATCAAAAGGATCAGAAAGTCGATTCGGATGTTGAGGTTCAGAATAAAGACGGTCTTGAGCCTACTTTGACGCATGATGGCAAGAAATACAACTTCTTGGGCTGGAACCTTAACAAGCCCAAGTATACTCAGGGCGACCTGCTTTACAAGTCCGGAAACACCTTCAAAAAGTCGGGCTTTAAAGACGTGCTCTACGCCGTATGGGTTGAGGACACGACCTTGACCTTGACTTATAACGCAAACGGCGGAGAGATCAAGTCTTATGAAAGCGATAGTAAAGAAAAAGAGAGAGACGACTGGAACCCTGTCACGCGAAACGCGGGCGAAACTATCTCGCTTGAAAACAACGGCAAAAACGAGGCGGGATACTATAACGAGTTCACAGGCCCCACGACAAGCCCGGACGGAGGAAAAACGATCTTTGTCGGCTGGACCGAGGAGACGCCCAAACCCGACGGAAAGCTTGAACCTTATTACGGCGACGGCGTTGACATGACCGGTGCGGTTTGGCCCGATATTCTTCAGAGTGTAACTCTGATCAACAAGAATGTTGACGTCTACGCCGTATGGTCGACCGATAATTTCGGTCCGATACCCACGCCCGAGCCCGGCGGCCCGGGTGTTACGCCCGAGCCCGGTGCGACGCCGATGCCCGATAAGGTTCCGGACGTGTATCAAGTAAGATATGACGCGAACCTCGGGGGCACCGGGGACGCGAGCGTTAAGCACATACCAGAGGACACCCGGACATACGAGGTCGGACGCGAGGTGACGATCATGGGCGTTTCTGACGAAGTCCATTCCGAGCCTTGGGAGCCCACAAGAGACGGCTATGTGTTCAAGGGCTGGAGCCTGAACGATAAGAACGCAGCCGCTGATAGCGGCAACTTGCTCAGAATAGGCAGCACCTTCAAAAAGACCGCGACGCTCGACACCCTCTACGCCGTATGGGAGAATATCAACTACTATTCTCTGACTTATGAAGCGAATTATCCCGATGGGGCGAGCGGGTCAGGCACTGTTCCCGAAAATGAAAAGGATCTGCTTGACAAGCAGAGCGTGGAGCTTGACAAAGGCGCAGGAATGAAAGCGGACGGCTACACCTTTATGGGCTGGTCCACGGATTCCAGTGTGCAGCCGCTCAAGACGCACGCGGCCGAAGCGGCGGCGAAGAAGAATATAGTAACAAGTGTTACAATTAATAACAATAACGCCACCGTTTACGCGGTATGGGCCGAGGATAGGAAAAAAGCCGCAGACGGCACGGAGACCGGCGACGGAGTGCCCGATTATAAGCAGGTATTCTATGACGCGGGCCTGGCAAAAGACAAAGAAAACTTAAAGGGCACCGTCCCGTTTGACCCCTCATCGTATGAGGACGGAGCCGAGGTAGTTGTAAAGGCTCCTGTAAAGCCTGCCGATGGTGAATTTTCGTGGACTGATGACAGCGGCGACACATACACCTTCCAAGGCTGGAGCCTCCACAAACAGACAGAAGATGAAGCGAACAGCGCAGGCGGTGTGAGCGGCGAGCATATTGTAATTCCGCCCGGCGGCAGCTTCATTATGGGCGATACGATCAGTTTTGGAGAAAGCCACAGCGAAAATAACGAAAATGGCGTTGTTCTCTACGCCGTATGGGCGAAAAACGCGATCTATCATATTAAATATAATCTGAACGACAAGCAGGATGAAACTGATGCCCAGACTCACACGTCCGATCCTTTGGCGGCCGGCAGGCACCGCCTTGTTTCAAAGCCGTTTGACGGTGAGTCGGAATGGAAGGAAAACGACAGAAATATCGGCGCTTTCGCGGGCTGGGTATCCGCGGACGACGCCGATGCGGTGAACATGGTGCGCAATAAAAGCGGCGCTCCTATTGTGCTCGAAAAAATTAACGCGACTCTCTTGAGCAAGATGATTGAAACCGTCAATATCACCGATAAAGACGTTGAGGTTATCGCGGTTTGGGCAAAAGATGATTACAATTATGAAAATCCCGGAGAAACCGGAGCAGACGACATTCCCGACTGCTATCAGGTTAAATATGATCCGGGCGAAGCTTCTACAAATGCTGAAAATATGCCGACTGAGGATCACAAGCACCCGGCCGGCGACACGGTCTATGTTCAAAGCGGCGAAAGTGGCAGCGATCCCACATGGGAAGATCATGTGTTCCTCGGTTGGAAGTGGGATAACAATACGGATGAATCAACGTTGCTCCACGCCGGCGACCACTTCACCAAGAGCGAGAAGCTTGATACGCTCACCGCGCAGTGGGCTGTTGACTTGAGCCTGACATATGATTTGAATATACCGGATAAAGAAGGCAAAACTCAAACATTCTCGGGATACGCGGAAGGTCAGACAGTTAGATTGGTCGGCCTTGATGATTTGACCGAGATCATCGGTGATGATAAAAAATACGAAGGCCATGCGTTTGTTGGCTGGTCGGAGAGCAAGGAGCCCGTAACGATTGAGGATATGTCCGGAGATCGTCTTAAAACCTCCGTTCAAATGGACAAATCCAAGACGGTCTACGGCGTATGGGCGAAAGATGAATTTAACGGCGGCACCGGTGGAACAGGCGAAGACGGTATAGCCGATCTGTTCCAGGTTAAGTATGAAAAAGGCGATGTTCCGGAAGGTTCGGAAATAACCGGAATGCCGCATGACGACGGAAAGTACGCTTATAATACAGACGTGACCGTCAAGCGCGAGGGCGAAAACCTTCCCGCGGGATATAACGGATACCATTTCAGTGGCTGGAAACTGAACAACGGAGATATATACTGGCCCGGTCAGAGCTTCACAAAGACCGGAACGCTTGACGTGCTTACGGCTCAGTGGACAAAAGACGACGCGGTATATTACGTTAAGTACGACACAAACGGCGGAGAGGGATCCGCGCCCGTTGACCAAAACGTTTACGGAGCCTCCGCACTCGGAGATAATAAGGCGGTTATTGCTGCAGGCGGCGAGGGCCTGACCAAAAACAATGCGGTATTTGTCGGCTGGTCCGTAAACACCGTGGAAAACGCAACCGTGAACAAAAAGCCCAACGGCATGATAGAGGCGGGCGGTCACACCAATTTGCAGCCGGAGCATGACACAAACACCATGACTCTGTATGCGGTATGGGCGGCGGATACGCGAAACAATCCGGATCGCATTGCCGATTATCAGCAGATATTCTACGACCCCGGCACCGGAGCAGGGAATGTCACAAATATTCCCAAGACGCAGACTATCCTCGAGAGCGGCAACACAGTTTCATCGCTGACGCCGCAGTGGAAAAATCATAAGTTCAGCGGCTGGAAGATCTCGTCTTTGGATGATCCGAGCGTGACCGGAGAGGAGCTGCTCCAAAAGAAGGCGTCTATTGACGAGTGGATAGGAAATCATAAGGGTCAGGGCGTTGTGCTTACGGCTCAATGGGATGACGATAAGGTCACACTCACATATAACTTAAACGGCGGAAATATAAATAGTGAAACAAAAGACGTTGAAGTCACCGTCAACAAGTCGGCGGAAGGCTTTAGCGAAGAGCATACGCTGGCGAAGGAAGGCAGTCTTGACACACTTGAAGATCTGCCCAAAATGACCGGCGCGGTATTCGGAGGCTGGAGCCTGACCAAATACACACCCAAGTTGACATACAAGCCGACCGACATTATCAAAACCGTGAATATCGGAAGCGATAATATCACGGTCTACGCGGTATGGCTGGCCGACGAGCAAGGCGGCAGCCCGAGTGGCGGCGACGGTATCGCCGACTGCTATCAGGTATTCTATCACGGCAATGGCAACACCGGCGGAACCGTGCCCGAGGCGAAAAATTCCAATAAGAGTGGCCAAAACGAGTTTGCCGAGGGTGACGAAGTAAAAGTTGAGGATAAGGGCAGCCTTGAAAGAACCGGCGCGGTATTCCTCGGCTGGAGCATGGAGAACACGCATGAGGCGCTGATCACCACATCCAATGCGGCTCTCGACATCAAGTGTTATGTTCCCGGCACAGATAATGATCACTTTACAATGCCCGCGTCCAAGGTTGACCTTTACGCGGTTTGGGCGGCCGACTCAAATAATGACGGTCATCCCGACTATAAGCAGGTTATCTACAATAACGGCGCGGCTCCCGATGATGTCGAGGTGCCGAGCGATACCGAAGTATATGAATTGGGCAGCAACGTGACAATAAGCGAGGAGGAGCCTAATTGGGCGAATCATAATTTCCTCGGTTGGAGCCTGAACGACCCGACTGCCCAAAGCAAAGTGGAAGGCGATGCATACAGCGACAGTGATCTTTATAAACAAGGCAGAAATACGAACTTTAATATGCCCAATGAGGGCGCTGTGCTTTACGCGATATGGAGCGACGTACATGAGTTTGAGGTAAAGTACTATGAAAACGGTGCGACGAAAGGCGATGCTCCCGTTGACGAGCAAAAATACACCGTAGGTCAGACAGCGGTCGTTATGTTCGCGGACGGACTTGAAAGAACCGACGCGGTATTCCTCGGCTGGAGCAAGAAGAATAATGCCGCAGAGCTTGTGAAAACACACGCGCAGGAAGCGGCGCTTGAACTGATACAGCCGAGCGGATCGGTTACATTTGATAAGGAAGCCGACATCAATTTGTACGCGATCTGGGGCGCTGACAACGACGGGAACGGCAAGGCGGATTACAAGCAGATCAAGTATGATCTGAATCTTGGCTCGCTTTCCGGCGAAGGTTGGAACGAGCTTAAAGCTCCTGTGGACGATACCGCCTACAATAACGGAGATCAAGTGTCGATAATGAACGTGGTCGGAGAGATCCCTGCGGGTTATTCTCTGGCAGGCTGGAGACTCAAAGAAGGTGGCGAGCTGACCGGAGACCTTTACCTCGTTGGCACTCATGCGACAATGGACGACACCCTCGGCGGCAAGACCTTGTACGCCGTATGGAGTACGCCTTATAAGGTTGAGTATCATTCAAACGGCGGAGGAACAGCGCCCACAGGCGGCGGCGCTTACGGCGCGAATGACAATATCATTCTCCAGAATAAGGGAACGATGACAAAAGAGAACGCGGCGTTTGTTGGCTGGACTATCAACACCAATCTTTGCGAAGATAATAGTACGCTTAACGATTTGAGCGGCAAGGGTGAAACGCAAATCTATCAGCCCGGCGCGAAAGTTCCATTTAAGGCGGATTTGTCGGGAGACGGACACACCATGAATGTTTACGCGGTATGGGCGACGGATACCGAGGGCGGCAGCGACGGCATTGCCGATTGTCAGCAGATAATTTATCTTCCCGGTGACGAGAACGTGCCGGCGGAGAGCGTTTCCAACATGCCTCCCGCGCAGACGATTTTGAGAAGCGGCGAAAACAAGACCTCAAATCAGGTTCCCGTCCGCGCGAACTACACCTTTAACAATTGGAAGGTGAAGGACGGCGAGACGACATACGGTGCGGACGCTGATCTGAAAGGTGAGATCAAAGACGGCAAGGGTCTGGTTCTTGTGGCTCAGTGGAGCGGCGCGAAGATCAATCTGAAATATAACTTAAACGGCGGCACGGTCGGCGGAAGTGAAGCTGATATTGTTGTTGCTCTTGACAAATCAATTGAGACAACGCATACGCTGGCGTCTGCGGCGGGCAACGAGGATAACAAGTTCAGCGCAATGCCCACAAAAGACAACGCGATTTTCGAGGGCTGGAGCATGACGCTGTATCCCGGTTTGGTTACTGCACAGACCACCACAATAAAAGAGGTGACTGTGGGTGACAGTGACATCACAGTCTACGCGGTATGGAGCCAAGACGAGGGCGCGGATCCGACCCATCCCTCGCCCGACAAAACGCCCGACTATAATCAGGTATTCTATCACGGAAACGGCAATACCGGCGGAGAGGCGCCCGTTCAGGATACGCCGAATAAATTTGAGGCAAAAGCAGAAATTACCCTCAAAGATAAAGGCACTCTTGAGAGAGACGGTGCGATATTCCTCGGCTGGAGCGAGAAGAACAACTACGGCGCGGCGATCTCGACCCGCAGCGCGGAGGCCGAGATCAAGAAGGAAGGCTTCCACGCGGTAGGCGAAACAATGAAGATGTACGAGCCGCCTCACAGGATCGACCTCTACGCGGTATGGGCGCTTGACAGAAACGGCGACAACACAGCCGATTATTATCAGGTGATCTATGACAGCGGAGCAGCCCCGGATAAGGAGGTTGAAGTTCCGAAAGATGAAAACAAATACGAGGAAGATCAAACCGTCACGGTTTACGGAAATGACCACGGAGAGGGAAAAGACGGCGAAAAGCCCGTATGGGAAAATCACGAGTTCTACGGCTACGGCCTGAACTCACAGGGCGACAGCGGAAAGAATCCGAGCAATTCCGAAAAATCCGAGAACGAACAGTGGTACCAGATAGGCGATAAGTTTGAGCTGCCCGACAGAGGCGCGATACTCTATGCGATGTGGAGCGGTCTCAGCGAGGCGACGATAACCTATAACAAATACAACGGCGATACGGGAGAAGCGCCGGGCGCTGATACCTATCCCAAGGGATCCCGCATTGTTGTCAAAGACAAAGAAGGGCTCGGACACGAAAAAGCCGTATTCCTCGGCTGGACAGAGCACAATGGCGGCGGCTTAGTGAACAGCGTCGCTGAATTGAGTGAGCTTGGCGAAATCAAAAAGCCGGGCAGCACACTTGTGCTTAACAATGATGTTGATTTGTACGCGGTATGGGCTGCTGACTCAAAGGGCGGCGGCGAAAAAGGAAACGGACCCGACAACGCCGCGGATTGTATGCAGGTATTCTATGATAAAGGCGAATGCAGCAATTCTCAAATCAGCGTTCCGACCGACACGACCGAGTATAAGGAAGGCGACACGATCGTTCTCCGCGATCTGAGCGGCGAAGGATTTGTAAACGGAATGTGCAGCAAGGACCGCAGAACATTCCTCGGCTGGAAGCTGCAAGGCAGCGATGACAGTACATTATACAAGCCCGGAGACACGATCAAGCTTGACAATGGCAACTACTCAAAATATGCCGGCAAGACATTTGAGGCTCAATGGGAAACCACATATAAGATAGTCTATAACGGCAATGACAATACAGACGGCACCGCCCCGAATGGAGCGGGCGGATACGCCAAAGATCAGGAGTTCAACCTTCAGAACAGAAGCGGTCTCGTGAGAAACGGAGCCGTGTTCATGGGTTGGAGCCTGACCAAGACGGCGCTTCAAACAACCAAGCCCAAGGATATATACGCCGAGGGTGCGCATGTGAAGCTTGACGAAACATTTACAAATAAGGCGAAATCCGACGATTCGGGCGCAAGCGGAGAAAAGGTGATCACCCTGTACGCGGTTTGGGCGCAGGATGAATACAGCGTTGACCCGAACGCGGAAAAAGTTGAAACGCCCGACAATATTCCCGATTACGAGCAGGTGATCTACTTTGTGAATGACACGGAGCATGAGGGAACTCAGCAGCTGACGCCTCCGCATGACACCAATCGTTATGAACAGGGCGCGAGCGTAACCGTCAGAGGCATGTCCGACCACAGCAACGGCGACCATAAGGCGCATAAGTTTATTGGCTGGTCCGAAACGCCGGGCGCGACGACGAAAGATCAAGTGAATTATGATCCTAATGGCGCTGAAGATAAGCAAAAGTTCAATATGCCCGAGGGCGGCATGGTACTCTATGCGGTATGGCAGGACGAAGATATAACGATCGCGACGCTGAAATACGACGGCAACGGAGCGACCGCGGGTTCAACGCCCGAGCCGAAGGTATACGATCTGAACTCCACGGCGGAAACGCTTGACCAGAACACCGGAAATCTCCAGAGAGACGGCGCGGTATGGGTCGGCTGGAGCATGGCTCAGCATGATCCGATCACCACGTCAAAGGGCCTTGACTATAATGTGACCCCTCCGATCACAATGGATTCGGATAAGACGGTATTCGCTCTGTGGGCGGCCGATGAGTACGGCTCTGACAGTAACGACGACGGCAAGCCCGATCCGGATAAAATACCCGACTACTATCAGGTCAAGTATGACGGCAACGCGGGCGAAGATGAAGTTAAGGAGCTGCCAATTGACGGTGGAAAATATGATTTGTCGGATAATAAGACCGTAACGGTTCAGAGCGGCACACCGACTCGCGAGGGCTACAGATTCGATGGCTGGAGCCTGAACGCGCCCGACGGCAGCGGAACCAATCCGACGACCGATAACGCGCTCTATAAGGCGAGCGACGAATTTACAAAGAACGATAAGCTGGATGTGCTTTACGCGATCTGGTCAAAGGGTTATACTCTGAGCTATGATTCCAACGGCGGCGAGGGCTCTATCGAATCCGTCACCGGAAAGTACTCCGGAGAGAGCGCGGATGTTAATAAGAACGAAGGAGGAAAGATCCACAGAGACGATCATAAGTTCTTGGGCTGGTCCGAGACACAGACCGATGTCGTTAAAACCTATACCGACTATGTGAAGGTTCAGTTCGCGGGCGAAACAGTCAAGTTCACCGACGGCGACATTACACTGTACGCGGTATGGGCCGAGGATAGCCTCACGCCCGGCGATGACAGTAAAGGCGACGAGATCGCCGACTTCTATCAGTACGGCTATTTCCCGAACAAGCCGGACGGCGCTTCGGGAGATGTTAAAAACATGCCCGATCAGCCGACCGGAACATTCGTGCCCGACAGCATGATACCGCTGAGCACAACGGTTCCCACCCTCGATGGCTACAACTTCGTGGGCTGGAGCCTGAACTCCGACGGCAAGGACGGAAAGCCGAACATCGTGACAGGCTCGTTCTCAAAGAACAACAGCTTTGACAAACTGTACGCGATCTGGGCAGGCTCGTTCAAGCTGACATACGATAAAAACGACGGCATCGGCGGACCCGCGGATCGTGACCACATTGCGTCCGGTACCTATGTGACGTTTGACTCGGCAAAGCCGACCAAAAAAGACTGCGTCTTCCTTGGCTGGACAACGAACGAAAGCGCAAAAGGCGAGATCTACGGCGACGGAACAGCTCTGCCCGAAATGCCGAGCGGCCTGCGCATAGAACGTGACACCACGGTTTACGCGGTATGGGCGAGCGACAGCTTCAATTCGGCGACGCCTGATCCCGGCACACCGGAGGTAACTCCCAAGCCGAATGACGATGTTGCCGACCTGTATCAGGTCCAGTACATCGCGAGCAAGCCCGATGGCGCGGAAGGGGATGTGCAAAATGTTCCGATCGACACGGATAAGCACGAACCGGGCGTTTCCGTCGCGGTCCGCAGCGCAAACGGCGCGGTTCCCACGCTCGAGCATTACACCTTCAAGGGCTGGTGCCTGAATGTTAATCCGTACGTCGAAAGAGCGGGCGATATTGAAAGTAATACATACCAGATAGGTCAGGTATTTTCAAAGAACGCGCAGCTCGATAAGCTGTACGCGGTATGGAGCAGCGATGACGAAGTGACGCTCGGCTACGACGGAAACGGCAATACCGATGAAACATCAGGCCAAATTCCGCCCGAGGAAATTCACGTGAGAAACACAACGGCGCAGCTTAAAGACACGAGCGGCTTGGGCCTCAAGAGAGAGAACGCGGTGCTGCTCGGCTGGAGCAGTGAAAAGCATGAGCCGATCACGGATATGACCGGTCTTGATTATATCGTGCGCGCGGTTCTGATGGATAAAGCCGCGACCGTTTACGCGCTGTGGGCGGAGGACAAGATAGGCGAAGACGGAGCCGACAATATCCCCGATTACTCGCAGTTCGTATACGCCGAGAACAAGCCGAGCGGCGCGGAGGGCACGGTAACGGGAATGCCCGAAAACGACTACACCGCGTATGAAAAAGACGCGTCGGTAAGCCTCAAGGCGATGAGCGAGACGCCGAAGCTCGAGAATTACACATTCGGCGGCTGGAGTCTCAATGACCCCGAAGGCGGAGCAATAATCGACGGTACCGATCAACCGTACGGTGACAGCGAAAAAAGCTTCACAAAGACGGGACATCTCGACACATTGTACGCGATCTGGCTCGGAGATTACAGTTTGAACTATGATTTGAACTATGCCGAAGCGGAAGGCTCGTCGAAAGTTGACAACAAAGGCGGAAGCTATTATCACGCGGGCGACAATGTGGAAAACGTTAACACACGCTACACGGAATTGTTCGGCGGCGCGAACCCGACCAGAGACGGTTACAAGTTCTTAGGCTGGTCGCGCGCACAGCACGATGACATCACAACCAACACCGAGCGCGCTCTTGTGACCGACATAGTTGAAAATCAGGTAACATTCAGAAACGGCGACATCAATCTGTACGCGGTATGGGCGCTTGATAAGGACGGCATGGGCCATAATTATCCCGAAAGCGGCGCTGACACCGTTGAGGACTACACCCAGTATATCTATGTTGCCAACAAGCCGAGTGGCGCGGCGCCGGGAGCCGAAGTTCAAAACATGCCCGAGAACGATAAGGGCGGACACAAGACGGGCGATACCATAACGATCAACTCGTCGATCGCTCCCGAACTCGATGGATATGACTTTATCGGCTGGAAGCTCAACGGCGGCGCGATAATTCCCGGAACCGAAAGCGGTGTATATGAAAACGTGACCTTCCCCAAGGGCGACGGCCTTGATGTGCTTGAAGCGCAGTGGGAAGGCTCGTACCGCTTGACTTATAACTCAAATTATAAGTCAGGCGCTGAGGACACCGCGAAGGACGACAACGCGCACTATTATAAGGGCAACGATGCGGCTTTGGCGGAGAGCGCCAAAGGTCTGCCAGGTGAAAAGACTTTCACAAAGAACGGCGCGGTATTCCTGGGCTGGACCAAGACATCTCCCGCGCCCGATTTGGTCACATCTTACGCGGCCGAGGAAAACGCCGACATAGTCGGTTCCGTGACCTTTGACACCGACGACATAGACGTGTACGCGGTTTGGGGCAAGGATACCAAGGGTTATGACGGCAGCGGATCCGACAATATACCCGACTACAAGCAGGTATTCTATGACAGGAACATATCCGAGGATGCTGCGGACGGCGCAACTGCCACGGCGCCGAGAGACAGCGCGCAGTACGCGCAAGGCTCGCAGGTAACGATCAAGAGTCTCACAGGCGAGTGGAAAAATCACACCTTCCTGGGATGGAGCACCAATAAAGATTTCGACCCGTATGCTCCGGGCGAGGATACACTGTATCAGTCCGGCGGCGCGTTCAGAATGAATCAGGATATTAGATCAACTCAGGACGGTATCACGCTGTACGCGGTATGGCGCAGCAACAATAAGGTCGTATATGACGGCAACGGCGGCAGCGGCGAAGGCCCGCAGGGCGGAACCTCATACGGCCCCAATGATGATATTATTCTTCAGGGCCCCAATAAGCTTCAAAAAGAAGGAGCGGCATTCGTGGGCTGGAGCGACAGCAAACATGAGGAGAACGTCACCGAGGATCCCGCGGATCTGCATAAGGTCGGAGATAAGATCCCGTTTGATCCCGACGTAGAAAACGGCGACACCATGACGGTATACGCGGTATGGGCTGTTGACTCCAACGCTAACGGCATTGCGGATTATAACGAGTATGTTGTTACATATAATATAAACAACAAGAACTCCGACAGTCCGACATACACCTCGGCGCCATACGAATCAGGCGCGGCAGTTTCTCTGGACAGCAAAGAAACCGCCGAGAGTCATCCCGAATTTACGCCGCCCACAGTCGGCAGTGACAAATATATTTTCCTCGGCTGGACGGATGAGAATATTGAGGGCAAATGGTACGCGAAAGATAACAGCTACGACTTCCCGAGCATTAAGACCGAGATCAAGATGGGCGAACATTCCGTTGTGTACGCGGTATGGGCGGAGGATGATTACAATTATGAACATCCCGAAGCAACGGAAAGCGACGGCCACGCGGATCTTTATCAGGTAAAATATGAAAAGGGTGATATACAAGATCAATATCAGCCGAAGGATATTCCCGAGTGCCATGACGAGCATGTTCCGGGTACGGAGGTCACGGTTCTGGGCGTAAACGGCGCCGAGCCGACGCGCGATCACTATGTGTTCGCGGGCTGGAAGCTGAACGGCGGCGCAAAAGAGGACGGCAGTCTCTACAGAATAGGTGATACGTTCACAAAGAGCGCCAAGCTCGACATTCTGACGGCCGTATGGACACAGGATTATGCCGTGCTCTATCACAACAGCGCCGCGGATGACAAGACGGCTTACGACAGGACCACATATACCAAGGACGCGACGGCGGAGTTCTCAACTCTTGACAGGATCAAGACCGAAGGCTTTGACAGATCGGGCGAGGGCCTGGCGTTTGTCGGCTGGACGCTTGACAAAGAGGTCGGCGAGAGCGGCGTTGTGAGAAGTCTTGACGATCTTGAAAAGGACGGCGCGAATGTGCTGATAAACACCTTCACATTTGATACTGAGAATGTAGCAAAATACATAACCGATGATAAGCTGATACTTGACGTATACGCTTTGTGGGCGGAGGATAAATTTAACGGCGGCACGGGCGATGAGACCCCCGACAAGATCCCCGACATGTATCAGGTGCGTTATATGCCGAACGTGGACGACGAAAGCAAAGTGAGCAACATGCCGCACGATCCCGGCAGATATGAAGCCGGAGTGGACGTGACTGTCGCGTCAAACGCTAACGGAGTTCCGGTGCGCGATATAGAGAACGGCAACGCCTTTAGCTTTGCGGGATGGAGCAACAACGCGAAGTACGTTCCGAACGGTTCAAACGGACCCGATGATTTGTTCCTGACTCCCGGTCAGACATTCAAAAAGAGCGCGGGGCTTGACACTCTCTACGCGATCTGGGTGCCCGACACCGGAGCGTATAAGGTCGAATACAATTACACCGAGACAGGAGGAAGGCTTATCGACGAAGAACAGCCCGGACCCGTTGATCCCTTGCCCTACGGAAAAGGCTACAGAATAACAACTCTCGGTCCCGTGAATATCACCAAGGATAAAGCGGTGTTCGTGGGCTGGGCGCAGTCGCTAAGCGATTTGAAAAAGCAGCTCAACGACAGCAATAATATCACCGAGCCTTACGCGGATTTGATCCCGCAGGGCGTGCTGCATCCGCTTACGCCCAACAGCGACGACGGTTTGTCCATGATACTGTACGCGGTATGGGCCGAGGACAGCAACGGCGACGGAGTCGCCGACTACGCGCAGATACTCTACGAGCCGGGCAATCTGCCGCAGGAGGATCTCGCGAGCGTAACGGGTATGCCGGCAAATCCGACTCTTGTGACCGATCACAAGGCAAAGCTGGCATACGCCCGTCCGTCCTGCAAGAACCATGTGTTCCACGGCTGGAAGATCAAGGGCGCGGAAGACCCGACAGTATACGCGTCCGGCGCGGAGCTGACGGATATACCCGACGAGGGATACGTTATGGAAGCGGTTTGGGACAGCACATACGTTTTGCGCTATGACGCGAACACCGGAGCGTCTGATTCCGAGCCGATACAGAGCCTGGAGGACAGAGAACACAGCCCGAGCGACAGGGTAACGCTGAAGTCGATCCCGAACAGCTATATTGAGAGCCAAAGAGCAAAGGGCCTCGAGTTTATCGGCTGGACGACTACCGCTCCGGAAATTTCGGACAGAGGTTACGGCTACGGCGGCGAAAACGACGCGAAGGCTCTGCCCGTAAGGACCTCCGAGGTAACATTCGGCGCGGCCGATATAACGGTTTATGCGGTATGGGGCAAAGACAACTATAACCATTCCGACCCCGAAAACGAGGGAGCGGACAACACGGCTGACCTGTATCAAGTCAAGTACGCGGCGAACGCGGACGGAGACAAAGTTGAGAATATTCCTGAATGTTCCGACGCGCATCAGCCGGGCACCGAAGTGACTGTCTTGGGAGTAAACGGCTCAGAGCCCGTCCGCGAACATTACGAGTTTATGGGCTGGAGCTTAAACGATCCCGACGGACATGGTTATAAGCCCGGCGGAGGCCTCTACAGAGTGGGTGATATATTCACCAAATCAGAGAAGCTCGACGTGCTCTACGCGGTATGGAGCAGGCTTGACGAGGTAACTTTGTATTACGATAAGAACGGCGCTGACTCGGGAGCGACCCCCGAGCCCGAGATCCACACGCAGCTGAGTCTTGCGGCGCTCAAGGGCAACCCCGGCGGCCTCGCGAGAGATAAGGCGATGTTCAAGGGCTGGAGCGAGATACGCCATCAGCAGCCGATCACTTCAAGAGCGGCGGAAGAGCTTGCGGTAACTTCGGTATTGATCGGCAGGACCGACAAGACGGTGTACGCCCTGTGGGCGGCCGACAGCTTCGGCAGCGGCACAAACGACGATCCGCAGTCCGACGGAATCGAGGACTACTATCAGTACAGATTCGACGCCAATCTCGACAGCGTCGGCGGCAGCGGTACCGTTACCGGAATGCCGGGCGAGCCCGGAGGCAAATACGACGCGGGAACGCAGGTGAAACTGCCTTCAAGCGCCGCGGCGCCCGCACTCAACGGCTACACCTTCCGCGGTTGGAGCCTCAATGATCCAAGTGGAGGAAATATTATAACAGGAACCGAAACGGGAATTTACGACGAGATCGACAATGCGTTCACGAAGAGCGACGGTCTTGATGTACTCTATGCCGTATGGGAAGGCCAGTATAATCTGAAATACGAACTTACGTACGGGCTTGACGAATTGAGCGAAATCAGCGGCACAGTTAACGACGCGACGACATACTACCATAACAATTCCGTGACCCTTGACAAGACCGAGATCAAGGAGATCGACGAGAAGACGCCGAACCTCACGTTTGTCGGCTGGAGCACCAAAAAGCCCGTGAAGGTTTTAGACAGCTATAACGATTTAAACGAGGTCAATTTGGTGACGGATATTGTGTTCGCTTACTCGAACGTAACGGTATACGCGGTATGGGCGAAAGATTCGATCACGCCCGCCGATCCTAGCGCTCAAGGCGGAGATAACAGACCCGACTACAGTCAGTACAGATACGATGACAACAGATCAAGCATACCCGCGGCGGAGGGAGAGGTTTCGCACATGCCCGTTGCGGGCAACGGATCCGTGGCTCCGGGAACAAGCGTGACGATCTCATCCGAAAGTCCCGAGTTCCCCGGTTACAGATTTGTGGGCTGGAGCCTTAACGCTGACGGACAGGACGAAGATCATACCCTCAATCTGAGAAGCGGAACATTTACCAAAACCGACAAGCTCGATGTTTTGTACGCCGTATGGGAACTGATCCCCACATATAAGCTCGTCTACGATCCCAACGGAGAGAGCTATGAGATCACGGGAAGCATCCCCGATGTTAACGGCAATCCGATCGACGAGGGAAAACCGATCACACTTGAATCCAACGACGGCAATGCTCGTATCAAGAAACAGGGCAGGACCTGGATCGGTTGGACGCGCACAAAACACAACGATATATCAAATCTCGATGTTCTTGACGAGATCACGGATATTGTCACAACCGTGACATTCACATCGGCGGATGACATCACGGTATATGCTCTGTGGGCGGTCGACGAGAACGGAGGCGCGGAGCTCGTGACACCCGCGACGCCCACGCCTGATCCGAACGTGTCTCCCGATCCCGATGCCACGCCCGCGCCAACGGCGGCTCCGATAGCGCCCGACGGCGTTCCCGATTACTATCAGTTCAGATATGACGCAAACAAGCCGAGAAGAGCGGAGGGCGATGTTCTGAATATGCCCGAAAGAGACGCCGAGAGATACGAGCCCGGTAGCACCGTGACATTGGCTGCCAGCGGGACGGCGCCCACGCTCAGCGGATACACCTTTATGGGCTGGAGCCTTAACGATCCTGACGGCAAAAATATTTTAATCGGAACCGAAAGCGGAGAATACGGTGCGGATATCACATTCACCAAGAGCGGCGTCGAGGATGTTCTCTACGCGATTTGGTCGGGAGCTTACGGACTCCATTACAACAATAACGGGGGCACCGGAACGATCACCGACGACACGCCTTATAATAAGGATAACGAGGTAATTCTCAGTGACAACAAGAACGCGGACGGCGGATCGATTATGAAACGCGGCGGCGCGGTATGGCTCGGATGGACCAGCAGAACGCCGGTCCGCGAGGTCATTGACGGATTTGCCGCCGAGAACGCGGTTTCGAACAGAGTGACCGAGATAACCTTCCCCAGCAACGACGTGTATGTATACGCGCTGTGGGCAAAGGATACGCTGAGCGCGCCGTACGGTTCGGACGGCAGCGACGGAATACCCGATTACAGGCAGGTATTCTATAACAAAAACTTTGTTGACACCAACAGTTCGGTAGATGCGCCCAAGGACGGCAGAGAGCGCAGCTTGAACGAGAGAGTCGTTGTGCAGAGTCTCGACAAGAACGAGCGCACAGGCTACACCTTCCTCGGTTGGAGCATGAACGATCCATCGGGAACGGGCAGGCTGTATAATTCGGGAGATTGGTTCACAATGCCCGATAATCCGGACGGCGTAACGCTCTACGCGATATGGCGCGCGAATTACGGCGTTGTATATAACGGCAACGGAAACACCGACGGCGATGCGCCCGTAAGCGACGCGATTTACGGACCGGGCTCGGAGTTCAATCTGCAGGGTCAGGGAACGCTCAAGAAGTCCAAGGCCGTATTCGTCGGCTGGGTTGACAGCAACAGCGCCGGAAAATATATCGGAACGACCATCACCGAGGTTCCCGAAAGCGAAGTTTGGGCCCCGGGTTACCACACGGCGTTTATCGGTGACAGCGATAAGCCCGAGACCATGACGCTGTACGCGGTATGGGCGGCCGATGAAAATGAGGACGGCGTACCGGATTACAGTCAGGTATTCTACGAGACCGGCGTGAGCGGCGAAACGATATACAATATGCCCGATACCCACACCGGCGTAAACGGCGAGACCGTTCAAGTTGCTTCGCAGAGACCTACAAGGACCGGCTACAGGTTCACGGGCTGGAAGACCAATGATCTTGAAACACCCGACACGGTTTACGGCAGAGGAGACGGTCAGACAAACAACTTCATCATGCCGAACCACAAGGTTATATTCACCGCTCAGTGGACTCCGGTCGATTTGCAGATCACTTATCATTCCGCGGGCGGCAAGATGATACACGCGGACGGTGAGCACGGCGACGAAGGCGATGTGGCGATAACCCATAGGCATATTTACGGCGATAACTCGCTTGACAATTCATACGGACAGACCGTTAAACTCTATCCGCAGAGACCCGAGGACGCCTCGAAGATCCAAATGAAGCTTGACGGCGCGGTATTCGAGGGCTGGAGCCTTGTTGACACCATGACCGACGGAAAGGCTGTAGCGTACGCCAGAAAGACGGCTATGCCTCAGATCATAACCGAGGTTGAGAATTTGACCGGATTTGTAGACGTTTACGCGGTATGGGCGGCCGACAGCTACGCGGGCGATCCCGATCCGAATAAGACTGGCAGCGATACTGTACCCGACTATAAGCAGGTTCGCTACGACGGAAACGGCAGCGGTGACACCGTCACCGGCGTTCCCGAGGACAGCGGTCAGTATGAGGTTGGCGCTGCGGTTAACCTGAAGGACGGCACGCCCATAAGAGACGGCTACGAGTTCATAGGCTGGAGCCTGAACGAGCCCAACGGAACAACGGCGGTTGATAAGAGCTTCACCAAGGGCGACGGACTTGACGTTCTGTACGCGATTTGGAGCAGCGGCGAGTATAAGATCAAGTACCACGCCAACACCAACGCGAGCGAAAACGCCGAGACGGATATTTACGAGTCCGAGGCGGCATATGGCTCCAACAGGAGCGTCGCGCTTGCCGAAAGCATCACATGGGCCGACAGCAAGACCGGATTTGCGGCGCCCGAGGGCTACGCGTTCGCGGGCTGGAGCACGACGAAGCCCGGCAAGCAGACCTATAATGACGGCGATAAGCTGCCCGAGCTCAGCAAATACGTGACGTTCGGAACATCCGATATTGACGTATACGCGGTATGGGCCGAGGATAAGAGCGGCACCAACAACGACGGAGGCGAGCCCGAAACGGAGCACGACAACATTCCCGACCGCTATCAGGTGCGCTATGTCGGCGGCCTGACTCCCGAGCAGATCGCGGCGGGTGAGACGGTAACGGGAATTCCCGTTGACAATAAGCCTTACAGCGCGAATGAAGCGGTTACGATAAAATCCGGCGAAAACGGAGTTCCGACGACCACGGCCAAGATCAACGGCGTTCCGTATGTGTTCAGCGGCTGGAAGCTCGCGGCTGACAATCAGATATATCAGCCCGGTCAAACCTTCACGAAGTCCGACGGACTTGATGTCCTCACGGCTCAGTGGACGGCCGCGGAGAATATCTACAGTGTTGTCTACGAGGCCAACGGCGGAGTAAAGGTTGACCCGAGCAACGATATGCCTAACGATCCGCTCAAGTACGCTTTGAATGAGCAGATCACAACGGCGGCGGGCGACAATCTCAAGAAGGACGGCGCGGTATTTATCGGCTGGGTAAAGAAGGCCGATTATGACGCGGACGCTGATTACTTCAAGAGCGTGATCGAGAAACAGCCCGACGATGAGATGCAGGCGAAGATCCACGGCGCCGGAACGTTGGTTGAGCTGGTTCCCGACGGCGGCGCGAGCGTGAGAATGACGCTGTACGCGGTATGGGCGGCTGACGTTGACGGCGACGGTTCCGCCGATTACCTCGAACACAGAGTCGTATACGACCCGAACCTGGGTGGCGCCGACGCGGCAGCGGCGAATGTTAAGCACATTCCGGTTGACAACAATCCGTACAGAGTGGGAGCTTACATTGAAGTTCTCGAGGCGGACCGCTCGGTTCCCACCCGCGAGGACGGAAACCACTTCGTCGGCTGGAGCCTGAACGATCCGAACGTTGAAGAGGCGGATTACGACAAGCTCTACGCGGCGGGCGACAGCTTCGCGAAGAACGAGGGCACCGACACGCTGTACGCGATCTGGACAACGGATTACACGCTCACATATGACAAGAACGACAACGGCGAAGAGTCAAACGACTATCTGTCAAGGCTGATATTCTCACACAATGAGATGGCGACGCTTGCCGACATCTCGGCGATAGACAGCAGAGAGCCCGGATTTGCCTCAAGAGAGGGATACGCGTTCGTCGGCTGGACCCTTGACAAGAGCGTCGGAACAAACGGCGTTGTGGCAAGCCTTGATGAAATTAGCGGAAAGATAGTAACCGCGGTTACTTATGACGACGAGACAATAACAAATTATGTAGACCCGACGACCGGAAATCTGACGGTATACGCTCTGTGGGGCGAGGACAACATTGGCGGCACGGGCGAGATCGAGCCGACGCCGACGGATGATCCGAGCATCACGCCGGATCCCGACGCGACAGAAAAGCCGACTCCGGATCCCGACGCGACAGAGAAACCGACTCCGGATCCCGACGCGACGGAAGAACCCGCGCCCACGCCCGGCAAGCCGAGCAAACCCGACGGCATACCCGATATGTATCAGGTAATGTATGACGCGAACCTGACCGAGGCGGAGATCGCCGCGGGCGCGACAGTCACGAACGTTCCGAACGACGGCGGCAGGTATGAGCTTGGCGTTTCGGTAGACGTTCTGAACGCTCCCGAACGCACCGGCGACACGGGCATGACCTATCACTTCAAGGGTTGGAGCCTGAACAGCCCCGCCGAAACGGACGGCAGCCTCTATCAGCCGGGCGAGACCTTCACAAAGACCGGCGGCCTTGATGTGCTTTACGCGATCTGGGAGCCCGACAGCAGAGTTTACAACGTTGTTTATAACGGCACGACGGCAACCGAGGGCAAAGCGCCTGTCGATCCCGTGGCGTACGAGCTCACCGATGAGATCAACGCTTCCAACGAGGGCGAACTCAAGAAGAGCGGAGCGGCGTTCGTCGGCTGGACGGCCAACAAGGCGGTCGCGGACGATCTGCTGAACGCGAACGGCAATGTAACGCAGGCGCCGCAAGGTCTGATAAAGACAGGCGATCTGGTTCCGTTCACGCTCGACGATCCCGAGGGTATGATAATGACAATGTACGCCGTATGGGCTGAGGACAGCAACGGCGACGGTATCGCGGATTATGCCCAGATCCTCTATGAGCCGGGCGTTCCCGCGGGAGAGGAAAGCTCTGTATCCGGCATGCCTCACAATTCCTCGCTTGTAACCGACGGCGTCGGAACGGTCGCCGGAGCGGTTCCGAGCAGAGAGGGCGGCTACAGCTTCATGGGCTGGAAGATCAAGGACGATCCCGCGAGCAAGCTGTATCAGCCCGACGAAGTGATCACCGACATTCCGCCCACAGGCCTTGTGCTTGTGGCGCAGTGGAGCGGCGCGGAGCTGTCGCTGACGTATCACGCTAACGAGGGCGCGATCACCTATAACGGCGACAGCGGCGAGATCACCGTTGACTCGGTTGAGCACAGCGCGGTTTACGGAAACACATGGACATTCGGTGAAAAGGTAACGCTTGATCCCGACGGAAAGCTGAAGCTTACCAGAGACGGAGCGGCGTTCGCGGGCTGGAGCCTGACGCAGAATACAACGGTATTCTTAAGACAGGAAGCGATGCCCGAGATCATAACAGGCATTGACTCGCTGACCGGCAGCGTTGACGTGTACGCGGTATGGGCGGCCGACAGCTACGGCGGAGACCCCGATCCGAGCGTGACCGATCCCGACGGCGTACCCGATTACAAGCAGGTTCGCTACGACGGCAACAGCGGCGGAGAGCCGGTTGAAAACGTTCCCGTTGACAAGGGCGAGTATGTTCCGGGCGACGATGTTGAGGTAACAAGCGAGACCCCTGTTCGCGAGGGCCACGAGTTCCTCGGCTGGAGCCTGAACTATAACAACGGCTCCGGAACCAAATCCGACGGCAGCCTCTATCAGGCGGGTGACTTCTTCACCAAGGGCGACGGACTTGATGTTCTGTATGCTATTTGGGATGCAGTCGAGGCGACACCTGCACCTTTGCCCGATGTAACTCCCGAGCCGGATGCGACTCCGACACCCACGGGCGAGCCGGTGCCCACGGCGGAGCCTACGGAAGAGCCGCTGCCCACGCAGGCGCCCGCGCTTAAGCTGACATATGACGGCAACGGCGCAGACGGCGGCGAAGTGCCGATTGACAATACCGATTACGGACCCGGCAGCGTGGCGGCTCTCGAAAACGGCAGCGTGACAAGGACCGGCGCGATATTCCTCGGCTGGAGCCTTAAGAAGAGTGATAAGCTCATCACGAGCGGAACCGAACAGGCAGCCGCCGAGATAACGGACGAAGTAGTATTCAGTGACAGCGACATTACGGTATACGCGGTATGGGCCGTAGACAGCAAGGGCGGAACAACGGCGGTAACGCCTCCTCCGGCGCCCACGGCCGACCCGAGCGTCACGCCCGATCCGAATGCGACCGCGGCGCCGGCGCCCACAGCGGGCCCGGCGGTATATCCCGACGGCATTCCGGATTACAAGCAGGTCATCTATGACGTGAACGGCGCCGCAGGCATCAAAGCCCCCGTTGACAGCAATGCTTACGACGCGGGCGAGACCGTAACGGTAACAAGCGAGAAACTGACAAGAAGCGGCTATAACTTCCTCGGCTGGAGCAAGAACGCGAAGGCGGCAGACGCGGATTATACCGCGGGAGACACCTTCCTGATGCCGACTGACGGAATTACGCTCTACGCGATATGGAAGCCCGTATCCACCGGCGGCGGAAGCGGCGGCGGTGGAGGCGGCGGAGGCGGATGGTATCCGTCACCGACAGCCACTCCGATGGCGACCCCCGAGCCGACACCCGCTCCGAGCACCGGAGGCGGCGGAAACGGCACAGGCGCCAACACGCCGCAGCTCAACCATGAGGATCACTTCGCCTACATTGTGGGCTATCCCGAGGGCGACGTTCGTCCCGAGAACAACATAGCCCGCGACGAGGTGGCGACGATATTCTTCAGAATGTTGACCGACGAGTCACGCAGAACGTATTGGTCACAGACCAACGGCTACAGCGACGTTACGGCGGATCTGTGGTCCAACAACGCGGTTTCGACCATGAGCAATGCGGGTGTTCTGACCGGATATCCGGACGGCAGCTTCATGCCCGACGCGTTCATCACAAGAGCCGAGTTCGCGGCGATAGCGGCGAGGTTCGACAGCGGCGAGTATGACGGAGTTGACATGTTCAGCGACGTATCGGGCCACTGGGCCGAGGACTACATCAGAAGAGCCGCGGCGAGAGGCTGGATAAACGGCTATGAGGACGGAACCTTCAGACCCGACCAATACATCACCAGAGCCGAGGCGATGACGCTTGTGAACAACATACTGAACAGGCATGTGACCGTCGAAGGTCTGCTCGCGGGAATGATAACATTCACCGACAACAGCGACCCGAGCGCGTGGTACTACACCGCGGTTCAGGAAGCGACGAACTCTCACTACTACGAGAGAGCGGCGGGCGAGACCAACGAGAAATGGACGGAGATCAGACAGCCGCGCGACTGGGCACAGCTTGAAAAAGAATGGTCCACATCGCGCAGCGCCGGAGTCCAAGGCTCAGTATACGCGCAATAAAACAAAAGTGGGCGTTCCCCAACGGGAGCGCCCTTTTTTCGCGGAATGAGGCGAGAAAATCAAAAAACACTTGACAAAAACTCAAAACAGTAATATAATATTCATAGAAAGAGAAACGGCAGAGCGTAAAAACGGTTTGGCCGCTTCGGAATGGTATATTAACAGCCGATCCTCTGTGGCTAAACTTCGGATCGGTTGTTATTTTTTATTGCACCGCGGATGCAAAAATCGCGAATAACACGATAATTATGAGCAATGCAGCTAAAATTTTGAAAGCAAAATCTTTCATAAGCATCACTCCTGCGTCACAATGCGCGCCGCTTATCAAAAAAATCGCAGGCGATTTTTTCTCATCGCTCTGCGATTGTTCCTTTTTCCCACAAAGTGCATTTCGTTGGCGCTTTGTGGGAGCCCTATTCGCTATTCACTAATTACTAGTCGCTACGTTAACCGTCCTTACGTTTTCATGTCTGCCTTTTACTTTAATATATTTTATTTACACCAAAGTGTTTCTCCGCCCGAGAAACCCGGACTTGTGATTATGTATCACCACTTGAATTATACCACGTCCCGACAATTTTTTCAACTTACAATTTTATTACATCAACACCACATCAAATATATTTTTAGCTCATGCAATATCAAATTACATATATTTTGCTCTTTAATTCTCAAAATCGGTAAAATTTTATCTAAATTATACAAAATCCTTGAATTTGTATTATAATAGTGTTAAACTAATTAATAGTTATGTAACATAGTGGTATGCTATGTATTAAAAAATATTCAGATGAGGAGAGATGATTTATGAAGAAAAAGACAAGACGGCTTTTGTCCATGCTGCTGGCGCTTATGCTTGTGGCGACCACTCTTCCCGGAATGACGATTTTTGCGTCGGGGGGGGGTCAGCTTAATGACGGCATCGCCCTGACGGCGGAGACGCCGGGCAGTGTTACCTTCACCGGCAGCAACGGCGAGGCAACAAAGGCAGACGGTACGGGTGAACCCGATAATATTCTGAACTGGCTCACCGCGGAACTTGACAGTGACGGCAATGCTATAATAACCGGTTATAATTATGTTCAAGGCGCGAACGGATCGCCCCTTATCATAACTATCCCTTCGTATCTTCAGACTGAAGATGGAACAAAGCATAAAGTTACAGCAATTGCGGACGATGTCTTTTCAGGCTGCGAACTGACAAGTGTTAAGTTTGCCGATACCGAGACAGATCCATGCGCGATCACGAGAATCGGCGCGAGAGCTTTTGCATCAAACGCTTTTTCGGAAATAACTTTGCCAGATTCGGTTACAGAAATGGGCTTCGGCTGCTTTACCGGCAACGACACCGAGCTCACAACCGTTAAGCTTCCCGCTAATTTGACGTCTGTTCCCGAGAACTGTTTCTATAACTGCGTTAAGCTGGCGAATATCACTCTGCCTACAAGCGGAACGCTCACGAGCATCGGTGCGAGAGCTTTTTACGAGTGCGACGCTTTAAGATATATAAAGATCCCCGCGAGTGTTCAAACGATCGGAACACAGGCGTTCTCGAACATTGACGCGGATATGCTTATCGACTGTACGGCTTTTGATCCCGATGAGATAGCCGACGCGCCTTGGGGAAATGCCGACGGTTATGTTGAGTGGGACCCCAACAGTGATTTTTATAAAAACGACTCGCCGTTTATAATTGATCCGGCGACAGGCAAAATTCATGGTCTTAAGTCAAACGTTACATATCAAGACGGAAAACTTGTGACCGATAAGGATTACACAAATGATAAGAACGACTATAGATATTATGTAAACAAGGCGCTTGGCGGCGGCAGCACATCTCCCACATCTACGCCCAAGCCGACTGCGACAACCGCGCCGGCTCCGACAATTGACCCGAACGCGCCTGTTGTGCCTTACAGCTTTAACAACAGCAATACTTCGGGTATCTCCGGCTTGATTGAACTTACCGGTTCTGCTAAAGGTTTTAACACATCAATTTCGCCTGAAACAATGTATAAGGGTGAGAACTTTACAACCGCTCTTAAAATGGAAAGTAACACCGAGATCACGATCACGCCGAGTAAATCCGGAAACTGTGTTCTTGTCTTTAAAAAGGATATAGATGCAACAGTAAAGATCTATGAGGACGGAACCGAAATCAGCGGTCTTGGTTACACGGATATTACGGATAGTGATCAGAATAAAAATGTTAAAACCATAACCTTCCCAATTGCCGCCGGTAAAACATATACGGTTAAAAAGGGTGATCATCAAGCAAATCTGCTTTGCATTGAATTGGTATATGACGGCGGAAGCGTTGAACCTTCGACTCCTACGCAGACACCCGAGGCGGGCGGCGACGTTGAAACGCCCTCTCCGTCCCCGACAGCGGAAGCGAGCACGCCCACAGATGAGCCTTCTCCCACACCCGCCTCCGGCGGCGATACAACGGACGAAACCTTTGATTTTGAAAATGGTGTTCTTCCTCAAAACGGCCCGTTCACATTTAGCAGTGCTTGTGAGATAAAATCATTAAGCTCACCTGTAACAAGAACGTTTGGTAATCCTGCAACCGAACATACCTATAATTATTATCTTGATGTTGTAAATGATGTTACTATTGAATTTACAGCTACGGATAGTGGTAAATGTTATTTGGTTACCGATTCCGGGAAAAAATACAATGTAACCGTCGGATCAGGTAGGAGTCAGGGTTTATCTGCCGACAGCAATGGCATTATTACATTTGATTATGCAAATGGAGATAAATGCGTTATAACTAAAAATAATCCTACAAAATTATATGCTATTGTTTTAGAGAACGACGGCGCGGCCGGCGCATCATTGTCGCTTGAGCCTTTGGCGGCTGACAACTCCGAGCCGGAGATTGTTCCTCTGGCGGAAGCGGCTTCGGCGGGCGAATACGGTTATCTTTCCGTTGACGGCAACAAAGCGGATAACATAGGCAAGCAAGGCTCTCTTAACATAGATGTTCCCGTAAGTGTTCCAAAGCTGAACGCCGAAGGAGCGGCAACAGGCGAGTCGATAACCATAACCGGCATAGCGGACGGCGCCTTTGGATCGCGCCCCATGAACTATGTGCTGAAATCTATTGATTTCACCGATATAAATATGACCGAAGTTCCCTCAAGCGCGTTCTGGAACGCTCAGTACATGACGAGCGTGACCCTGCCCGAGGGAGTTGAGACAATAGGAAAGTATGCGTTCCGTAAGTGTCAGGACCTGACAGAGCTGACTCTGCCTTCAACTCTCACTCGGATCGATTACTGGGCTTTCCGTCAGTGCGACAAGATGAAAACCGTGACGTTTAACACTGTCACGAAAAACGGAACCGATTATTCCGATCCCGACGCTGATAACGCGCCTTTGACGCGCATTGACCGCGGCGCTTTCTCACGCTGCAACGCTCTTACGGAAATTAACATGAAGGGCACTGTGATGGGCTCTATTCAAGGCGTTGTAACAGCCGGCGACACCGTCGTTAACGAGGAGTCGATCGCAACCCATCCTTACGGCGCGTATTACGCCACGATCAATTACAAAAACGGAGCAAATGACACTCCATATACTGTGACCGACACAACCGGAGAGTGGCAGTTTAACAGAGTTAGCGGAGATATTGTATATTATTTGGGTAAAAACGTTGGTGAAAACGCTACGCTTACCATTCCCACCAAGCTCACTTACACGCTGAACGGTGAGAATAAAGATGTTACGATCACAGGCATAGCGCAGCCCGAGGAGAACACTCCAATATTGGACAGTGACGTCAACAAAAATCTTGACAAGTCAAAAACGTCAAACGCTCACGGCATAGGAACTCTCGTAATTCCCCCGGGAATAAAGAATATTAACGATTCCGCGTTCTATGGCTTGTATGTCGGAAAGATCGAGTTCGGAGATGCTTCCACCGTTGAAAAGATCGGATACCGCGCGTTTGGCTGCGCGATAAACTCCAAGACAAGAGAATACGAAAAGCAGTTTGAAATGACTGATCTTGTTCTGCCCGAGTCGCTGCTCACTATTGAGGATATAGCGTTTGAGGGACGCATACTCAAGCAAAGCAGAAAAGAAAAAGTTACAAGCGTCAAAGAAGGCGTTGCTGATCCGGAAGTCGGAGTCCTTGAAATACCGAAGGATGTGACCAGAGTTTCATCCTCCGCTTTCCATAATGCACAGGGCGTCGGCAAGATCGTTATTGACCAGTATCTCTATAACGAGGATGACGAAAACTATCATCGCTCGCCTCCCGGAGTTTCTTCGTACACGCCGTTCGGATTTGAGGTTCCGACAGAACTTACAAATGCGGGGATATCGCAGCTCGTGTCCGAATATATGGACAGCGGCGAGCCGATGTTCTCGGATTATAAGCTCGACGAAAATCCCGCGAAACCGACGCACCCGATCGCAGCAAAGCCGGCCGGCGCTGTCGGACAGGAGGGCTACAGCAGTGTAAACGCAGCTGTTATAAATATCGGCGCGATTATGCCCGAAATGCTCACAGAAATAAGAAAATTTGAATATACAGCGAACGGAACAAAGAAGGATACTGCTTCTACGCCGATCAACACCATATGGTGGTCGAAGTATGCGCATGTTGAGAATGAGAGCAGTCAGGAAATTGAAGAGACTAATCCGGTTGAATACAAAAAGGATAAGGCGTATACCCTTGATTTGACCAATATCTTAGGCAACGGTACCGCGACCTTCCATGCGGAATACATACCGACCGGACAACCGGACCCCGCTGACAGTTACAGGAATGTCAGTGTAAACATCTTCCACAAGCATTTGTATGACGCAAACGATGGAGACGGCACTGTTCCGATTGCGGATGACGGAATTGCACAGAACAACAACGACTATCAAAACGAGGAAAATGTCGGCACACCCGGCGATAATGAGGCGTTTGTCGAGACATACGGTGTTTCGGTTGACAACAATAAAAAAGCTGACGGCACAGATAATCTCACTAAGACCGGTGCGGTATTTGTTGGCTGGTATGTAGTTGAGGCCGACGAAACCGGCGCTATGGCGAAGCCCGAGGAAATAACGAATTCACTCACCGAGGCCCCGAATTTTGGAGATAAGTTTATTGATATGACAAACTCCGCGGACAATGTAAAGCTCGCCATGGGCACCAAGGACAGAACGCTCTTTGCGGTATGGGCCGTTGACGAAAACGAAAACGGTATTCCCGATTACAACGAGGCCAAGCTTGTGTATGATATGAACGGCGGTACATATAGCGTCCCGGCCGCTTCTCAAACAACGAGTCAGTATGAGACTATAGTTCCGCGTCAGTCGGATTATGAACTTGATGAAAGCATTAACCCCACTCGCAGCGGCTTTGTGTTCCTCGGCTGGACGGAAGATAAGAAGAATGATATTATGACCGACGGAACAAACGCCGAGGCTGCGGATAGTATTGTGGCAACGGTTGACACAAGTGAAGCGACAACAACCGATCCGAAGACGGTATACGCGCTCTGGGCGGAGGATAATTTTGATTATGAAAATCCTCCCGAAAACGATACCGACGAGACTAAGAAGGGTCCCGATGGTACCGCCGACTATCAGCAGGTAGTATACTTCGGCAACGAGCCCGATGGAGTTACAACCAAGGCGAAAAATATTCCGCAGGATAATAAATCTTACGAAGCCGGAGATCCGGTAACAGTCCTGCCCACAGCCGATGATGATCCGACGCTTGAGGGTTATACCTTCCAAGGCTGGGCAAAAACGTCCGGAAGCGCAACAGCGGACTATCAGCCCAATGCAACATTTAATAAAGAAAACGGTTTGACAAGATTGTACGCGGTATGGGCACCCGAGGCAACACCCGAGCCTCCGACACCGTCGCCCGAGCCTCCGACACCGTCGCCCGAGCCTCCGACACCGTCACCTGAGCCTCCGACACCGTCGCCCGAGCCTCCGACACCGTCACCTGAGCCTCCGACACCGTCGCCCGAGCCTCCGACACCGTCGCCCGAGCCTCCGACACCGTCGCCTGAGCCTCCGACACCGTCGCCCGAGCCTCCGACACCGTCGCCTGTACCTCCGACAGAGGCACCTACGATAGCTCCCACAGAAGCACCGACAGAAGCACCTACAATAGCTCCCACAGAGGCACCTACGGAAGCACCTACAATAGCTCCTACAGAGGCACCTACGGCAGCACCCACGGAAGCACCTACGGCAGCTCCCACGGAAGCGCCTACATTCGCTCCCACAAATCCGCCCGCGCCTATATTCAGGCTGTTCTACAACGGCAACGGCGCCACGGGCGGCGCGGTTCCGACTGACGCGGCCGAGTATCTCGACGGCAGCGCCGCGGAACTTCAGGGCCCCGGAAGCCTTGCGAGATACGGCGCGACATTCCTCGGCTGGAGCCTTACTCCGGTAAGCTCGCTCATTATCAACGCCGAGGAGGAAGCGGCGGCGAACATAATCGACAGCGTGACATTTGTCGACAGCGACATCACGGTATACGCAGTATGGGCCGTTGACATAATCGGCGGCGGAACGGCGGTAACGCCGCCCGCAGAGCCGAGCGCGGAGCCAGGCGAGACCGCCGGTCCCGACGCGACAGCCGGCCCCACAGAGGAGCCCGCTCCCGAGACCTATCCGGACAACATTCCGGACTACAAGCAGGTTCTCTATGACCTTAACTATAACACGACTGAAAAACCGCCTGTTGACAGCCACGAGTATTCAAGAGGCGAGACCGTAACCGTTACGAGCGACAGACCGCTGAGAAGCGGCTACACCTTCCTCGGCTGGGCGACAGAACCCGGCGCGACGGCTCCCGATTATTCGGCGGGCGACACGTTCGCGATCCCGGACGACGGCGAGATACTCTACGCGTTATGGAGAATGAACGCCCCGACCGGCGGAGGCGGAGGAGGCGGCGGATGGTTCATCACGCCGACAGCCACTCCCGCGCCCACGGCGGCTCCCGCGGCAACTGCCGCGCCGGCCGCGCCGCAGCTCAACCATGAGGATCACTTTGCCTACATCGTGGGCTATCCCGAGGGCGACGTTCGTCCCGAGAACAACATAGCCCGTGACGAGGTTGCGACGATATTCTTCAGAATGTTGACCGACGACTCAAGAGCGGCCTACTGGACGAAGAACAACAGCTACAGCGACGTTCCTGCGGATATGTGGTCCAACAACGCGGTATCGACGATGAGCAACGCCGGAATTCTGACCGGCTATCCGGACGGCAGCTTCATGCCCGACGCGTTCATCACAAGAGCCGAGTTCGCGGCGATAGCGGCGAGGTTCGACACGGCCGGCGGCTCCGGAGCCGATATGTTCACCGACATTGACGGCCACTGGGCAGCCGATTACATCAAGAGAGCGGCCGAGAGAGGCTGGATCAACGGTTACGGCGACGGAACCTTCAGACCCGATCAATACATCACGAGAGCCGAGGCAATGACGCTTGTGAACAACATGCTGAACAGACATGTCGCGGCGAATGCTCTGCTTGCGGGAATGATAACATTCACCGACAACAGCGACCCGAGCGCGTGGTACTACACCGCGGTTCAGGAAGCGACGAACTCTCACTACTATGAGAGAGCGGCGGGCGAGACCAACGAGACATGGACAGAGATCAGACAGCCGCGCGACTGGGCAGAGCTTGAAAAACAGTACTCAACGGCCCAAAGCGCCGGCTCCGAAGGCTCGGTATACTCGAGGTAAAACAAAAAAACGGGCGTTCCCATTCGGGAACGCCCGTTCCTATTCACTTGTTAGGTCCGCCCAAAGGGAGGCAAAACGCGCCCAAATCCGTAGGGGACGGCGCCCTCGACGTCCCGGCTCCCCTTGGGGGAGCTGGATTTCCGCCGTAAGGCGGAAAGACTGAGAGGGGTTCCTAATCCCTATTCGCTAACCGCTTTTCCACGCCGATTTTCGGGCACAGATGAGCGATCGGGCACTCGCCGCAGCGCGGCCTGCCCGCGGGGCAGTATTCGCGCCCGTGATACACCAGACGGTGGCAGAACGCGGTCTGATGCTCCTCGGGTACGATCTTGAGCAGATCGAACTCGATCTTGGTCGGGTCGCTGTTTGTCGTCAGTCCCATTCGATTTGACAGCCGTTTGGCGTGGGTGTCGACCACGATCCCGGGGATCTTGAAAAAGTCGCCCCGCACCAAATTCGCGGTCTTTCTGCCAACGCCCGGCAGACGCAGCAGATCGTCCATTGCCTCGGGAACCTCGCCGCCGTAGTCGCTTATCAGCATTTTGCAGCAGCCTATGATGTTTTTGGCCTTGTTTCTGAAAAATCCGGTGGAGCGTATGTCCTCGCGCAGCTCGAGCTCGTCGGCGTTCGCGAAGGCGTAGACATCGGGATATTTTTTGTAAAGGTCCTTGGCGACTATGTTGACACGCTTGTCGGTGCACTGCGCGGCGAGCTGGGTCGAGATCAGAAGCTGCAGCGGATTTGTGTAATCCAGTGTGCAGTCCGCGTCCGCGTAAACCTCGTCAAAAATATCAATAATTTCCAAAACTCGCGCTTTTTTATCAGCAATTTTCTCTCTCATAACTTAAAATACCTCTTGCAAAATTTTATATTTAACATTATAATAGATTTGTATAAAATTTTCAACAAAAATTTATCAAAATTTTATCCGGAGGAATGATTAATGTTTGAATTTGAAAACCTGAGCAAGACCGACCCCGAGGTAAAGGCGGCGATCGAGAAGGAGATCGGCAGACAGCGCGGAAAAATCGAGCTTATCGCGTCCGAGAACTTCGTCAGCCCCGCGGTTATGGAAGCCATGGGAACGCCCCTTACCAACAAGTACGCCGAGGGTTATCCCGGCAAGCGCTATTACGGCGGCTGCGAGTATGTTGACATCGTTGAGGATCTGGCCCGTGACCGCGCCAAAGAGCTGTTCGGCGCCGAGTTTGCGAACGTTCAGCCCCATTCGGGCGCGAGCGCGAACTTAGCCGTTTTCTTTGCGGCCATGGAGCCCGGCGACACATATCTCGGCATGAACCTTTCCGAGGGCGGACACTTGAGCCACGGCTCGCCCGTGAATATTTCGGGCAAATACTTTAACGTTGTGCCATACGGCGTTGACCCCGTGACCCACAGGATCGACTATGACAAGGTTCGCGAGCTTGCTCTTGAGCATAAACCCAAGCTGATCTTGGCGGGCGCGAGCGCCTACGCGAGAGAGATCGACTTTAAGCGTTTCCGCGAGATCGCCGACGAGGTCGGCGCGTATCTCATGGTCGACATGGCCCACATCGCCGGTCTGGTCGCGGCGGGATTGCATCCCAGCCCGGTTCCGTATGCCGACTTTGTGACAACCACCACCCACAAGACCCTGCGCGGCCCGCGCGGCGGACTTATCCTCTGCAAGGAGGAGTACGGCCCGATGATCAACAAGGCTGTGTTCCCCGGAAGCCAGGGCGGCCCGCTGATGCACGTTATCGCGGCCAAGGCGGTCTGCCTCAAAGAGGCACTGAGCGACGACTTCAAGGCCTATCAGATGCAGGTCAAGAAAAACGCGGCGGCTCTGGCCGAGGCGCTTATGGAAAGAGGAATTGAGATCGTGTCCGGCGGAACGGACAACCACCTGATGCTCGTCAGCCTGATAAAGCAGGGGCTGACCGGCAAAGAGGTCGAGCATATGCTCGACGAGGTCGGCATCACCTGCAACAAGAACACCATTCCGGGCGATCCCAAGAGCCCGTTCGTGACAAGCGGCATTAGACTCGGCACCCCCGCGGTAACGACCCGCGGCTTTAAGGAAGAGGACATGGTTGAGGTCGCAGAGCTTATCTCAATGATAATTAAGGACTTTGAGAGCAATAAGAGCGAGGTTGCGGACCGTGTTCAGGCTCTCTGCAAAAAGCATCCGCTTTACGAATAATAAAAACAATAACGACAGCGCACGGTGGACAGAGTGCGTTTCGTAAGCGTTTTATGAATAAGAAACAATAAAAACAATAACGACAGCGCACGGCGGACAGACTGTGCCCGGTAACCATTTTTATGAATAACATGAATAAAAATAATTACAACAAAACACCGCTGGCGGACAGACTGCGTCCCGCGACCCTTGATGAGGTTGTGGGACAGCGGCATATTTTAGGCAAAAACCGTATTCTGCGCAACATTATCGAGAGCGGGAATATCCCCAACATGATATTCTACGGCCTCTCGGGAACAGGAAAGACCACGGTCGCAAACATCGCGGCCAAGGCTTCAAACAAGACTTTGTACCGACTCAACGCGACAAACGCCTCTGTTGCCGACATCAAAAGCATCGTCAAAGAGAGCGACGGGCTTTTCGGGCAGAACGGAATTTTGCTTTATCTGGACGAAATTCAGAATTTCAACAAAAAACAGCAGCAGTCGCTGCTGGAATACACGGAAAACGGGAAAATAACGCTGATCGCCAGCACCACCGAAAACCCGTATTTCTATATCTACAACGCGATATTGAGCCGCTGCACGGTGTTTGAGTTTAAGCCCCTCACCGTGGATGACATTGAATGTGCCCTTAAACGGGCGGTCAAATGGGTCGGGGAGCACGATTTCCCCAATTCAAAGATCACCTGCGGCGAGGAGGTCTTAAGGCACCTCGCCGAAAAATCGGGCGGAGACGTGCGGAAGGGCCTGAACGCCCTTGAGCTTGCTGTCATGTATTCAAAGCCGAACGAGAGCGGCGATATCGAGATAACGCTTGAGCTCGCCGAGCAGTGCACGCAGAAGAAAGCGTTCCAATTTGACAAAAAGGGCGACAATCAATACGACGTGATGAGCGCCCTGCAAAAGTCTATCCGCGGCAGTGATCCGAACGCGGCTGTCCACTATTTGGCGAGACTGGTCGAGGCTGACGACATTCAGTCGATCTGTCGCCGCCTTATGGTCATCGCGTGCGAGGACATCGGCCTTGCCTATCCGCAGGCGATCTCGATCGTGAAATCCTGTGTTGACAGCGCGCTGATGCTCGGCTTTCCCGAGGCGCGTATCCCGCTTGCCCACGCGGCGATCCTGCTGGCGACCGCGCCAAAGTCTAACTCGGCGATCATGGCGATCGACGCGGCGATCAAAGATATTGAGACGATAGACACGGGCGAGATCCCGCGTCAGCTCCAGAACAAGCACTACGATGGCGAGGGCAACACGGTAAAAGGCCAGAACTATCTGTATCCGCACAGCTATCCCAACCATTATGTCGAGCAGCAGTATCTGCCCGACAACATAAAGGACAGGGTCTATTACGAGTACGGTGAAAATAAAAACGAACAGGCGGCGAAGGAATATTGGAAAAGAATAAAAGGAGAGAAATAACGGCGGCTCGGGTTATCGACTCGCCGATAGGAAAGCTTTATATAGCGGAAAACGGCGCGGGGCTTTGCGCCGTCAGAATGTTTTTCATGCTTTCGGGAAGCGAGCCGATAACGCAGGAAAAAGCGTCGCCGCTGCTTGACGAGACCGAGAGGCAGCTCGGCGCGTACTTCCGCGGCGAACTTAAGGAATTTGATTTGCCGCTTGCTCCCGAGGGGACCGAGTTCCAGAAAAAGGTGTGGAGCGCCCTCTGCGAGATTCCCTACGGCGCGACCGACACCTACGGCGGGATCGCGAAAAAAACTGGAAATCCCAAGGCCTGCCGCGCCGTCGGCATGGCCAACAACAAAAACCCGATCATGATAATCGTTCCGTGCCACAGGGTGATAGGCGCGGACGGCTCACTTGTGGGCTACGGCTGCGGGCTCGACACAAAGCGGTTTTTGCTTGATCTTGAGCGCAGCGCGCGGAGCGCGGAGTTGAACGGATTTTGATATAAAAAAGTTCCCCCGGCTGTTTACAGCCGGGGGATTTTAAGATTAAATTTTGATCAATTCTCTGAAATCCTTAATATAAATATCCGCTTCGGATTTAAGGCGCTCGCGGTCCGACTCGGAGGCCGCGTCCTCGGCGATAACCACGCTGAGGCCTATTTTTTTCGCGGTTTTAAGCGCCTCGTATATATCCTCAAACAGCACGGTGCTTTCGGGCTTCGCGCCCATTTGTGAGAGAGTCTTCAAATATATGTCGGGGCTTGATTTTCCGCTGCCCACATCGTCGGCAAACACAAGAACGTCAAAATAATCGAGCATGCCGTTGTTTTTGAGGCAGACCTCGGTCAGCTCCCGTGAGTTCGCGGTCGCCATGGCAATTGAGGCGCCGCTTTTTTTTACGCGCTCAAGAAACTCTTTCGCGCCCGGTTTGGGCTTGATCGAATGGGCGTAGCCGTCATAGATCATGCTCCGCCACTCGTCATAGATCTCCTCGGCGCTGAGACCGAGATCATACATTTCGCTGACGAGCGCCGAGCTCTGCAGCAGCGACATACAAGCCACGTCGCGGAGCAGGTCGGGCGGTGTCTCGTGGCCGTACTTTGCCAGAAAGTCGATCAGGAGGTTGTCCCAGACATACATTGAGTCAACCAGCGTTCCGTCCATGTCGAATATGTAATTCCGCATTTTTTTAAAATCAATGCCGTTGTTTATTATCATAAGTTACGCACCTTTTCCTTAAGCGCCGCGGCCGCGGCTTCGGGATCGCGCGAGGCCATTATGCATGACACGACCGCCACGCCGTCAATGCCTGTGCCGCGCAGCTTTTCAATGTTTTCGGCGTTGATCCCGCCTATTCCGACGATAGGGATTTTAACCGCTTCGCGGACGGCTTTCAGCATGTCGATCCCCACGTTTTCCGCGTCGTCCTTGGTGGAGGTGGGGAACACCGCCCCGACGCCGAGGTAGTCGGCACCGCCTTGCTCGGCCTCGACAGCCTCGGCCACCGAACCTGCCGAAACGCCGATTATTTTGTCTTTTCCGAGCAGCCTTCGCGCCGCCTCGAGCGGTATGTCGCTCTGGCCGATGTGGATCCCGTCGGCGCCTGCCGCCAGGGCGATATCAACTCGGTCGTTGATCAAAAGCGGCACAGCGCGTCTTGCGCAGAGCGCTTTAAGCGCCAGCGCCTCCTCGTAAAACGCGCGCGACGAGATGTCCTTTTCGCGGAGCTGGATCAATGTCGCGCCGCCGTCTATCGCCTTTCCGCACACGTCGATAAGGTTCTCGCGGGGGCACATTCCGGTGTCGGTCACCAAATAAACGCTGTAATCCGTTTTACTCATATTAACCGATCCTCCTCGATTTTGGCCCGCTTGATGAAGTCCTCGTCGCTCATCAGGTAAATATAGTCGAACAGCTTTACCTTGAAGGTGCCTATGCCGCTCTCGTTTTCGCTCGCGTACTCATGGGCCTGATCGCCCGCGATGCCCAGCATGACGACCGCCGCCGCGGCAGCGGTGAACGGGTCGCCCGCCGCGGCCATGGCTCCGGTCATTGCGGAGCACATGCAGCCCGTTCCGGTGACTCCGCAGAGCATTTCATGTCCGTTTTTGATATAGCAAACCCTGCCGTCGGGCGCGGCGATTATGTCGATCGCTCCGGTGGCGCAAACGACGCTGCCCGTCTTTTGGGCGAAGCCTTTCACAAGCTCGCCGAACTTTGCTTTGCTGCTCTCGGTCACGGCGTCGTCGCTTGAGGCGTCAACGCCGCGGCTCGATACCGAGGCGCCGCACAGCGCGCGGATCTCCGACATGTTGCCGCGGATGATGTCAGGCCTTGCCAGCTCGATCATCTCGGTACACACGCTGTCGCGGAGCTTTGACGCTCCCGCGCCGACGGGGTCAAGGATTATCGGCTTGCCCTGTTCCTTCGCGGCCTTCGCCGCCGCTTTCATCGCGGCGAGATACGGCTCGTCGAGCAGTCCGAGATTGATCACCAGCGCGCTTGACACGCCCATTATTTCCGCCATTTCGCACTCGATCTCCGCCATGATCGGCGACGCGCCCATAGCCAGCAGCATGTTGGCGCAGTCGTTGATCGTAACGCGGTTTGTCAGACATTCGACAATGGGCTTTGTCCGTTTCATGTTATTCACAAGATCAATTATTGATTTTAATATTTGATTATTATTCATATTTACTCCTTTTCAACGCATTTATATTCGGTTTCAACATTGGGGTCCGACGTTCTCCACAAATCGTAAAAATGGTGGAGCGGGCCGTTTCCGCCGCCTATGCGCGGCGCGTTTGTTATTCCGGTCTCTATGTATTTTTTCGCCTCACTTACGGCCAGGGCAACGTCCATTCCGCGGGCAATATTGGCGCAGATAGCAGACGACATGGTGCAGCCCGTGCCGTGGGTGCTGGTCGACATTATGCGGCTTCCCTCAAAGATCGTCATGGTCCTGCCGTTATAAAGCAGGTCGTCGGCGCCCGAGCGCAGGTGCCCGCCCTTTATGAGGACATATCCGCAGCCTGCCGCGCCGATTATCTGGGCGGCCTTTCCCATGTCGTGAATGTCGTTGATCTTTATTCCGCTCATGTTCTCGGCCTCGGGAATATTGGGCGTCACCATTTTCGCGAGAGGCAGCAGGCGCTCGGTTATAACACCCGATACGCCGTCCGCCGCCAGCTCCGAGCCGCTGGTCGAAACCATGACCGGATCGACTATAAGCAGCTTGGGGCGGTAAAGCTCCATCATTTCAGCCACGGCTTCGGCGGCTTCGACGCTGCCGAGCATGCCGATCTTCACGCCGTCGATCTTAAAATCGTCAAACACGGCTTTTATCTGCGCCTTGATGATCTCGGGGCTGATCTCGGCAATTCCGTAAACGCCTTTGGTGTTCTGGGCGGTGACAGCGGTTATTGCGCTCATGCCGAAGCAGCCGTGCGCCGCGAAGGTTTTAAGATCGGCCTGAATACCCGCGCCACCTCCCGAGTCCGAACCGGCAATAGTCAGTAAGTTTTTCATGCGCTCCCTCCTAAATTCCAATGTCCTCGCCGCCGAGGATCTTGTTCATATTCTTGACGGCGCACTGCTCGCCGCACATGGTGCAGGTGTTTTCCTCGCGGGGCTTTGAGCTCGCCCGATAAGCCTTGGGCTTCTCGGGGTCAAGCGCAAGCTCAAACATTTTGTCCCAATCTATCTCGCGGCGCGCGTCCGCCATTTTATTGTCCCAGTCGATCGCGCCCTTGACGCCTTTGGCAATGTCGGCGGCGTGGGCAGCTATGCGCGACGCGATTATGCCCTCGCGCATGTCGTCAAGGTCGGGCAGGCGCAGATGCTCGGCCGGAGTGACATAGCACAAAAAGTCGGCTCCGTTCGCCGCGGCTATCGCGCCGCCGATCGCCGAGGTTATGTGGTCATATCCCGGCGCGACGTCGGTCACGAGCGGGCCCAGCACATAGAACGGCGCGCCGTGGCACAGCTGTTTTTCCATGATCATATTGGCCGCGATCTGGTTCATCGCCATGTGGCCCGGGCCCTCGACCATTACCTGAACGTCATGCTCCCACGCGCGCTTTGTCAGCTCGCCAAGCACGATCAGCTCCGAGATCTGCGCGGGGTCGCTGGCGTCGTCAAGACAGCCGGGGCGGCAGGCGTCGCCGAGGCTTATCGTAACGTCGTGCTCGCGGAAGATCTCCATGACGTCGTCGTAGTATTCAAAAAACGGGTTCTCGTTGCCGGTCATCTCCATCCACGCGAACAGCAGAGCGCCGCCGCGCGAGACGATGTTCATTCTGCGCCGGTTGGCCTTGACCTTTTCGGCGGTCGCGCGGTTGATGCCCGCGTGGATCGTCATAAAGTCAACGCCGTCCTCAGCGTGCTGGCGGACCACCCTCATAAAGTCGTCCTTGGTGATGTCCTTAAGCTTTTTCTCGCAGTAGCCGATCGCGTCATAAACCGGGACCGTGCCCAGCATCGCGGTCGATATGTCGAGTATCCTGCGGCGCATCTCGCGGGTCTTGCCGTAGTTTGAAAGGTCCATTATCGCCTCGGCCTTCATGTCGATAGCGGTGCGGACCTTGTTGAGCTCAAGTTCAACGTCCGCCGCGTCGCGCGATATTCCGAGGTTGACGTTGATCTTGGTCCTGAGGCCCTCACCTATGCCCTCGGGCGAGAGCGTGTCGTGGTGCTTGTTGGCGGGGATAACCACCGTTCCGGCGGCGATCTTCTCCGCGAGCTCGTTGATGTCAATATCCTCTTTCGCGGCGACGATCTCCATTTCGGACGTGATTATGCCTTTTTTTGCCGCGTCCATTTGCGTTGTGTAAGTTTGACTCATAAAAATTCTCCTTTTCACAAAAAATAATGCGCTTGCCAAAGCGGGGCAAGCACAAATAAATTATCTGAAATATTCATGCTTTCCTACGCCGGTGTTAGCCGTCAGGTTCAAAGGGTCAGGCCGTGCCTATCTCAACCGCCTCCGGCGGTTCCCCCAGCAGCTATATTATAACCCAAGCCGCGCAGCATTGCAAGAGTTTTGTTGATAATTTTTTTATATTTTACGGCGCGGTCAAAGATAACGAACAAAAATAAAAGAGCCGCTGCAAATGTAACGGCTCTTATGCTTTGATTTTTATGCTACTAATACGCTTTGCTCATACAGCGTATCCGGACAATAATCAATATCATCCGACCACACTATTGTTCCGAAATCCACTTTTACACTTTTAAAAAAGTCAATATCCTTAAGCGGTGAAAAAATTTTGTATTCAAGCAGCGGACGCGCGTCAAATTTTCTATGTTCTCCATTATTGAACGTAAGAAAGATTTCATAATTATCGTTTGCAACCGCCTCAACAACACGCGGTCCCAACGGTGCGCCATAGATAATATCATCCATAATATAATCCTCCTATCTTAACGGATCAATACGATAAGTTTCTTCTTTGCCAGTTTTTCGATATTCAATCAAATTTTGAGTAAACATTACCAAACACCTCGCTTTTTAAGTATTTCGATAAACTCGTTTTCTAATTCATATGCCTTATCTTCATATTGTTTTGGTTGTTTTGAACCTCAACAACTTCAAGATGTGCTTATAAAGAGCGTATAATGTTTTATTAATTCAATTTGCTAATATAATCTAATATACTTTCGCATATCAAACCGTCTTCATTTGGCATATAATTTTCGTCCAAACAATGAAGATTAAGATAATCACCGATTTTTTCTTCAATTATTTCTAAATCGTCATTCGCATTTATATCCAATTTCTTTAAAAGATTTAATTGTTCCTCATTCATTTTTATCATTCTTTTTTATTGTTTCTCACATAGAGTAAATTTCAATATCCTGCCAAAGATCACGCAGCGGCTTGCCGTTTATTTTATATCCGTCAAGCAGATCGTCAGCGTTTTCAAAAAATACAGCGTCACCGTCGGGGCAAGTACATATAAACGGCTTATAATCTCTCCATGATATATTATATCGCACACCATACAAGAAAAACTCTATATCAAGAGCCATTTCGATTGCATTATGAAGTTCATCAATGCTTTCAAAAATGCCATAATTAGGAGTTTCTATCATTGTTTATCTTCCTTTCCATATTATTTAACTATATCAGGAGTTAGGCACTTCTGTTTTTCACATTTACGGCAAACTTCCCATTCACTGTCTGAAATGTGCCGTTCTTCATCTGTCGGCTTTACTTCTTTATTTGCGATCATCTGCAACTCAATACAATATGCGATATCAACAATCCTTTCTAACATCGGACATTTTACAAGTTCTGTTTCAGACATTATACTGCATGTCAACATATTTGTCAAAGGATTTTGGAATATCTTCCTGTACGGAACCTTTTTGTATCATTCGTATTGTTCCGTTTATCGGCCCGCGATCTGCGGGCTTTTTCCGTATGTATTTTAACAAAATAATAAGGCAATACTAATATTTGGTTAATTCAATATTACAAATCAGTCAAATTTAACACAAATTAAAAAATCGTGCTATAATATTATAATGAAATTATTTATGTAAAGGATGAAACAAATGACCGAGCAAATTAAAAACGGCGTGGACTTTCATTATTTAAACGCCGAAAAGTTTAAAACGAACACGATAAGCGTGTTTTTCAACATACCGTTAAAGCGCGAAACCGTGACCAAGGCGGCGCTGCTCCCCGCGGTCATGAAGCGCGGCACCGAAAAGCACAGGACCATGCTTGAGATCTCAAAATATCTTGACGAGCTTTACAGCGCGACGCTGCACGCGGGAATACGCGTAAAGGGCGACGGCGAGGTTCTGTATTTCACGATCGAGTATATCCGCGACGAGTTTATCGGCGAGAGCCTGACCGAAAAGATCACGGCGCTTCTGAAAGAGTTTTTGTTCGAGCCCCTTTGCGACGAGGGCGGCTTTAACGAGGAGTACCTGACCGGCGAGAAGCGGAACCTTAAAAACGCGATAGAGGGCCTTATCAACGACAAGCGCGAATATGTTGAGTTTAAGTGCCGCGAGGCCATGTTCGGCGGCGAGGGCTACGGAATGTTCGAGGCGGGCCGCGTTGAGGATCTTCCGGGCATCACCCGCGGGAACCTTTACGAGTTCTATAACGAGATAATAAACGGCGCCAAGGTGGACGTGTTCGTCAGCGGCAGCTTTTCGGAGGCGGCACTTGACATGATCAAAGACAGTCTGTGCGGCGCGTTCCCCGAAAGAGACGCGGATTACGTCAAGACTGAGGCGGCAGCGCCTCGCGAGGGCGGTGAGGAATATATAACCGAGGAGATCCCGGTGGTGCAGAGCAAGCTCTGCATAGGCTTAAAATGCGGAATCGAGCCGACCTCGAAGATGTACTACGCGCTGATGCTGGGCGGATGCGTGTTCGGCGGCAGCCCGTTCTCAAAGCTCTTCAACAACGTGCGCGAGAAGTTGAGCCTCGCCTATTACGCGGCGTCGCGGACCGAGCGTTTCAAAAGCACAATGTTCATAAGCTGCGGAATTGAAACCGAAAAATACCAGGCCGCCTATGACGAGATAATTGCGCAGTTTGAAAAAATGAAAAACGGCGAGATCGAGGACAGCGAGATCGAAAATTCAAAGCTCTACATGAGCAGCCGCTTCACGTCCATGAAGGACAGCCTCAGGACTATGGAGGATTACTATCTTTCGCAGGCGATAATGGGCAACGACGGCGGCATAGATCAGCTTATCGAGCGGACAAACGAGGTAACAAAAGAGGAGATCGTCGAGGCGTTTAACAGGATAAAGCTTGACGTGGTTTACTTCCTCAAGGGAAACATGGAGCCGGAAGGAGGCGAGGAGTAATGAGCCGGAATATACAGGAATTTGCGAGCGAAAAGCTCGGTGAAAAAATGCTTTTCGCCGTTCACGAGAGCGGACTTAGGGTGTATGTGTTCCCCAAAAAGGGGTTCAGCAAATATTACGCCATATACGGAACGGACTACGGCTCGACCGACCGCGAGTTCATTGTTCCCGGCGAGACCGAAAAGACGGTCGTGCCCGACGGCATAGCGCATTTTCTCGAGCATAAAATGTTTGAGCAGCCCGACGGCAGCAACGCCTTTGACAGCTTCGCGCTGACCGGCGCGTCAAGCAACGCGTTCACAAGCTTTGATTTGACGGCCTATCTTTTCACCTGCACCGACAGGTTTTACGAGAACCTCGACATTTTGGTCGATTTTGTAAACAGCCCGCATTTCACCGACGAGAACGTGAACAAGGAAATGGGCATAATCGGTCAGGAAATAAAAATGTATGACGACGATCCCGGCTGGCGCGTGTTTTTCAACGCGCTGCGCGGAATGTTCAAAAACAATCCGGTCAAAATAGACATAGCGGGCACGGTTGAGAGCATAGCGCAAATAGATAAGGATATACTCTATAAGTGCTATAATACGTTCTATAACCCCGGCAATATGATGCTCGTGCTGGTGGGCGACATTGACATGAACGAGGTCTTAAACCGCCTGGATAAGCGCATGAGCGGCGGCAAAAACTTGGGCGAGATCGACCGCCCCGAGATAAGCGAGCCGCGGGAGCGCGTTCGCGAGTTCGTCGAGCAGCGCCTTGTTGTGTCTCAGCCCATGTTCAATGTGGGATTTAAGGACATAACCCCGTTCACGAGCGGCGAGGAGCTCGCGCGCCGTGAGGTGGCGACCGAGATAATTCTTGACGCGCTTTTCGGCAAGAGCAGCGAGTTCTATATGAAGCTCTATAACGACGGTCTGATCGACAGCAGCTTCAGCGCCGAGACCGAGCTTGAGAAGCGTTACGGCTTTTCGCTTATCGGCGGCGAGTCCAAAGACCCGACGGCGGTGTATTCCGCGATCAAGGAGCGGATCGAAAGGGCGCGGGCCGAGGGCATAGACAAAAACGACATAGAGCGCACCAAAAAGGTGATGAAGGCCTCGGGCATAAAGATGTTCAACTATATCGAGGGCATGGGCAACGCGTATATCAGAATGTTGATGAAGGGAATTAACCCGCTTGAGTATAACAGGATAATTGACAGTCTTAGCTATGAGGACATTATGGAGCGGCTCAGGGCCCACTTTGACACCGAAAACTGCGTGTTATCGACGATCCTGCCTGCCGAGACGGGCGGAGCGGAGGCGGTCTGATGGTCAACGTCATTTCTTTTCCAAATTTGGGGCTGAGCTTTAAGATCAGCCGAACGGCCTTCACTGTCGGCGGGATAAACATCTATTGGTACGGCATAATCCTCGCCTGCGGCATGATAGCGGGCCTGCTCTACGCCTTCCGCGAGGCGAAAAAGCAGGATATAAAACAGGACGACGCGCTCAATATGTTTCTGATTGCGGTGCCCGTGGCAATAATCTGCGCGCGGCTTTACTATGTGATATTCAGCTTTGACATGTATCGGGATAATCTTCTTGAGATATTCGACATCCGCGGCGGCGGCATCGCGGTCTACGGCAGCTTTATCGGCGCGGCGCTTGTGGTGTTTTTCTACTGCCGCGCGAAAAAGATAAGCCTCGGCAAGGTGCTTGACATTTTGGCCGTGGGATTTCTGATAGGCCAGGCGATAGGCCGCTGGGGAAATTTTGTCAACGGCGAGGCCTACGGCGGTCCGACCGCGCTCCCGTGGGCGATGTCGATAACCGCCGAGGGCGGGAGCCATGTCGATATGGTGCACCCGACGTTTTTGTACGAGAGCTTGTGGGACGCGCTGGGCGTCGCGCTGCTGCTGCTTTTCAAAAAGCATAAAAAATTTGATGGCGAGGTGTTCTGCCTCTACATACTCTGGTACGGAGCGGGCAGATTTTGGATCGAGGGCCTGCGCACCGACTCGCTTTACCTCGGCTCTGTGAGGATCTCGCAAATCGTGGCGCTGCTTTCGGCGGTTGTCGGAGCGGTTGTGATCATAATAAAACGGATAAAAATAAAAAACAAAGGTAATGTCTGACAGGAGGGCAATATGGAGCAGGATATTCAGATCTTAAAACAGCGTATGGCGGAGCTTGTCAACTCCGACGAACTGAAATATGAGGATATTTACAAAATGAAACTGGAAATGGACGCCCTGATCGACAAGTATTACTTTGAGCAAATGTAAAATAACTTAAATTGACTGTTGACTTGCGCGCCCTTTGGTGCTAAAATAAATACGGCCTGACACTGAGGGTAAGTCCCGAGGGGGAAGGCAACGTAGTGATTAGGGATTAGCGAATAGCGAATACGCGGAGATAAATAGCTGAAAACTTTGGTTTGTCCCCGCGGGATTTACTTGCTGTAAGCCTCTCCCAAAGGGAGAATTGTAGGGGCGGATATTATCCGCCCGCGCTTGCCGTAAAGCCTCTCCCCCAAGGGGAGAGCCATGCGTTCGCAAAACAGTGCCTAGTATCCGGTACCTATTCCCTAGTACCTACGTTGCTCCCTCGCTCGGCGAAGGGAGGTTTTTTTATGGAGCAAAATCGTGTCGCCCTGATCGGGATTATCGTTGAGGATCTGTCCGTGACAGACAGGATCAACGAGGTCATCCATGAGTACAATTCATACATAGTCGGCAGGATGGGCATTCCCTACCGCAGCCGCGGAGTTGCGATAATCAGTCTGGTGATCGACGCGCCCGGGAATGTTATTTCCGGCCTTTCCGGCAGGCTGGGCATGATCGAGAATGTGCAGGTTAAAGCGCAGTATACCAAAATTTAATGACGCAAAGGAGATAAAACAATGGAAAAATCGTATAAGTATGACGTGAAATCCCCCAAAGCGGAGGAATTTATCAACGATGAGGAAATCAAGGCGACCTTAAAATACGCCGAGGAAAACAAAAATAACCGCGAGCTTATCGAATCGATAATCGAGAAGGCGCGGGAGTATAAGGGCCTCAGTCACCGCGAGGCGGCTGTGCTTCTCGACTGCGAGCTTGACGATCTTAACGAGAAAATGTTCGCCTTGGCTAAGGAAATAAAAGAAAAAATATACGGTAGGCGCATAGTGCTTTTCGCGCCGCTGTATCTCTCGAATTACTGCGTGAACGGCTGCGTTTACTGCCCGTATCACGCGAAAAACAAGAACATCTGCCGCAAAAAGCTCACTCAGGACGATGTGCGCCGCGAGACGATCGCGCTTCAGGACATGGGACACAAGCGTCTCGCTCTTGAGGCGGGCGAGGATCCGGTCAACAATCCGCTTGAGTATATTTTAGAGTGCATAAACACGGTCTACGGCATAAAGCACAAGAACGGCGCGATCCGCCGCGTGAACGTGAATATCGCCGCGACCACGGTTGAGAATTACAAGCGCCTCAAGGACGCGGGCATAGGAACATACATATTGTTCCAGGAGACTTACAATAAGGAAAATTACCTGAGCCTTCACCCCGCGGGCCCCAAGCACGACTACGCCTACCATACCGAGGCGATGGACAGGGCTATGACCGCGGGCATCGACGATGTCGGCTGCGGAGTGCTGTTCGGCCTGAACCTTTACCGCTATGACTTAGCGGGCCTTCTGATGCACGCCGAGCATCTTGAGGCCGCGTTCGGAGTAGGCCCCCACACCATAAGCGTGCCGAGGATCTGTCCCGCCGACGACATTGACGTGAACGACTTTTCAAACGCGGTGTCCGACGAGATATTCCACAAGATAATCGCGGTGATAAGGATCGCCGTGCCGTACACGGGAATGATAATCTCCACTCGCGAGAGCGAAAAGAGCCGCGAAAGGGCGCTTGAGCTCGGTATCTCGCAGATAAGCGGCGGCTCGCGCACCAGCGTCGGAGGCTACGCCGACGAGGAGCCCGAGGAGGAAAACTCGGCGCAGTTCGACACCAGCGACCGCAGGACTCTCGACGAGGTAATAAACTGGCTCGTTTCGCTCGGCTATATTCCGAGCTTCTGCACTGCCTGCTACCGCGAGGGCAGAACGGGCGACCGCTTTATGCCGCTCGCCAAGTCGGGCGCGATACAGAACTGCTGCCAGCCCAACGCGATTATCACGCTCAAGGAATACCTTGAGGACTACGCCTCGCCCGAAACCAAACTAAACGGCGAAAGGCTGATAGAGGAGGAAATAAAAAAGATCCCCAACCCCAAGGTATACAACACCACGAAGGAATACCTGAAAAAAATCGAACAGGGCGCCCGCGATTTCAGGTTTTAAAAAAAGTCTGCCGCAAAACGCTGCGGCAGACTTTTTTGGTTTATTTTAAATATTCGTTAAAGAAGCTTTCGAGCTTGTCGAACGGGATGGCGTTTTTGCCGCCGCCGTCATAAAGATCGGTGTGGACGGCGTCGGGGATTATCAGCAGCTCCTTGTTGTCGGGGCATGGATTTCCGTTTATCATATCCGCGTATGCGTCGCGGCTGAAATAGCACGAGTGCGCCTTTTCGCCGTGCATAACAAGCGCCGCGCCGCGTATCTCGCAGCTGTATTTCAGTATCGGCTGATTGATGAACGACATGCAGCCGATCTTGTTCCAGCCGCCGTTAGAGTTCAGCGAGCGTTTGTGATAGCCGCGCCCGGTCTTGTAATAATCATAATAATCCTTGACGAAGAACGGCGCGTCCTCCGGCAGCGGGTCAACAACACCGCCGCCCAATTCATAGCTCCCGTTTTTATAGTCGGTCACGCGCTGCGCGTTCAGCGCCCTTTTGAGTTCGTAACGCTTTTCCTCGCTGTTGTCGGCGTCAAAATAGCCGTTGGCGTTGACCCTAGTCATGTCATACATGGTCGAGGCGACGGTCGCCTTGATCCTCGTGTCGAGCGCCGCGGCGTTCAGCGCCATGCCGCCCCAGCCGCAGATGCCTATTATGCCGATCCTTTCCGGATCGACGTCGTCATTGACCGAAAGAAAATCAACAGCGGCCTGAAAATCCTCGGTGTTGATGTCGGGCGAGGCCATATACCGCGGCTGTCCGCCGCTCTCGCCCGTAAATGACGGGTCAAAGGCTATGGTCAGAAATCCGCGCTCCGCCATTGTCTGGGCGTATAAGCCCGACGCCTGCTCCTTGACCGCGCCGAACGGGCCGCACACCGCGATCGCCGCGAGCTTTCCGCTGTGGCCTTTTGGCTTGTATAAGTCCGCCGCGAGGGTTATTCCGTAGCGGTTGCGGAAGGTTACTTTTTTGTGATCGACCTTTTTGCTTTTGGGGAAGGTCTTGTCCCATTCGCTTGTGAGTTTCAATGTCTCTGCCATGATAACACATTCCTTTCCGTGATATTTTTGGAATTTTATGTAATTATTATACCGTATCAATTCAAAAATATCAAATACCTATATCGAATGAAGAAAAATGCCTTTCGGTTATGACAAAGACTTATAGCCCTCGCCCCACGCCTTCATCGCGTCCAAAATCGGTTTCAGCGTCGCGCCGAGCTCCGACAGGGCATATTCCACCCGCGGCGGGACCTCCGCGTAAACGGTGCGCGTGATCAGCCCGTCGGCTTCCATTTGACGCAGATTGTCGGTCAAAACCTTTTGGCTGATGCCTTCTAAGTTTTTATGAAGCTCGTTGAACCGCCACGGGCGCTCGAGCAGATTTCGTATGATAAGCAGCTTCCATTTGCTGCCTATCAATTGTACGGTCACGGCGACCGGACATTCCGGTATAAGCTCATCCTTGGTTTTCATGCCTGTTTCCTCCAATACTTCAAATTTGAATGTTACATTCAGATTATAACATAACATTCAATAAAACGCAATAGAAAAAATTTTTTATTCAAAAGGCCCGCAAACACGCGATAGTTACAAAATGGTAAGTACCGCACAAAAAAGTGCGTACTTGCGCGGGAGGAAAATATGTGCAAAAATAAAAATACGGGAAAACCCGAATACTTGCAAGGAGGTTATGTTATGGCACTTTCAAATCTTTCCGACTGGACGGATAAAAAGGCGGCTTCGGCCTGCGGCGCCGCCTGCGGAGCGGCTGACAAGCCCGAGGAAAAGCCAGCGGCCTGCGGCAGTGCATGCGGCGCGGCTGATAAGCCCGAAGAAAAACCCGCGGCTTGCGGCAGCGCATGCGGAGCGGCGGATAAATAACTTGTCCGTTCTTAAAATCATCTCCGACGGGAGCGATCCCGTCGGAAGATTTCGATCATTATTCGGTAAAACGATTATAGATAGAGAGGCAACAATATGAAACAATATTTTTCTTTTCAGTTGCATATCACCGATGAGTGCGATCAGCGGTGCAAGCATTGCTATATTTTTTCAGGCGGCAGCGGCAAGCCGCTTAGCTCAATGACATGGGAGCAAATGAATGACGCGTTTTATAACTGTCTTGATTTTTGCGAGATGTATGACAGGCAGCCGTATTTTTATATCACGGGCGGCGACCCGATCCTGCATCCCGATTTTTGGCGGCTGCTGAAGCTGATGCGCGAGCGTGATATTCCGTTTACGGTCATGGGAAATCCGTTTCACCTCGACGACGAGGTGTGCCGAAAGCTGAGATCATATGGCTGTGAGAAATATCAGCTTTCCCTTGACGGGCTTCGCGAGACGCACGATTGGTTCAGGAAACCCGGATCGTTCGACTGCACGATCGAAAAGATCGGCTGCGTCAACCGCGCGGGTATCCGCAGCGTTGTAATGACCACGGTTTCGGCCGATAATATGGCGGAGGTGCCGGGTATTATTGACGCTGTTGTAAAAGCCGGAGTAAATGTGTTCGCCTTCTCGCGCTATGTTCCGAGCGGCGGCGAGCTTGACGCGAACATGTCTCCGCGGGATTATCGCGCTCTTTTAGAGACATGCGACAGAAAATTCAAGGAATACGAAGCCGCGGGCTGCGGGACTTATTTCAACAAAAAAGACCACCTCTGGACGCTTTACGAATACGAAACCGGGGAATTTAAAATTCCCGGGGCGGCAAAGGAGGGAATGATTTACGGCGGCTGCAACTGCGGTAACTGCCACATAACGATTTTGCCGACAGGCGACATTTATGGCTGCCGTCGGGCGGCGAACAGCAAGGTCGGCAATGTGTTTGAGGATAGGCTTGCGGACGTTTGGGTATGCGAAATGGAGCAGTACCGCGAATATGATAAATTTGAGAAGTGCGGAAAATGCGAACTGCTGCCCTACTGCCGCGGCTGCCCCGCGGTCGCCAAGGGCACAAGCGGCAGCTTTTACGCCGCCGACCCGCAATGCTGGAAAGAGTTGTAATTTGTTTAAGGATGTGATATTATGGAACTGATAAACGCGATAAAGGCGCGGCGGTCTGTTCGCAAATATACGGACATGCAAATCCCGCGCGCGGATCTGGAAAAAATAATCGAGGCGGGAACATACGCCTCAAACGCGGGCAGCGGTCAGCGGAGCATGATCGTCGGAATACATAACGCGGATATGGTTGAAAAGCTCGGCAGAATGAATATGGCAAAGTTTGACCGAAGCCGCCTTATAGGCTCGTATGTTTCCAAAGAGCAGCCGAGCGTTATTGACGACCCGAATATAAAAAGCGGCTTTTACGGCGCGCCCTCATTGTGCATTGTGTTCGCGCAGAAAAATTTCATGTTCGGTATTTCGGACGCGTTCTGCTGTGCGGAGACCATGCTTATGGAGGCTTTTGACCTCGGCATATCATCATGTATTGTCTCGCGCGCCGAGGAAACCTTTGACAGCGAGATCGGCGCGGCGCTGTTAAAGGAGTGGGGAGTGCCGGAGAACTATATCGCGCGCTGCTTCGTAACTCTCGGCTATTGTGACGGCGAATATCCGAAAGCAAAGCCGCGCCGCGCGGGCAGAAGCAAAATAATCGAATGACGGAGGGAAATATATTGGACGCACAAACTTGTTTAAAAAAATTGGAATATGTCGGAGTGCTTGCGTTCGCGACAGTTGACGAAAACGGCGCGCCGCAGATACGCAATATAAGCGCCATACACTATGAGTCGGACGGCATGTATTTTTTTACCGCCAAGGGAAAGGCGTTTTGCAGAGAGCTGATGACGGACGGGCGCGTTCAGGTTCTCGGATATACTAAATATAAAGAGATGATACGCCTGTCGGCAAAAGCCACACCCGCACCCGAGGCGGAGCAAAAGAAACTGATCGACACCATATTTGATGAACAGCCGTATCTCGCGAACGTATATCCGGGCGGCACGCGTTATCTCGCGGGGATCGTGTTTGAGATAAAGGACGCGGAAATAGAATACTTCAACCTCGGAGTCAGCCCGATTTTCCGGGAAAAATATGTTATCGGAAACGGTCGGATAACCTTTAAGGGATACGCGATCACGGATGCTTGCATAGGCTGCGGAAAATGCGCGGAAAGCTGCCCGCAAAGGTGCATAACCCCGGGAGATCCGTATCAAATACAGCAAGAGCACTGCCTGCACTGCGGCAACTGTTATGAGGCTTGCCCGGTGCGCGCAGTTGAAAAGAGAGGATAATATGACGCAAATAGCTCTCGCCCCACGCCTTCATCGCAATATTTTAAATAATGTATTGTAATTAGTGATACAATATGATATAATCAATGACAGAAAGGAAGGTGCTTATTATGGCAACAAAAAGCGCGAATGTGACGGCTCGCATACAACCCGAGATCAAAAGGCAGGCAGAGGCGGTTTTAAACAGGATCGGATTGCCGGTTTCGGTTCTGATTGATACATTATACAGACAAATCATTATGACCGGCGGAGTTCCGTATTCCCTTGCTGTGCCGAAGCTGTCTGCGAGAGACGGCTTGACCGACGAGCAGTTTAACGCAATGATGGAAAATGGATACGATCAGGCGAATACCGGCGAAGGATTGCCCATTGACGAGGCTTTTTCCAAAATCCGCGAGGGAATTTAAGCATGCGGTATGAAGTGAAATTGACCGCGCAGGCGATCGGGCAAATTGAAGAAACTGTGCAATATATATCCAAAATCATGTCAGAGCCGGAAATTGCTCTAAAATGGGCGAATATTCTTCAATCTGAAATCGGAAAGTTGAGTTTCATGCCTTTAAAATATGCTCTCACTGAGGAAGAACCGTGGCGTGAAAAAGGAATTCGTAAAATGCCCGTTAAGAATTTTCTTGTTTATTATTTGATTGACAATGAAAATAAGACTGTATGGGTCATGGCGGTAATTTACGGACGGAGAGATCAGAGCGCGGCATTGACGGATATACAGCAAATTGATACGGAAAGCTAAATCAAGATTTGGAGATGAGTTATATATGGATGAACGGCTAAAGAAGCAGCTTAACTTTTCTTTGGAAATAGATAAGGAAAAAACCATTGTCAGACAGACGCATATATCGGGCAGCTCGCGCAAAGAAAATGATGCAGAACACGCTTGGCATATGGCGATTATGGCGTATTTGCTGCGGGAATATGCTAACGAAGAGGTGGATATTACAAAAGTTATATTGATGTGCCTTATCCATGACATTGTGGAAATTGATGCCGGTGATACATATGCTTATGATGAAGAAGGTCTGAAATCTCAGAAATTAAGAGAGGAGCGGGCAAAAAATAGAATTTTTTCTCTGCTTCCCGAGGATCAAAAATCGGAAATGATCGCGCTGTTTGATGAGTTTGAGGACTGTCAGACGCCGGAAGCCGGATTTGCTCATGCAATGGATAATTTGCAGCCGTTGATTTTAAACAACAGCAACAACGGCGGTGATTGGAAGGAACACAACGTATCGGCAGACGCGGTTTACAATCGGCAGAAAATGACGCGCCTTGGCTCGGAAAAATTGTTTGAAGTCGCGAATTTGATCATAAAAGAGAATGTCCGAAAAGGAAATTTGCGACAGGAAAAATAAAAATCCGGGCGCGGAAACAGAGTGTTTCAACCTCGGAGCCAACCCGGTTTTCAGTGAGAAAAGAGAGGATAATATGACGCAAAGTGAAAGACAGATTTATTTGATTGAGCGGCTTATCGCCGAGCAGCCGCGGTATAACGGTTTAGCGGTGCCGCGGGATGAAGCGGAACGGAAAAACCTGCTCCGCTCGCTTTTTAACGTCCGTATGCCTAAAGAGACCGACGAGGACTTTCTTAAAATTCAGGACGAATACCTGCGTGAGGAAACCGCGCGAAAGGGCGTGACCGACATTGCGGAGCTGACCCCCGTGAAGGACGGAATTTATCTGTGGCGGGGCGATATTACGACGCTGCGCTGCGGAGCGGTTGTGAACGCCGCCAACAGCGGCATGACCGGCTGTTATGTTCCGTGCCACGCCTGCATTGACAACTGTATCCACACTTACGCCGGAGTGCAGCTCCGTCTCGAGTGCGCGCGGATCATTAATGAGCAGGGCTGCGAGGAGAAAACGGGCGGCGCGAAGATCACGCCCGCTTATAATCTGCCTTGCGAATACGTCATTCACACAGTGGGGCCGATAGTGCGCGGCGCGCTGACCAAAACGGACAAAAATTTGCTCGCGTCATGCTACCGCTCGTGTCTTAATATCGCCGACAAAAACAGCGTGAAAAGCGTCGCGTTTTGCTGCATATCCACGGGCGAATTTCATTTTCCGAACGACAAGGCGGCGGAGATCGCGGTAAAGACCGTAAAGGAATATAAAGAGCGGACAGAAAGCGAAATTGAGGTGATATTTAATGTTTTCAAGAATGTCGATCACGAGATCTACCGGAGCTTACTCGGAAAATATTAAGCGCCTGAAAAACGCGCTCGATGCCGCGGAAGCGGTCGTTATCGGCGCGGGCGCGGGACTTTCGACCGCGGCGGGCTTCACCTATTCGGGCGAGAGGTTCAAGAAATATTTTTCGGATTTTATAGAAAAATACGGCTTTTCCGATATGTATTCCGGCGGCTTTTATCGGTTTGAAACTCCCGAGGAGCGCTGGGCCTATTGGTCGCGATATATCTTCATAAACCGCTATGCCGACGCGCCGAAGCCTGTCTATGATAAGCTGTTTGAATTGGTGAAAGACAAGGATTATTTTGTGATCACAACAAATGTTGACCACTGTTTCCAAAAAACGGGATTTGATAAAAAGCGTCTGTTTTACACGCAGGGCGATTACGGGCTTTTCCAATGCTCCGTGCCGTGCTGTGAGGAGACTTTTGACAATGAGGAAATCATACGCGAAATGGTTGACGCTCAAAAAAATATGCGCGTACCGTCCGGGCTGCTGCCCGTCTGTCCGCGCTGCGGCAGTCCGCTTGTGATGAATTTGCGCGCCGATGATAAATTCGTCGAGGACGAAGGCTGGCGCGAAGCGGCGAAGCGATATGAAAATTTCCTGCAAACTCGGCGGCAGCGGCGGGTCTTATACCTTGAGCTCGGAGTCGGCTTCAATACTCCCGTCATCATTAAATACCCGTTTTGGCGCATGACGGCGCAAAACCCCAACGCGGTTTACGCATGCGTAAATTACGGAGAGGCCGCCTGCCCGACCGAAATTGAAAAACGGTCGGTTTGTATTAACGGCGATATCGGTGATGTGCTCGAGAAACTGTGATGAGTTTCACAGCGCTACCGCCGCGCTGTTTCAGTTTTCGAGGACCTCGTCAAGCGAGCGCTTGGGAACGTTGATCACGTCGTTTTCGTCCTCGTAATATTTAACGCTGCCGTCCTTCATTTCGACCACGCGGCTCTCCTGCGCGGGATAGCCCACGGCCAGCAGATACAGAACCTCGCGCTCGGTGCCGAGCATTTCCTTGATTGCCTTTTTGTCAATGGCGCCCAGCCAGCAGGTGGCAAGACCCATTTCCTCGGCAAGCAGCATCATGGTGGTGACTGCCGCGCCCGCGTCGGGCTCAAAGCTGTTTTTAACGGCGGTGTCGCCGAGGATAGCTATATAGGTCAGGGGCCGTTCGTTCTCGGCGGGCTCCCACTCGGTGAGATAACCGGCCCATTTGGTGAGGGGATAAACCTCCGCGCCGTTTTCCATGATCGCGTATTTGATCGGCTGCATGTTCGCGCCGCTCGCGGCGTACCGGGCCGCGTCGATCAGCGTCTCGATATCCTTACGCGGAACGCGGGTTTGTTTGAATTTTCGGATACTTCTGCGGTTTTTGATCGCCTCGATAACTGTCATAAATAACATCTCCTTGTATATTTTAAAGTATAATAAGCTCTTTTGTCAGGTTTGTCAGGTTCCGCGCGCCGTCCTCGGTGACGCACACCAAGTCTTCTATTCTGACGCCGCCTGTGCCGTAGATATATATCCCCGGCTCGCACGACACGACCATGCCGGGTTCAAGAATTATCTCGCTCTTCGGCGACAGGTTCGGCAGCTCGTGAATGAGCAGGCCCACGCCGTGGCCCAGCGAATGGCCGAAATATTTGCCGTATCCGGCTTTTTCGATAACCGACCTCGCCGCCGCGTCGGGCTCTTTCCCGGGGATCCCCGGGCGGATCGCCTCAAAGCCCGCGCGCTGCGCGTCCTTGACTATCTCATAGATTTTTTTAAGCTCCGGGTCGGGCTCGCCCACGGCCACGGTCCTTGTCATGTCGGAACAATAGCCCTTATACACGCAGCCGAAGTCCATAAGCACCAGATCGCCTTTTTTGACCTTATTGTCCCCGGGGACCCCGTGGGGCAGCGCGCACCTCGCGCCGCTTAAAACGATCGTGTCAAATGAGGTCTTTTGCGCGCCCCGCTTTTTCATAAAATACTCGAGCTCCGCCGCGATCTCCGACTCGGTGACGCCGGGCTTTATCATGCCGAGGACATGGTTGAACGCCTCGACTCCGATCTGCTCCGCCTCGGCGATGAGGCTCAGCTCGTCGGCGCGCTTGATCATTCTCAAGCGGTCAATTTTGTCCTTCGCGGGCACGAACTCAATGTTCGGCAGATGCTTTTTGAGCCGCTCAAGCTCCGCCACGGAAACGGCTTCGTCCTCATAGACCAAGGCTTCGATCCCCTCGCCGCGCGCGAGCTCGGGCAGCAGCTCCTTCAGCGGAACGGCCGCGCTGAACTCCCTCACCTCGAACCCGTCGAAGGCCTCCTCGCCCGCGGCCGCCGTGTAGCGCGAGTCAACGATTATATAACCGCGCTTTTCGGAGATCAGAACATATCCCTCGCCGCCCGAAAATCCGCTTGCCATTCGCATGTTGTGGGGCGAGGTCAGCAATATACCGCGCCCGCTTTCAAGGCAAAGCTTTGATGCCAAATCCGTCATATCAATACCTCTTTATTATCTATTCAAAAAATTTCTGTACATTTCCTGCATTTGCGCGGCGTCCGACGTTTGCGTCCCCGCCGACTCGCAGATGATCCTCGGCGTAAGCCCGCGCTCCGCGATAAGCTCGGCGATCGGCTCAAAATCGGGCTCAAACTCGGTCTCGGCCATGGTGTGGTGCTTTTTTTCGCCCGCGCGCGTGTACTCTATTCTTGAGTAGTGGGCGTGGAAATTCTTCGCCCGTTCCGCGCCCAGCTTGTTATGGATCTTGTCAAATATGCCGCCGATCGCTTCTTTGGTTTTATATCCGCCAAGCGACTGAGCGTTGATATGTCCGAAGTCAAGCGCGGGAAGCATCCGCTCGTCAATCAGACAGAGCTTGATGACCTCGTCAACGTTCCCGAGCTGCTTGACCTTGCCCATGGTCTCGGGGCATATCCTTATATGGCCGTAACCCGCCTCGTCCGCCGCCTTAACGGCGCGCTTTAAGGTGTCCGAGGCGAGATCAAGCGCCTCGAGGCGGGTTATCTGTCCGCACGAGCCCGAGTGGACCACAATGCGGTCGGCGCCCATGCAGTCGGCGGCGCGCAGCGTCGCTAATATATATTCAATGCTCCTGTCGCGCTTTTCCTCCTCGGTGGAGGATAAGCTGATGTAATACGGCGCGTGTATCGAAAGGCGGATGCCTTTTTCGGCCGCTAAGGCTCCGAAGTCGCGCGCCGAGTCGTCGGAGATCTTAACGCCCCTGCCGCACTGGTACTCAAAGGCCGAAAGGCCGTGCTCGGTCAGCCATTCGGGCACCTGAAAGACCGTTCGGTTCCCGGCCGCGTAAAAATCCTCGGAATTGCCCGCGGGGCCGAACAGGGCGAATTCCTCGTGCTTAAACTCAAGGCTCATGATCTCACTCCCGTTTTTTCGCATCTTTTAAAATCAGCCGCTCAAAATTTCTTTTGAATTTCACAAAGCCGACTTCTTTTTCGGATATGGGCTCAACCAGAACGGTCAGCATTCCCATGCGGTTCCCGCCGTAAATATCGGTGAAAAGCTGGTCTCCTGCGAGCACTGTGCGCTCGGGGTTCACGCTCATGGCTTCGCATGCCAGACGCATATATTTTTTAAGCGGCTTGAGCGCCGCCGCGTAATACGGCTCGCCCAGCGACTCGGCGAATTTTTTGACCCGCGCCTTGTTGTTGTTTGAAACGATAAAGGTCTTTATCCCGGCGGCGTGGAGCCTGTCGAAAAATTCGCGCGTGTGATCGGGCGCCACAGGGTCGTCATAGGTGACGAGGGTGTTGTCAATGTCGAAAATAACCGCCTCCGCGCCTCGCGACTTCAGCTCGCCGACGCTTATCTTATATATGTCGTCGATAAAAATATCCGGTAAAAAGCGATTTTTAAATCTGCCCATAATTTCCTCCGAAAACGAAAGGACCGCAAAACAAGTTAACGCTTGCCGCAGTCCCAATAATCTTATTTAATCAACATTCTAAATTTTTACTGTCTTGACGACAGGGAATGTTAACAGCAGAAAACTAATATTTGCGCTTTCTTGCAGCCTCGGATTTCTTCTTGCGTCTAACGCTGGGCTTCTCGTAATGTTCTCTCTTTCTGACCTCAGACAGAACACCGGCCTTGGCGCATGAACGCTTGAAACGGCGAAGCGCGCTGTCCAGCGATTCATTTTCTTTAACTCTGATTTCTGCCAATTTTCTTCCCTCCCTCCGAGTATTGTAAAAACACTTAGAAGTCAAAAAAACTCTACTCGAACAATTATACTCGTTTGTTTTTGATCTGTCAAGGCATTTTGCATAAAAATCTTACAGGATTTTTAACTTTTTTAATTTGGTTGCGGCAAAATATCCAAAATCAGTACATCTTGCGCGGGTTGACCGGCTCAGTGTTTTTCTCGAAAACCTGCTTTTCCTCGACATTGGCGTCCTCCGAAAGGTGCCTGCGTATCTGCCTTTCGGCGTTAAAGCTGACAATAAATCCGCACACCGAGTTGAGCAGGACCAGCATAGCGACCACATATATCGCGAGGAACGAAGTCATCGCCGTACCCGAAAGCACGAAAATTCCGACATACCACATGCCCAGAGTCAGCGCCGCCAGAATTATGATGACCAAAATGCTGTAGGGCAGACTCGCGATCGCAAACAGCGCCGAGTTGCGCAGAAGCTGCGTGAACTTCAGGCGGTAGCGAACCATAAGCGGATACACAAACAAATGCGAGATCGTGTAAAACGCGAACAGGCAGTAAACCAGATATTTGGCGTAGCTTATTATTCCGCTCCTTGAGGAATAGAAAAATATTCCGTAGAAGAACAGGAACATAAAAATTATGTCAATAACAAACACGGCAAGCGACTGCTTGAAGTTGTCCTTGAGCGCGTCCCAGAAGTCGCTCAGAATGAACGAGTGCTCCTCGCGCGAGTAGTTGCGCAGGACGTAGTGCATCGCCGCGTAGGCCGGGCCGCTTCCCCAGAACACGCTGAACAGGATCGTGACCACCGCCCTGACGCCCAGATCAATCGAGCGGTAGATGATGAGGAAGTCCGGATTTGTGAAGTCGGGTTCGCTGAGACCCGCGATGCCCGCGATCTGGTTCGGGAACGAGCCCAGAACGGCGTTTGAGAACATGCCCGTGAGATAGAACAAGATCAGAAACGCGGGAATGTTGACAACGCAGAACAGCAGGTTGACCTGAATGAGCTTCCAGAATTTTCTGATGAATATCTCAAAAAACAGGACCGCGCCCTCGCTGCCCTCGCCGCTCTCGTCGACGCCCTTGCCGGGCTTGCTGTAATCTCTGTTAAATATACCCATAATATCTCTCCGTTTCAATAGAAAAATAACTATCGGAAAATATTATAGCACAACGATTTTTAAAATGCAACACATTTTATTTGTCCCGTGATTTTACAAAGATTTAACACGCCGCCGCTTTCGGATTTTACATTCGGAATGTAAAATATTCTTGAATTTGATAAATTCGCAAATCAGAACAAAGGAGAGAAGAATTATGAAAATTTTAAAAAATCATCCGAAACTGACTGACGGGATCGCGGCGGCGTGCGCGCTGCTGGTTATCGGCTCGTCTTTGACGGGCTGCGGAGGAGGCGCGGAAAAGGCCGCCTCGGGAGGATCAATAACCGTCATTTCCCGCGAGGACGGCTCGGGCACACGAGGCGCGTTCACCGAGCTGTTTAAAATCGAGGAGGAGCAAAACGGCGAAAAGGTCGACATGACCACCGACGCGTCCGATGTGACAAACAGCACCTCGGTCATGATGACGAGCGTCGCGGGCAACGAGGACGCGATAGGCTACATATCAATGGGCTCGCTGAACTCAAGCGTCAAGGCGCTGCGCGTCGACGGGGCCGAGGCGAGCGCCGACAGCATAAAGTGCGGCGAATACAAGGTTTCGCGTCCGTTTAATATCGTGACCAAGGACGGCCTTTCGGAGACGGCTCAGGATTTTATCGGCTTTATTTTAAGTGCCGAGGGTCAGGCGGTCGTTGAGGAGAACGGATATATTTCCGAGGGAAATTCCGGAGCCTATGCCGGAACAAAGCCCGCGGGCAAGATCGTTGTTTCGGGCTCGTCGTCGGTGACGCCGGTTATGGAAAAGCTCAAAGAGGCGTATCTTGAGATCAATCCGTCCGCCGAAATCGAGGTCCAGCAGAGCGACTCGACCACGGGCGTCAACAACGCCATTGACGGCGTGTGCGACATCGGCATGGCGAGCCGCGAGCTCAAGGACAGCGAGACTCAAAAGGGAGCCAAGGCAACGGTGATCGCCCTTGACGGAATAGCAGTCATAGTCAACAACCAAAACCCGGTCAGCGAAATAACCTCCGAGCAGGTGAAAGGCATATACACAGGCGAGATCACCGACTGGAGCGAGATCGGAGAATAGCCGGGGAGTGAAAACCGTTATGACAAAAAATAAACTCAAGGAAAACATAATGCACGGGGTGTTCCTGTTCTGCGCCTGCGTGTCGATACTGGCAGTGGCGCTGATATGCGTGTTCCTGTTCGCGAACGGAATTCCCGCCATGAAGGAGATAGGACTGTTTGACTTCCTGCTCGGCAAAAGGTGGAAGCCCGGCAACGATATTTACGGCATTCTGCCAATGATATTGGGAAGCATATACGTCACAGCCGGAGCGGTGGTGATAGGCGTTCCGATAGGGATTTTGGCGGCGGTGTTTATGACCCGCTTCTGTCCCGATCGGCTCCGAAGGCTGCTGAAGCCTGCGGTCGATCTTTTGGCGGGCATTCCATCGGTGGTGTACGGCTTTTTCGGACTCATGGTGATCGTGCCGACGATAAGACGGATCTTCGGCGGCAGCGGCACAAGCATGCTGGCGGCGTCGATAGTATTGGGAATTATGATACTGCCTACGATCATCTCGGTCAGCGAATCGTCGCTCGGCGCGGTTCCCGAAAGCTATTACGAGGGTGCCCGCGCCCTCGGCGCAAGCCACGAACGCGCCGTGTTTCTGACGGTGCTGCCCGCAGCAAAGTCCGGAGTTCTGGCCGGAGTTATTTTGGGCATAGGCCGCGCCATAGGCGAGACTATGGCGGTTATCATGGTGGCGGGCAATCAGGCAGCCATGCCGGGCGGACTTTTAAAGGGCGTCAGAACCATGACGGCGAATATAGTGCTTGAAATGGGCTACGCGGCCGATCTTCACCGCGAGGCGCTGATCGCGACGGCGGTTGTGCTGTTTGTTTTCATCCTGATCATCAATCTCAGCTTTTCGATCTTAAAAAGGAGGTCTGAGAGCAAATGAGCAATAAAGTCTTAAATAAAACAAGCTCGGTGCCAATCGCCTCTGCGCTTCGGCGCGGCGGCATACGCGGCGGAGCAAAAATTCAGTCGGCGCTGCTTCGGGCGCTTGTGTACCTCGCGGCGGGCCTCACCTTCGGAGCGTTGATATGCCTTATACTTTATATACTTATCAAAGGCATACCAAACCTTTCGCTCGATCTGTTCAGCCCGACCTACAACACCGAAAACGTGTCGCTGTTCCCCGCGCTTGTCAACACGATAACGATGACGCTGCTGTCTCTGATTATAGCGGTGCCGCTGGGCGTGTTCTCGGCAATATATCTGGTGGAATACGCGAAGCGCGGGAATAAGATCGTGGGTCTCGTCAGGATCACCACCGAGACGCTTCAGGGTATTCCCTCGATAGTGTACGGTCTGTTCGGCTTTCTGCTGTTTGTGACAACGTTTTCGTGGGGTTACTCACTGCTGGCGGGCGCGCTGACGCTGGTTATCATGATACTGCCGGTCATAATGCGCACAACGGAGGAGGCGCTCAAGTCGGTGCCCGATTCATACCGCGAGGGAAGCTTCGGCCTCGGCGCGGGGCGGCTGCGCACCGTGTTTAAAATAGTCCTGCCCTCGGCGGTGCCGGGAATACTTTCGGGCGTTGTGCTGTCTGTGGGCAGAATAGTCGGCGAGACCGCGGCGCTTATCTATACCGCGGGAACCGTGGCTCAGGTGCCGCCCAATCTTCTGGGTTCGGGACGAACCATGGCGGTCCACATGTACGCGCTCTGGAGCGAGGGACTAAACACCGAGCAATCCTACGCCACGGCGGTCGTGCTGCTGCTTATCGTTGTGCTGCTGAACGCGGCGTCGGGTGCTTTGGCGAAGAAAATTACACTGAAATAATTTAAAAGAGGAAAATATTATGGAAAATATTTTAAGCATAAAGAATTTAAATCTGCATTACGGAGACTTCCACGCTCTCAAGAACGTGAACATGGAGATCCCGAAAAACGAAATAACAGCGTTCATAGGCCCGTCGGGCTGCGGAAAATCGACTTTGCTAAAAACGCTGAACCGCATGAATGACTTGGTCGAGGGCTGCCGCGTGGACGGGGATATAAGGCTTGACGGCGCGGATATTTACAAGGAGATCGATCCAAACGAGCTGCGCAAGCGCGTCGGCATGGTGTTCCAAAAGCCGAACCCGTTCCCTATGAGCATATACGACAACATAGCCTACGGCCCGAGAACGCACGGCATCCACTCAAAGTCAAAGCTTGACGAGATCGTGGAAAAATCGCTGACAGACGCGGCGATCTGGGACGAGGTAAAGGACAGGTTGAAAAAGAGCGCCCTCGGAATGTCGGGCGGCCAGCAGCAGAGGCTGTGCATAGCCCGCGCTTTGGCGGTTCAGCCCGAGGTGCTGCTTATGGATGAGCCCACCTCGGCTCTTGACCCTATCTCGACATCAAAAATAGAAGACCTTGCGCTTTTGCTGAAAAAGAGTTATACTATAGTCATAGTAACTCACAGCATGCAGCAGGCCACCAGAATTTCGGACAGAACCGCTTTCTTTCTCTTGGGCGAGGTCGTTGAGCAGGGCGGCACGGATCAGATATTCTCTATGCCCAAGGACAAGAGAACCGAAGACTATATCACAGGAAGGTTTGGTTAATGCTATGAGAGAAAATTTTAACAGACAGTTAGACACGCTGAACAGAGAAATGACCGACATGGGTTCTCTTTGCGAGAGCGCCATAGAGAGCGCGGTGCGGGCGCTGCTCCGCCGCGACGAGAAGGCGGCCGAAAGCGTTGCCGCGATCGAGGACGAGATAAATCACGCCGAGCGGGATATCGAGGCCCTGTGCCTTAAACTGCTGCTTAAGCAGCAGCCCGTGGCGGCGGATCTCAGGACCGTGTCATCCGCACTCAAAATGATAACCGATTTGGAGCGCATAGGCGATCAGGCTGCGGACATTGCGGAGATCGTCCGCCACGCGGATTTTGACGAGAACTATGACAACGAGCACATCAGGGAAATGGCGACCGGAGTGTCAAAAATGGTGACCGGAAGCGTTGACGCTTTTGTGGAGCGGGACCTTGACGCGGCCAAGGACGTGATACGCCGCGACGATCAGATCGACGATTTGTTCAAAAAGGCCTGCGACGATCTTGCAGGATATATAGGAAAAAACCCGAAAAAAGCGGCTCCCGCTCTCGATCTGATGATGACCGCGAAATATCTGGAGCGCATAGGCGATCACGCTGTAAACGTTGCAGAGTGGGTGGAGTTTTCCATAACCGGCGAGCGCAGATAAAACGTCGCGTTTGAGCAAAAAACACGGACGCGGATCGAGCGGGGAGCACAATTACCGATTGGAGGAAATGATATGATTTATTGCGTTGAGGACGACGGCGGCATTCGTGAGCTTGTCGTATACAGCCTGCGGAACACTGGCTTTGACGCGGAGGGCTTTGAGAGCGGCGAGCCGTTTTTTAAGGCTCTCAAAAACGGCGGCGCGCCCGAGCTCGTTCTGCTTGACATAATGCTGCCCGGCGAGGACGGCTTCGCCATATTGAAAAAACTGCGCTCAAACCCGGACACCCGCGATATTCCGGTGATACTGCTCACCGCCAAAAACGCCGAGTTCGACAAGGTGAGCGGCCTTGACGGCGGCGCGGACGATTATGTGACAAAGCCGTTCGGGATCATGGAGCTGATCTCGCGGATAAAGGCGGTGCTGCGCCGCAGCGGAGGAAGGGCCGAAACGGGTGACGGCGAAAAATATTCCGCCTTTGGTATTGTTCTTGACGCGAGAAAGCATATCGTGACTGCAGGCGGAGAAGAGGTCGGGCTGACCCTTAAAGAGTTTGAGGTGCTGCGGCTTTTGCTTAAGAACCGCGGCGCTGTGATAACCCGCGACACGCTGCTGGAGCGGGTCTGGGGCTATGATTTTGACGGCGAGACCCGAACCGTCGACGTGCACATAAGGAGCCTGCGCCGCAAGCTTGGCGACAACGGAAAAATAATAAAAACCGTTCGCGGCGTGGGATACAGAATTGAGGATTGACGGAGGTGTTAACGTGAAGCTGAGCTCAAAGGTCTTCGGCGGCATTGTTTCGGCGGCCGCCGCAGGGGTGATATTGACAACGATCGTGGCTTCGATCTTGTTTTACGCCGCTTTTTCGGGCGAGATCAAGTCTGAGGTGAAAAACGAGGCTCTGTATCTGGCGGAGCTGGCCGAGACTGATGAGAATCTGCTTGTCGGCATGCCTCCCGTCGGCGGGAACCGCGTAACGATCGTTTCGCCGAGCGGCGAGGTTAAATTTGACAGCGGCGGCGAGGTTTCCGAGAACCATTCGGACAGGCCCGAGATCCGTGACGCGCTTGCGAGCGGCGAGGGTGAAAGCACCCGCGTTTCCTCGACCTTCGGCAAAAAGAATTATTATTACGCGGTTCGGCTGAAAAGCGGCGATGCGCTTCGCGTGGCCTGCGAGACCTCAAGCATGTTCGGCGCTGTTTTCGGCGCTATGCCGGGGATTTTGCTCGCCGCTCTTTTGCTGATAGGCCTTGCGTTCACCGCCGCGGGATTTCTCGCGAGATCAATAATAAAGCCGATAAACGCCATAGACCCGGAAAATCCTTTGTTGAGCCGCGCCTACGCGGAGCTTTCGCCGCTGCTTGAGCGGATCGACAATCAGAACAAAAAGGCTGCGGCGCTGATCGACGAGGAGCGCGAGGCTGAAAAAATGCGGCGGGAATTTTCCGCCAATGTCTCCCATGAGCTCAAGACGCCGCTCACAACGATCATGGGCTGCAGCGAGATTTTAAAAGAGGGCATAGTCAGCCCCGAGGATGTGGACGGCTTTTTGGAGCGGATAAACTCCGAGTCAAAACGGCTGTTGTCGCTCATTGACGATATAATCAGCCTTTCCGGCCTTGACGAGGGCGGAGGCAATATCGAGATGTCGGACGTTGATCTGTTTGAGGTCGCCCGTGAGACGGCAAAAAGACTCGAGCTCAAGGCCGAAAAGCACAAGATAAAGCTTTCCGTGGAAGGCGGCAGCGAGACGGTCCGCGGCAGCCGCGGCCTGCTTTGCGAGATGATCTATAACCTTTGCGACAACGCCGTCAGATATAACCGCGAGGGCGGCTATGTCAAAGTGACTGTCGGAAACGACGGCGGCAGGCCGTTCGTTTCGGTCGCTGACAACGGGATAGGAATACCCGAGGCGGATCGCGAGCGCGTGTTCGAGCGGTTCTACCGCGTGGACAAAAGCCACTCCAAAGAAACCGGCGGCACAGGCCTCGGCCTCTCGATAGTGAAGCACGGCGCCAAGATACACAACGCCGACGTAACAATAAAAAGTGAGCTGAACAAAGGCACAGAAATAAAAATAACCTTTTAATCCAAAAATCCCGAGGCTCTGCCCCGGGATTTTTGGTTAATCCTTGTTTGATTTAATTGTCAAAACTATTTTTTATATCTTGACATCATTGCCGCGGCTTCCGCTCTGGTGGCGCTGCCCGCGGGTCTGAGCGTTCCGTCCTCATAGCCGTTTATTATTCCGGCTCCGCATGCCCATTGCATTGCCTCATAAGCGTAGCCGCTTATTGACGACGCGTCCGCGTAGCCCGAAACATCTGCGCTCGCGTCAGTGGACACAATGGTTCCACTTGCCGAAGCGTATCTGTAAAGGATAGCCGCGATCTGCTCGCGCGTGACGTTGTCGTTGGGGCTGAACGTTGTGTCGCTCGTGCCGTTGACTATTCCGCTTGTCTCGGCGGCCGCGATATACGGCGCGAACCACTCGGACGCGGGAACGTCGCTGAAGCTTGAGGTTCCGCCCGGAGCAATTCCGAACAGGCCTACCGCCATCTTTGTGAATTCCGCTCTTGTGATATTGTCGTCGGGAACAAATATTGTCGGAGTCTCGCCGTTGATTATTCCCGCGTTATACAGATCCATAATGTAGCTGTATGCCCAATAATCGGCGGGAACGTCCTCGAATACGGTCGTTGTGACCGGATTTGATGTCACTGTCGTGTCCGGGGCGTTTGTCGCCTCGGGCTGAGCCGTCGCGTTCGGATCCGCCGTGGCGGAGGGCCTGGGCGTCGCGGTGGCGGCGTTTCCTGTGCCGAATGTGCTGCCGCTGATCGTTCCGCCTCCGTAAGAGGGTTTGCGTGTCGGCGACGGCGCGGGCGACGGTGATGCCGCCTCAAACGTGTTCTCGACATCGAGCTTAACAGAATAGCTCTTTCCCTGACTGTCCTCGATCACAAGCTCGTGCGTGCCGTTAGGCAGTGTGTCAAGGAATTCCGGAGTGAAGGTAATGGTGCCTTCATTAACGACGTAGCTGTTCTTGGGAACGACATTGCCGTTGAGGGTAACCTCGTATACATCCGTTGTTATGCTCGGCAGAGCAACCACAACATCCGCGGGTTTTGCTCCGTCGAATTTTTGCTCGCTCAAGGGTTGAGGCGTCGCCGTAGGTTCCGTCGTAGGCTCTGCTGTGGGAGCCGCGGTCGGCTTGTCGGTTATCGGTGTTGCCGTGGGCTCAGATGTGGGCTCCGTCGTAGGCTCCGTCGCACCGGGAGTTGCGGTCGGCTCATCGGTTGTCGGTGTTGCCGAGGGCTCCGCCGTAGGCTCTGCCGTAGGAGCCGCGGTCGGTTGATCTGCTGTCGGCGTTGCCGTGGGCTCCGCCACACCGGGAGTCGCGGTCGGTTCGTCGGTTATCGGTGTTGCCGAGGGCTCCTCTGTGGGCTCTGCCGCAGCGGGAGTCGCGGTCGGTTCGTCGGTTATCGGCGTTGCCGAGGGCTCTGCCGTAGGAGCCGCGGTCGGCTGATCGGTTATCGGTGTCGCTGTGGGTTCTGTCGTGGGCTCCGCCGTAGGAGCCGCGGTTGCGGGAGCGGATGTGGGAGCGTTCGGGTCGGCAAGCAGCTTCAAATATTTGAAGTTTCCAATATATCTGCCGGCTCCCGCTCCCGTGATTTCAAGTGTAACGCTGCCCGAGGCGGTTTTGTTTGAAATGTCAACCGTAAAGTCCTGATAATCATTCCAACCGGAGGTTCCCAAATCTTTAAATTCCGCGACAACGGCGCCGCCTATTTTGACCGTCACGTTTACCTTGTTGGGATTGTTGTTTGTTCCCGTTTCTTTTGACATATTTATTACTGCCTTAGCGTATTTGCCGGCAAGGTCAATATCGGGAAGCGTGAAAATCGCTATATCATCAGATGTTGCTTTAACGCTGTCGGGACGAATAATATCGCCGTCAGCCATCATTTTTCCGCCGTTTGACGATGTTATTGAATTTTCGCCGAAGTTCAGCGTTGCGGATCCGTCGGCGTTTTCCGTGATCGTGCCGTACTGAGTCGCTGCATCCGGCGTCGGTTCGGGCTCGGGAGTCGTAGCGGCGGGAGGTTCCTTGACCGTCTCCCCGTCACCGAGGACTCGCTTGTATGTAACCCAAACATCGCGCATTTTAAAGATTTCCGGGCCGGGCGTAACGGACATAATCAGCTTGCCTTTTTCATAATTTGTCGGGAATTTAGCAAATTTATATGTTTCCGTTTTATTGTTTGAACCAAAGCCTTCCATGGTAATTGTTTGGTCTTTATAGTTAATGCAGACCGTAACCTTTGACGGAACTCCCTTTTCAAATTTTCCGCAGGCGTTAAGCCACTGATTGGGAGTGTTGCTTGATCCGCTGAAGCCGCTTGTGCCCGAGTCGATCGTGTCAAGCTGGTTCCAGTGACCGAGCTTGGAATAGAGAAATCTTGACGTAATGTCGCTTCCCTCGCCTCTCAGCTCGATAAAGCCGTTGCCGGTTGTTTCGGGTTTGACGTCAAGCGTGTATGTGACGGTGATCACGTCGCTTTTCAGAATATCCTCATCAGCGCCGTTATCCGTCGCGAGTTTGATCAGATCATATGTCTTATTTCCGTCTGTTTCGGCATACGATATTTTTGTGCTTATCGTCTCGTCGACCTGCTTTTCCGCCTTAACGTTAAGAGCTGATGATTTGCCGGTTATGCCATTAACAACGGTTTTGCCCCCTTCCGGCTCGGTTATTGTCATGTCAATGCTTGATGAAACAACTGTTGCTTCATATTCAATTCCCTCCGCGCTTGCCGGAATGTTTTCGAGTGTCCCCGAGGCCGTTTTCTCGCCGGCTTTCATAACAATGTCCTGAGACTTGATCAAAGCGTCGTTCTTTGTGATCGTAACCGTATATGTGCAGTCTTCTTCAAGCGCCGCGCTCGCGCTGACCGTAACGGGAATATCAAATACATTTTCGGTGTTTGACGTGGGATTGATCGTAACGGGAACTGATTTTTTGTCGCCAATTGTAGTGCCTTTTTCCCTCGCGTACAGAGTAACCTCGCTTGTGATCGCGGGCATACCCGCCGCGGGGCGAATAACTGTCAGTTTTGTTCCGTCAGCCGATACAACAGCGTTGGACGAGGCCGATTCCCACTTAAATTCAATACCGGCGGGAGGGGTCGGAAGGCTGATCTCTGTCGCTTCGCCCTCGGGTATGGTGACTGAAGCGCCGTTGATGGCCGCGTCAACCGCCTTTAACTGTTCGCCGAAGTTCATGGGATCCCAATCGTCCGTCCAGCCGCCGCGATTGTCCGCCGCCCAGCTTCCGTTGTCCGCCGAGAAATAGTTCCTTGGATTGAACTCGAGAATTTGCCAATCGTCAAGAACCGTGCCCATGCCTTGGCCGCCTTCCTCGGCCGACGCGTTCTTTACGCGTCCGCTGAGATCAGTCGCGGCGCCGCTCGCGTTATAAGTGCCGTTCTCAAAAAATCTTGCAAGTTCCTTCTTGCTTCCGCTCATGTCTCTCCAGCCCTCGGCGCCTATTCCCGCTTTGCTCAGGCCGGTCGATTTATTATCGTCGATCTTGGTGTTGCGGAATGTTATCTGCGCGCCCTGTCCCCAAGGTCTGCCGTAAAGCGAGTTTGTTATATTGTCTCTAACGTTATATACCTCGCAGTTATAGAATAAATATCCGTATTTTTTGTTCGAGTCATGATTTGCGGCGGTGATCGTAGCGCCGTAATCCTTGTCGGACATGCCTTCGGCGCCGAGCTTACAATTGTCAAACACAACCGTCGCGCCGGCGTATATATAGTCCGTTCCGCCGATCAGATCACAATTTTTAAAGTAAATTCTTTCCTCGCCCACATATATCGAGTCCTGATTGCCGCGCGCGCGAACGTTCTCGAAGGTGATTTTGTCGCCGTTATAAACCGAAATGGCGTGTCCTCTTTCGTTAAATCCGCTCGATCTTGCCAGCCACGCGCTTTCGCCCGGAGTGAGCGCGCGAGATGAGTTTGCGTATTTAGTGAGGTTGACTGTGCCGTCGGAATTTAAAAGATCATTTGGCTTTGATTCAACGGTGTTTTCATCGCAGATCGCGAGCTTATCTCTGTACGGCAGAGCAGCTTTCCCTGTGGACGCGTCTATATTCGGGGTGAGATGAGCGTCCTTCTCGCCTTGAGTTACCATAACGGGAACGCTGTTTACGATATTAAAGTCCTTGACGGTAATATTTTTCGAGCCGCCCCGGATGATCAGAGGCGCCATGTTGGCAAGTCCTCCGGTGTTGCCGAGGTTAATATCGCCGTTTACCGTGTCTGTATGCTCTTTTCCTGCCAGATCCTTGTATGTAAGCTTTGTGCCTTTGGGTACTACGTCGCCCACGTTATAGGTCTTTCCCGATGCGTCCTTCGGCGGATTGCTGTACCAGTCGATATTCGGGTTGTACGAGCCGCTCAGGTCGCAGTTGGCGGCGGAATAACCCGTGCAGTAATACCAGTGCAGGTTGACCTTTCCCGATGTGCCGGGTGTCTGCCGGAGCGTTATGAACGCCGCGCCGTCAAAAATTACCTGCTCCTCATAGTCGCCGGGGTTCACGTTTATCGTAACCGCGTCGGCCTCGCTTTGAGGCTTGAGCGCCTTTGCCTTTGCGACTGCCGTGCTTATGGTTTTGAAATTGGTATCCGACTCTGCCGCCGACGAATTGACCGTCAAAGTTTTGGGCGCGGGAGCGCTCGTCGCCGTGGGAGCGGACGTTGCTGTCGGAGCGTTTGTCGCCGTTGGAGCGGGCGTCTCTGTCGGAGCGCTTGTCGCCGTGGGAGCGGATGTCTCTGTCGGAGCGCTTGTCGCTGTGGGAGCGGGCGTCTCTGTCGGAGCGCTTGTCGCCGTTGGAGCGGGCGTCTCTGTCGGAGCGCTTGTCGCCGTGGGAACGGGAGCCGCTGTCGGAGCGTTTGTCGCCGTTGGAGCGGGCGTCTCTGTCGGAGCACTTGTCGCTGTGGGAGCGGGCGTCTCTGTCGGAGCGCTTGTCGCCGTGGGAACGGGCGTCGCTGTCGGCATTGTTCCGTCGTTATAAAATCTGATGTACACATAATTTCCGGCATATGTTGCCGTAGTGGTGATCTCGAGAGTAACGGCGCCTGACGCGGTTGTGTTTGTCAAATCGATAATATTTTCCGCGTAGGCGTTCCAGCCCTCGCTCGGGATTGTTATACTGTCGGCAACGGCGTCGCCTCCTACCTTAAGGATAACGGATGTGGTGTTTTCGCCGCCGCCCGTCGAGGCGTATATAGCCGCTTTGTTATACTTGCCTCCGAGATCAATATCGGGATATGTGATCGTGTTGTTTCCGCTCAGATTATCGCTTTGAGCCACATAGTCGCCGTTAAGGTCTTTAAAATATGAGCCGTTGTTATGCGAGACTTCGTTGCTCAAAACAACGCTGCCGTGGCTCGTGACGGATTCGCTGCCCATATAGAGATAAAGGCCGTCGTTTTCGGTTCCGTCGCGCTCTTCGGTATAACCAAATCCCGGACGGACAGTCGGCCTCGGTGTGTTAGTCGGCTGATTTGGATCATCGGGCTTGATCGAATTCGCATCGCCCTCTTTGATCACAAGGTTTTTGAAGTTGCCCGTAAGGTCGTTTCCGTCATTGCTCGTTTCCGCTGTTTTAATAAAAACGGCTTTTTCGCCCTGCGCGGACGCGACGGTTTTAAGCTGCTTTTCGACAAAATTCCAGTTTCCGTCCGGGCCCGAGTAATCCTTAAGCTCCGCGATCAACACGCCTTCATTCTCAAGGTCGGGCGCGGCTGCGCCGCTTATTTTTTTATCGTCGAGACCTTGAGTGTAATACGCGTCGGTTTCGGCTGCCGAGCCCTTGAGAGGCATTGCGTAGACCATGAGATCCGCGGTGTATTGATTTGTCAGAGCCCATTCGACCGAAACGTCAACGAACTCCGGAAGATTTGCCGTGCCCGCGTAAGCGATCGCGCCGCTTGACGTGCCGTCAATAAAATCTTCCTTGACCGCGAAAAACTGATTGTTTCCGGTTCCCGCCCACGCGGCCTTGAAAGTGGCGAAATCAGCCACGGGGTCGCCCTTTGCCGCGAATGCCGGCGCGGACGTGAACATTGTCATAACCATAGCCGCCGCGAGAATTAAAGATAATACTTTTGATTTTTTCATATTTCCTCCTTCCGCGCATAAAAATACGCAAATGAAAATTAAATATTTTTTTCTATTTTAATAGTAATGTCTTGAAATTGAAAAAACAAGACAAAAAACAAACAATATTAGCCAAAAGTTGCTATAAATCCGATTGAGTTTAAAATACAGCAATTTTTGTCCATAATTGTTGTTTTTTTGGCTATTAATATTTTAAACTTCGTGATATAATCAAAATGTGTTCGGTTATATGTGATGACTTGTTTGTTATTTGTTCCGTAAAAAAATAAATTAATATAAAAAATCAAAATTTATTCGGAAAGAAAGGAAAGGATGAAGAAGAAATGAGAAAAAAGATTTTATCCCTTATTGCGGCATTGACGGTTATGTCCGCATTTCTGTCGGGGGGGGGTACTTTTGTAACGGCTTTTGCCGCTGAGGTTCCCGTAGGTTATGAGCTCGCTTATAAGTATGATTTTAGCGAACTTAAGGAGTTGCCCGAAGATGAGATTACTAAACTCGAGTACCTAAGCAACACTAAAAAGGGTGATTTAGCTCTTGTTCAAGACGAAAAAATAAATGGAACTGTACTTCAAGTTGATGTTAATGAGAGCTGGGCAGGCGTGACTTTTAATTTAGGAAAGATAATTGATCTTCCGGGAACATATATTTTTGATTATGACATAAAAAGTGGAAATGATACAAAAAGCCTTTTAACAACCAAGCATGACACCAATTCGGACAAAATCGGAGTAGAAAAAACACAAACGGCAACGAATGAATTTACCACTGTTAAATTTAATGAGGGAGAAGCTGTTAATATAACCGGTAACGAAGCGTATTTTACTATTCAGCTGACTAAAAATGCATCCAATGTAAAATTTTGGATAAGCAGCCTGAGAATTTACAAAACGGCTCCCGACTACGGAAATTCCGAGGAAATTGATAGCGGATTAAAATTAACATTCGGACAAAATTCCATAACGGTTGGAGATTTAAGTAGCGGTGGAAAAATAACACAGGGCAGAACCGACGGTATTAAGTCAATAAACGGTAATACCGCCGAACTGACTTTGCCGTCCGTTGATTTAAACAGCCAATATGACAGTGTTGTCGTTAATTTATCAAAGCCTGTGACCAAAAATAATCCCAATCCGGTCAGCTTTGAGGTGTTTGTCGGAGGAACGAAGGCCGCCGAGTTTAAAAATATTTCAACCCATAAATATGAAGACGGACAAGAACGTTGGGATAAATATTTGGATTTTACAAGCCCGATTCTCGATGAAGCGAAAAGCGCGAAAGGTAATGTTGTTTTGAAAATATCGATACCGAGCGGCAGTTACATAGGAAATTTCGCTTACGTAACATTCAAAAAAGATGCGGCAAGCGTGGAGCCGGCCAATCTTAAAGACGGAGAAGCGGTCGGCGGATATTACACCGAGGGAGACACAGCGGCAGGTGAGGGTAACCCCAAGATCGGAATAATAAGATTTTTCCAGCAATATAAGGGAAACACTAATATTTCACAATACGGATTTTATTTCGTGGGCAGCGACGGTAAAATACTTGACTATCAAAATTATATTAATGATAATAATTCATTTACCGAGGATGGATTTTACGGCGATTTGATAAACGCCCAATTCAATACCGCCTATCACGCGAAAGCGTTTGTGGTGACGACCGGAGGACAAATTTACTTTTCGGACACAATCACCGGCCGTGCCGATGAAAACAACTGGGTCAAAAATCCAAATTATTCAAAAAATAATTAAGAGGTGAAATATTATGAATAAAAAATATATAAATCCCGAGGCAACAATAACCGTGTTTGAGTGCGAGGACGTTATAACGGTCAGCGGACAGCCGAAAGATCTTGAGACAAGAGATTATAAAAAAGCGGGCTGGATATCCACGGGCGATATTACAACATGGGGAGATGGCCTCAAATAAAATATAAAAATACAGGGCGGGAAAGTCATATCGGCTTTCCCGCCCGATTTTATATACGGGCAAATTTAGCCTTTAATCTTGCAAAAATTATTGACAAAAAAATCACGTTTTGCTATAATTGTTTTCGGTATGTTTAAAATTTATTGAAAATTATATTTTTTAGCGAAAAGAGTGATATTTATGGAAATTACCAAAGAAATGGTCGCGTATGTCGCGGAGCTGTCGAGGCTCAAGCTGAGCGATGAGGAGGCCGAGACCGCCCGCAAGGGTCTGGGCGAGATCATCGGTTATATGGACGTTCTGAACAATATCGACACCGAGGGCGTCGAGCCGATGTCCCACGCGTTCGCCGTGAAGAACGTTATGCGCGACGATGTTGTGCGCCCGAGCCACGACAGGGCCGAACTGCTCGCCAACGCGCCCAAGGCGGACGACGAGGCGATCATCGTTCCGAGAACGGTCGAATAGCCCGAACTTGATTTTAACCCGAACAGAAAGGAAGAATAATATGAACATTACCGAAATGACCGCCCTTGAGCTGGGCGCGAAGATCAAGAGCGGCGAGATAAAGGCGCCCGACGCGGCCCGCGCCGTGCTTGATGAGATAAAGAAAAAGGATCCGTATTATAGCGGCGGAATAAACGCCTATATCGTGACGCTTGAAAACGAGGCGATAAAGCGCGCCGAGGAGGTTCAGGCGATGATCGACGCGGGCGAGCTTGAGGACTCGCCTCTGGCGGGCGTTCCGATCGCTATTAAGGACAACATCTGCACAAAGGGCGTGAAAACGACCTGCGCGTCAAAGATTTTGGGCGATTTCAAGCCCCCCTATAATGCCACCGTCATTGAAAAGCTGAACGCCGCGGGCGCGGTTATCATAGGCAAGCTCAACATGGACGAGTTCGCGATGGGCAGCACCGGCGAGACCTCGTTCTACGGCGAGACAAAAAATCCGTGGAACCATGAGCGCGTGACCGGCGGCTCATCAAGCGGAGCGGCGGCGGCTGTGGCCGCATGCGAGGCGCCGTGCGCGCTGGGCTCCGACACGGGCGGCAGCATAAGGCAGCCCGCCTCGTTCTGCGGCGTCACAGGCATGAAGCCGACCTACGGCGCGGTATCGCGCTACGGACTGATCGCCTACGCCTCGTCTCTCGACCAGATCGGTCCGGTCGCCAAGGACGCGGCCGACTGCGCGGCTATCTTAGACATAATCTGCGGCAAAGACGAGATGGACGGCACGTCTCTTGACTTTGAGCACAAGAGCTATCTCGACTGTCTCAGCGGCGACGTTTCGGGACTTAAGATAGGCATCCCAAAGCAGTGCTTCGGCGACGGCTTAAACGCCGACGTCAAGACCGCGGTTCTGGGCGTCGCGGAGACGCTCAAATCGAAGGGCGCCGAGACCGAGGAGTTTGACATGCCTCTTATCGACTACGCTGTTCCGACGTATTATATAATCGCGGCGGCCGAGGCGAGCTCCAACCTCTCAAGGTTCGACGGCGTGAAGTACGGATTTCGCGCCGACGGGTTTGAGGATCTGACCGACCTTTACATGAAGACCCGCAGCGAGGGCTTCGGCGAGGAGGTCAAGCGCAGGATCATGCTCGGAACCTTCGCGCTGTCCACCGGATATTATGACGCGTACTACAAAAAGGCGCTCCAGGTCAAGGCGCTTATCAAAAAAGCCTTTGACGAGGCCTACGAGAAATATGACATTATTCTTTTCCCCGCGGCTCCGACGACCGCGCCGAAAATGGGCGAGAGCCTTTCCGACCCGCTGAAGATGTATCTGTCGGATATTTACACCGTTTCGGTCAACCTTGCGGGTCTGCCGGGAATTTCGGTTCCCTGCGGCTTCGACAAGGACGGAATGCCGATAGGGGCGCAGCTTGTCGGCGCGCCGCTCGGCGACAGCGTGATATTGAACGCCGCGTTCGCTTATCAACAGCTTACCGATCATCACAAAAAACCGGCCGAGAAGTTCGGAAAGGAGGCGGAGTAATATGGCATGGGAAACAGTAATGGGTCTTGAGGTTCATGTTGAGCTCGCGACCAAATCAAAAATATTCTGCTCGTGCACGACCGAGTTCGGAGGCGAGCCGAACACGCATTGCTGCCCGGTCTGCACGGGAATGCCGGGCACTCTGCCCGTTGTCAACCGTCAGGTGGTTAACTACGCGATGAAGGCGGGTATCGCGCTGAACTGCGACATCACCCGCTACAACAAATTTGACAGAAAGAATTATTTCTATCCCGACCTTCCCAAGGCGTACCAGATCTCGCAGCTTTATCTGCCGATCTGCCGGAACGGCAGAGTTCCGATCGAGACCGAGAGCGGCCTCAAAAAGGATATAAGAATACACGAGATACACATGGAGGAGGACGCCGGAAAGCTGATACACGACGAGTTCAACGACGAGACCAAGTGCGACTACAACCGCTGCGGCGTGCCCCTTATCGAGATAGTCAGCGAGCCCGATTTCCGCAGCGCGGAGGAGGTTATCGCGTATCTGACAAAGCTCAAGTCGACGCTTGAATATCTCGGCGTTTCCGACTGCAAGATGCAGGAGGGCTCTATGCGCGCCGACGTTAATCTGTCGGTAAGGCAGGCGGGAGCCGAGGAGTTCGGAACCAGAACCGAGATGAAGAACCTGAACTCGTTCAAAGCGATCGCCAAGGCGATAAATTTTGAGGCGAAGCGCCAGATCGACGTGATCGAGCGCGGCGGCAAGGTAATTCAGGAGACCCGCCGCTGGGACGACAACAAGGACAAGAGCTATGCCATGCGCAGCAAGGAGAACGCGCAGGATTACAGATACTTCCCGGAGCCCGATCTGCCGCCGATCGAGATAGACGATCAGTGGTACAACTCCGTAAAAGACAGCCTGCCCGAACTGGCCGAGGCCAAAAAACAGCGTTATATCAGCGAGCTCGGCCTTCCCGAATATGACGCGAACATGATAACCGGCCAGAAGGCGCTTGCCGACTTCTTTGAGGAAACCACCGCGCTCTGCGGCAACCCCAAGGAGGTCTCCAACTGGATCATGGGCGAGCTCATGCGCAAGCTGGGCGACGAGGGCATCGAGGCAAAAGATATGAAGCTGACGCCCAAGGCGCTGTCTACGCTGATCGGGCTGGTTGAGAAAAAGACGATCAACCGCAACAAGGCCAAGGAGATATTCGCGATCGCGTTCAACGAGGATCTGGACGTTGAGAAATATGTCAAGGACAATAACCTCGAGCAGGTGAGCGACGAGGGATTGGTGCTTGAGATCGTAAAAAATGTTATTGCGGCCAATTCCAAGGCGGTTGACGACTATAACTCGGGCAACAAAAAGGCCATAGGCTTCCTTATGGGACAGTGCATGAAGGAACTCAAAGGCAAAGGCGACCCCGGCGTTGTGAATAAGCTTTTAAATCAGGAGCTGAATAAATAAGCCAAAAAACTCCCTCTCAGTCAGCTGCGCTGACAGCTCTCCCCCTTAAAAGGAGGCGAGCCTGACGGGCGGATAATATCCGCCCCTACAAGTGCGGATGATGTAACGGATCGCCGCGAGCCGTCCGAATTTCGCCAAACTTGTAGGGGCGGCAATCTGCCGCCCGTCCTATTCGCTATTCACTAATCGCTAATCACTACGTTGAAAGGAAAAACCAACAAAATGCTGAACAAAACGTATGTTGTATTCGATTTGGAAACGGTCTGCACCGGGCCGGACGACAAGGAGCTCCTTGAGATCGGCGCGGTGAAGCTCAGAAACAAAAAAATAACCGACAGCTATCAGCAGCTTATAAATCCCGGATACGGCATACCCCAGATAATCCGCGAGCTTACCGGAATAACCGACGAAATGGTAAAGGATATGCCGACGTCCCGCGCGGCGCTCAGGGATTTTAAAAAATTCTGCGGCGCTGCGGTTTTAGTGGGGCACGATGTGGCATATGATTTAAAATACCTTAACACCGTGGCGAAAAAATATCGGATGAAGTTCAAAAACGACACCCGCGACACGCTCAAAATGTCTCAGGAGCGGTTCCCGGAGGAAACCAAGCACAACCTGAAAATTCTGTGCGAGCGCCTCGGAGTCGAGCATGAGCATCCGCACAGGGCGCTTGACGACGCCCGCGCAACCGCGGCGTGCTTTTTGAAGATGTGCGAAATGAAGCCGAAGCCGGTCAAAAAGCGGAAGGACAGCGAAAACAAAAAGACAAAAACCGAAAACAAATGATCAATCAGGAGGAAACAGAGTTATGTGGTACGAAAAAAGCGTGTTTTATCAGATATATCCGATAGGGTTCTGCGGTGCTCCGACCTCGAATGACGGAGTTTACCAAAACAGAATAAAAAAGGTCATAGACTGGATCCCGCACATCAAGGAAACCGGCTGTGACGCTGTGTATTTCTCGCCGATATTCGACTCGGACAATCACGGATACGACACCAGAGACTATAAGAATATAGACTGCCGTCTCGGAAACAACGAGGACTTCAAAGAGGTCTGCTGCGCCCTTCACGAAAACGGCATCAAGGTCGTGCTTGACGGCGTGTTCAACCACGTCGGACGCGGCTTCTGGGCGTTTAAGGACGTGCAGGAGAAGAAGTGGGACTCGCCGTATAAGGACTGGTTCCACATCAGCTTTGACGGCAACAGCAATTATAACGACGGCTTCTGGTACGAGGGCTGGGAGGGCCATTTTGAGCTCGTCAAGCTAAACCTCAGAAATCCCGCCGTCGTGAACTATCTTTTGGAGTGCGTCGATTTTTGGAAGAACGAGTTCGATATCGACGGCCTGCGCCTCGACGTGGCGTACTGCCTCGATCAGGACTTTCTCAGGACGCTTCGGAGCCACTGCAATTCGCTCAAGGAGGATTTCGTGCTTATCGGCGAGCTGCTCCACGGCGACTATAATCAGTTCGTCTCGGACGACAAGCTGCATAGCTGCACCAACTACGAGTGCTACAAGGGCCTGTATTCAAGCATGAACTCGCTCAATATGTTCGAGATCGTGCATTCGCTGCTTCGTCAGTTCGGCCCCGACAACTGGTGCCTGTACCGCGGCAAGCATCTGCTCTGCTTTGTTGATAACCACGACGTGACCCGCGTGGCCGACATACTCACCGACAAGAACCACCTGCCGCTTATCTATGGAGTGCTGTTCGGAATGCCCGGCGTGCCCTGCGTCTACTACGGCAGCGAGTGGGGAGCTTTGGGCAAGAAGCAGGACGGCGATCACGCCTTGAGGCCCTGCTTTGAAAAGCCCGAAACTAATGAGCTGACGGCGTTTATCTCAAAGCTCGCCAAGGCTCACAAGGAGTCAAAGGCCCTGTGCTTCGGCAGCTTTAAGTCGGTAGTTCTCACCAACAAGCAGGCAATCTTCGAGCGCAAATGCGATGACGAGCGTGTGCTGGTCGCCGTGAATATCGAGAACGCCCCGTACACCGCCCATTTTGACGCGGGCTGCGGCACGGCGGTCGATCTGATCACCGGCGAGACGCACGATTTCGGCGGCGGAAGCGAGCTCCCGCCGTACAGCGTGCAGTACTGGAAAATGGAGCGTTAAATAAAATTATCTATTGAAAGGTTGATGTTTGTGAAGCGCGAAACCGAACAATTGGTCGAGTCGATCTTAAAAAGCTACGAAGGCTGCGACGGCATGAGCCGCGTTGACGAGGACAACATGATCAACAAGGACATCATTATCGAGGTGATCGAGCGCCTGCGCCGCATACTTTTCCCGGGTTATTTCGACAGCGGCAAGGTGCGTTCGGAATACATAACATATTATGTGGGCGAGCAGCTTGAGTTCGTGCAGTATAATCTGAACAAGCAGATAGCCCGTGCCCTCGGCAGCGGCGATCTGTGCGCCGACTGCCCCAAGTCCGCGCTGAACGAGAAGGCGGAAAAGATCACGGGCGCGTTTTTGAAAAAGATACCCGAGATACGCGAGTATTTATACACCGACGTTAAGGCGGCCTTAAGCGGCGACCCGGCGGCCTCGAGCACCGATGAGATCATATTCTCATACCCCGGCTTGTACGCAGTAACGGTGTACAGGATAGCGCATGAGCTGCAGCTTCTCAAGGTACCGATGATCCCGAGGATCATGACCGAACACGCCCACAGCCTCACCGGAATAGACATTCACCCCGGCGCGTCGATAGGCAAATATTTCTTTATCGACCACGGCACCGGCATAGTTGTGGGCGAGACCACCGAGATAGGAGACAACGTGAAGATCTATCAGGGCGTGACACTCGGCGCGCTTTCCACCCGAAAGGGCCAGGAGCTGCGCGGCGTCAAGCGGCACCCCACGATAGGCAGCAATGTCACCATATATTCCGAAACAAGCATTTTGGGCGGCGAGACCGTGATTGGCGACGGCGCCACGATCGGCGGCAACGCGTTTATAGTAAGCTCCGTTCCCGCCGGGACGCGCGTCAGCGTCAAGACCCCCGAGCTTGAATACACGACCGGCTCGCAAGGCGGGCTATGGGACTGAAAACCGAATAATAAATTGAACGCGTACCGCCGATGATACGCGTTCTTTTTGATAACAAATTTTCTCGCGGCGGCATATAATAATTAAAAACATGAACGGAGGCTAGAGAATGATAATACATATTGTGAAGCCCGGCGAGACATATTCGTCGATTGCCGCGGAATATAATATCCCGCTTGAAAATTTTCTCGCGGACAACGGAGTGACGGCCGGGTCACGGGCGGTCGTGGGATTTGCCGCGGTAATATCCGAGCCGGATGTGACGCATACGGTGGCGGCGGGCGAGACCCTGTCGGGAATAGCGCGAAGATACGGAACGGACTTAAAGACGCTTTATCGGAACAACTACTTTTTGGGAGGCAGGCCGGTCGTAAGGCAGGGCCAGACGCTGTTTATCAGCCTGAGGGAGCAAAAGGGAAAGACCTTTGAAACCAACGGATACGCGTATCCGTTTATTTCGCTTGATCTGCTCAGAGAGCAGCTTCCGTACATGACATATCAAACGCCGTTCACCTACGGCATAAGCGAGAGCGGAAGCTTGGTTCCGCTGGAGGGCGATATCCCGATGATAAGCGAGGCGAACCGTTTGGGCGTCCTTTCGCTGATGCATCTTTCGACCCTTACCGAGTATGGAAATTTCAGCAGCGACCGCGCCTCGCTGATTTTCGGAAGCGAGACGCTCCGGAACCGTCTGCTTGATGAGATCGTCGCCAATATGCAAAGCAAGGGCTATTCGGGCCTTGACGTGGATTTTGAGTTCATAGACCCCGCCACAAAGAATGATTATGTGGAGTTTTTGACGCGGGCGCGCGAGCGTATCGCGCCGCTCGGCTATCCGCTGTTCTCGGCTCTCGCACCGAAAACGAGCGACGACCAGCGTGGAACGCTGTATGAGGGGCACGACTACGCGGCGATCGGAGCGGCGGTTGACAAGGTGCTGCTTATGACCTACGAGTGGGGCTATACATACAGCGCGCCAATGGCGGTGGCGCCGATCAACTCGGTGGAGCGCGTTGTGCGCTACGGCCTGAGCCGCATCCCGGCGGATAAGATATACATGGGAGTGCCTACCTACGGCTATGACTGGCCGCTGCCCTATGAGAAGGGCATAACCCGCGCGGACTCACTCTCGCCCGTTCGGGCGGTGGAGCTTGCCGAGCGGTACGGAGCCGAGATAAGCTATGACGAGACGGCGCAGACGCCATGGTTCAGGTACAGGACTCCCGAGGGTGCGCTCCACGAGGTCTGGTTCGAGGACGCCCGCAGCATAACCGCGAAGCTTGATCTCGCCGCACGATATAACCTGTCGGGATTGGGCTACTGGAGCCTCGATCGAAAATTCCCGCAAAATCTGGTGACGCTCAACGCGGGCTACGGAATAAAATAAAAGCCCGTCCGCGGACGGTTCCATAAATTAAAACGGATAGAGGAATATCGCCCCTATCCGTTTTTTTACGAATTATTCGCCTATGCCTATATCTATAACCGTGATCCTGCCGCAGTTTTCGAGCGCCGAAACGTGCGCCCGCTTGAGATACTGCACGGCGATCGTGTGGTCGGCCTTTATCGCTCCTTCGGCGGGTTCGCCGTCATCCGGAACGCCGCTCGGAATATCGACCGCGAACTTCACCGCGTCGCTGTCGTTTATTATGTCAAACAGCGGCCTCACATCTTCTCTGATACCGCCGTGAAAGCCGGTGCCGTACACGCAGTCAACAATCACCTCGCAGCCGTAAATGACCGCCGCGCTGAGGCTTGGGTCAAATCTGACTATCTCGATCCCCATGTCTTTCGCAAGCTCAAAGTTCCGCGCCGCGTCGGGAGTTTTGGGCGTTCCGCAAGCCATCATGATGATCGGCGTTCCGCCGAGCTTTTTGATGTAACGCGCGGCGACATAGCCGTCGCCGCCGTTGTTGCCCGCGCCGACGCAGATCAGGCACAGCTTGGTTCCAAAATCCTTGGTGTTTTCCTTTATGTATTCCGCGGCTTTCCGGCCCGCGTTTTCCATCATGTCATAGTATGACATGCCGCGCTCGTTTGCGCGGCGCTCTATCTCTTTCATTTCGGCAGCAGTAACGATCCGCATGGCTAATCCTCCACCTCGATCGCCGCAAGCCGCTGAATGGCGCGCGGCAGCGCGTCCTTTGAATTTTTCCACGGCTCGTCCTTAAAGCGGTAGTCAAATTTCTGGATGAACCAGTCCACGTCCTCCTGAAGCGCGTCGAGCTGCTTCATCTCAAGCGGCGCGATAACCGACAGGAACTCGGCGTATGCGGCGTCGCTCAAGCGGTTTTTGCCCTCTCTCAGCAGCATCTCAAGATGCTCGAGGCAAAAGCCCTTGGAGTTCTTGATTTTCTCGATAAATTCGGGTTCCTTTTTCCAAAGGTGGAAGAAGGTGCCGATATAGCTTTTCATTCTGCTTTCCATGCGGTTGCAGGCGTAGCACGAGTCTTCGAGCCCGGCGAGGTATTCCTGCGCGGGCGATCCGCTCTCGTCTGCCTTTTTGAACAGTCCTTTTTTCGCGGGCTTCTGCGCGGCCTCACGATCGAGCAGGCTTTTGAGCTCACCGCGCACATGCTTCAGGTGCGTGCTTGTCATAAGTGCCACGCCGAGGCGGTTCTGCTCGCCGTACATTTGGCGGTAGTGCTTTTTGCAAAAGCCGAGCTTGTCGGTCTCACCGCGTATGTCCTCCTCCATGTATGACGGGCCGAGGATATAGTTGAGTATATCAGCTTCGAGCTTTTTGTTGAGCGTGCAGAAAAGGCACTCGCCGTCCTGTTCAAGCGCCTCGTTCACCGGTATGGTGTACAGTTCCTCTTTCATTTTGTCATCTCCCATTCATTGTTCAGATATTGTCTGCGCGACCGACGCGCCGTGTCCGATCGGCGGCCGCCTAAAAATTAATTATGTTAAGTCCCTCAAGCAGGATCTTAAGCCCGATCAATATGAGTATAATTCCGCCGGCGACCTCGGCTTTGGTCTTGAATTTCATGCCGAAGCGGTTCCCGATCATAACGCCGACGATCGAAAGCAAAAACGTGATAATTCCGATAGCCGAGGCGGAGGGGATAATGCTCACCTCGAGGAAGGCGAACGAGACTCCGACGGCCAGAGCGTCGATGCTTGTGGCGACCGCCAGCATGGTTATCTCTTTAAAGTCATAGACGATCGCGCTGTCGTCGGCTCCGTCCTCATGCAGCGCGTCCCACACCATTTTGCCGCCGATAAACGCCAGCAGAACAAAGGCGATCCAGTGGTCAACGCTGTTGATATAGCTTTCAAACTGCCGTCCGGCAAGCCAGCCGATCGTCGGCATCGCCGCCTGGAAAAAGCCGAAAAAGAACGCGATTATAAGCGTGTATTTAAAATCAACCTTCCGCATCTTGAGTCCCTTGCAGACGGATACCGCGAACGCGTCCATTGCGAGCCCCACGGCGATCAGGAACACCTCGTAAAAACTCATAAAAAACCTCCAAAGCTTTGCGTCTTGATTATTATAACACTATATGCCCCGCAAATCAATATAATTTGGAAATTACCCCGAAGTTTTCTTGCTTTTGCCGAGCGGGATATTGAGCAGCACGATCGCCGCGAAGATCATCAGTATTCCCGCCGCGTTTTTGATCGTGAGGCTCTCGCCGAAAATAACGATCCCCGCAGCCGTGGCGATCATCGGCTCCGCGAAGGCCAGAACAGAGGCTTTGCCCGCGTCGATCTTTTCAAGGCCGTAGGTGTAGAAAATAAACGGCAGGAACGTCGAGATCACTCCGAGACCCGCCGCGGTGAGCAGCGGCCCGCCCGAAAGCGCGCCGACAATGCCGCCGAAATCCGAAAACGGCAGCAGGCCCGCGGCCGCGACCGCGAAGGTGTAAAACACCGTGGTGAACGGCGAGTAGCGCTTCAGGGCGATCTTTCCGAATATGCTGTAAAGCGCGTAGCCTATTCCCGAGCCCAAGCCTGTCATCAGCGCGAAAGGAGTTATGCTTCCTCCCGCGAACCCGCTCGCCGGAACGCAGCCAGCAAAGGCCAGAGCCAGCGCAATCAGCTTTTGCGCCGTGATCTTTTCCTTAAACAGCGCCGCCGAGATCAGCATGACAAAGCAGGGCGCGGTATAGAGCAGGATCGAGGCCGCGGCGAGCGTCGTGCGCTCAATCGTAAGAAAATAGCACACGTTAAAGAAAACGATGCTCAAAAGCCCGCTGCCCAAAAATATCCAAATATCGCGGACACGTATTTTAAGCAGCGAGCGGTCTTTAACAAGCAGGAAAATCCCCATCAGGACCGCGGTGATTATGTTGCGGACAAAGGTTATCTGGATGGGAGTGAGGCCCGCGGCCGCCAGGGGCCGCGAGAAAACTCCGATAATTCCCCAGCCCGACGCCGCAGCGAGAATAAATATAACCGAAACCGCTTTTTTGTTTTTCATGATCTGCTCCTTTGCCGCGCCTCAAAGACGCGTTTTGCTCTTTACAGTATAACATAAACCCGGCGTATGTCAAATATTTTCGAGCCCTATCGCCGATAACAAAAAACAGAACAAATTGTTGGCAATAATTAGGTATATTTACGTTGACACCGCTTTTGAAATTAGTGTATAATTATTTTGATTAGTTCACAAGAAAGAGAGGCGGCGGCATATGGACATTAAGTCAAGTGACTTTAACGCCAACATGGAGAATTTTATCGAATTTATGAGAAGCCAGAACTCGCGCTGGAACAAGATACCATCGCGCTATTATGATATGTACAACGTGAAACGCGGGCTGAGGAACGCCGACGGCACGGGCGTGCTGGCGGGAATGACCTCAATAGGCGAGGTCCACGGCTACGTTATGGACGAGGGCAACAAGGTGCCCGTCGAGGGAAAGCTGAGATACAGAGGCATAGATATCGAGGACATCGTTGCCAACTGCTTTGCCGAGAAGCGTTACGGCTTCGAGGAGGTCGCCTTCCTGCTGCTGTTCGGCTTTCTGCCGAGCCGCTCGCTGCTTGATCATTTTGAAAAAAATCTGGCCGATTTCAGGACGCTCCCCCCGGAGTTCACCGAGGATATGATATTAAAGGCGCCCAGCAAGAATATTATGAACAAGCTCGCGCGAAGCGTTCTGGCCCTGTATTCGTACGACGACAATCCCGACGATATATCGGTGCCCAACCTGCTGCGCCAGAGTCTGCTGCTTATAGCGAGGTTCCCGTTGCTTATAGCCAATTCCTACGCCTGCAAGCGGCATTATTTCGACAACCAGAGCCTTATCCTGCACAATCCGGTCCCCGAATACAGCACGGCGGAAAATTTCCTGCACATGATAAGGCCCGATAACCGGTTTACCCGTCTTGAGGCCGAGATCCTCGACCTCACACTTATGCTTCAGGCGGAGCACGGCGGCGGAAACAACTCGGCCTTCGCTGTTCATGTGCTCTCTTCGACCGACACCGACACTTATTCCGCGATCGCGGCGGCTGTCGGTTCGCTGAAGGGCCCTAAGCACGGCGGCGCGAACGACAAGATGCGCGTCCAGATGGACGAGATCAAAAACAACGTCAAGAACTGGAACGACAAGGACGAGATATACGAGTATCTGAAAAAAATCATGCTCAAGGAGGCCGGAGACGGCAAGGGCCTCATTTACGGCATGGGCCACGCGGTTTATACGATCTCCGATCCCCGCGCGGTCATCCTCAAAGAGCGCGCCGGAAAGTTGGCCGAGGCCATGGGTCATACTGACGAATTCAATCTGTACGCCTCGATAGAGGAGCTCGCACCGATAGTCTTTAAGGACGTCAAGGGCATCGACAAGCCCATGTGCGCGAACGTGGACTTTTATTCGGGCTTTGTTTATCAGATGTTGAGAATTCCGCGCGAGCTGTTCACGCCGATATTCGCGATGGCGAGAATTGTGGGCTGGTGCGCGCACAGGATAGAGGAGATAACCACCGGCAGCAGAATTATCCGCCCGGCCTATAAGAGCGCGGTCAAGCGGCTTGAATACACCCCGATCGACGAGAGGCACGAGCCCTCGCCCGAGGAGATAGAACAGACCGCGTTTAATGACGGAATAAATATTAAAGGCAAAAAAACGCAATAATTTAAGAAAGCGCATGAAAATATTAATTAATTGAATATAATTGCCAATAACGGAATATAATAACAATTAAATAAATTTGAAATTATATTAAAATGCGAGTAGAATATCATTAGCACTCCCGATAAGAGAGTGCTAACAATATGATCAAATTCAAAAGGAGGCATATATTAATGAAAATCAAACCTTTGGCAGACAGAGTTGTCACAAAGATGGCGGAGGCTGAGGAGACCACGCAGAGCGGCATCATCTTAGCGGGCTCGGCAAAAGAGAAACCCCAGTTCGCGGAGGTTATCGCGGTTGGCCCCGGCGGCATGGTTGACGGCAAAGAGGTAAAGATGGAGCTCAAGGTCGGCGACAAGGTGATCATGAGCAAATACGCCGGCACCGAGGTCAAGCTTGACGGCGAGGAATACGTTATCATCAGCCAGAAGGACGTATTGGCGGTTGTTGAGTAATCGCGGATCAAAATTTAAAATTCAGGAGGTAATTTAATATGGCAAAGGAAATAAAATTCGGCGAGGACGCCAGAAAAGCGCTCCAAAGCGGCGTTGATCAGCTGGCGAATACCGTCAAGGTAACTCTCGGCCCCAAGGGCAGGAACGTTGTGCTCGACAAAAAGTACGGCGCGCCCCTTATCACAAACGACGGCGTGACTATCGCCAAGGATATCGAGCTTGAGGATGCGTTCGAGAACATGGGCGCGCAGCTCGTGAAAGAAGTCGCTACAAAGACCAACGACGTTGCCGGCGACGGCACGACCACAGCCACGCTGCTGGCCCAAGCTCTCGTGAGAGAGGGACTTAAAAACGTGACTGCGGGCGCGAACCCGATGATTGTCAAGAAGGGCATCTCAAAGGCCGTTGACGCGGCTGTTGACAAGATCATAGCGGGCAGCAAGGCAATCGACGGAAAGAACGACATAGCCCGCGTTGCCTCGATTTCGGCGGCTGACGAGACTGTCGGAACACTTATCGCCGAGGCTATGGAAAAGGTTACAAACAACGGCGTTATCACCGTTGAGGAGTCAAAGACGGCTGAGACATACTCAGAGGTTGTCGAGGGAATGCAGTTCGACAGAGGCTACATCACCCCCTACATGGTGACCGACACCGACAAAATGGAGGCCGTTATCGACGACGCCTACATTCTTATAACTGACAAAAAGATCTCAAATATTCAGGAGATCCTGCCCCTGCTTGAGCAGATCGTTCAGGCGGGCAAAAAGCTGATAATCATTGCCGAGGACGTTGAGGGCGAGGCTCTGTCCACTCTTATCGTGAACAAGCTGCGCGGCACATTCACCTGCGTCGCGGTAAAGGCTCCCGGCTTTGGCGACAGAAGAAAGGAAATGCTTCAGGACATCGCTATTCTGACCGGCGGTCAGGTTATCTCCGAGGAGCTCGGCCTTGACCTTAAGGAGACGCAGATCGATCAGCTCGGTCAGGCGCGTCAGGTCAAGATAACAAAAGAGAACACAATAATCGTTAACGGCTTGGGCGACAAGGGCCGGATCGACGCCAGAATTCACCAGATCATGGCTCAGATCGAGGAGACCACATCCGAGTTTGACAAAGAGAAGCTTCAGGAGCGTCTCGCGAAGCTCAGCGGCGGCGTGGCTGTCATCAAGGTCGGCGCGGCCACCGAGGTTGAGATGAAGGAGAAGAAACTCAGGATCGAGGACGCTTTGGCGGCCACGAGAGCCGCAGTTGAGGAAGGCATTGTCGCCGGCGGCGGCACGGCCTACATCAACGCTCTGCCCGCTATTGAGGCGCTTATGGAAAGCCTCGAGGGCGACGAGAAAACCGGAGCTCAGATCGTGCTCAACGCTCTTGAGGAGCCCGTGAGACAGATCGCCTATAACGCGGGCGTTGAGGGCAGCGTTATAGTCAACAAGATCAAGGACAGCAAGCCCGGAATAGGCTACAACGCGCTCAGCGGCGAGTATCAGGATATGCTTGCCGAGGGTATAGTTGATCCCACAAAGGTTACAAGAAGCGCTCTGCAGAACGCGGCGAGCATCGCGGCTATGATCCTGACCACCGAGAGCGTGGTTGCCGACAAGCCCGACCCGGCTGCTGACGCGGCGGCGGCCGCTGCAATGGCCGGCGGCGGAGGAATGTACTAACGTAGGGATTAGTGATTAGAGAATAGAAACTACGCGGGGAAACCTAGGCGGAAAATGCTTGGTTATCCCCGCGCTTTTTGCTTATGGCTAAGCTCGGCGGGCTTTGCGGGAGCCCTGAATATAGATTAGAGAATAGAAACTACGCGGGGATAATTGAGTGAAAAAAGCTCGGTTGTTCCCTCGTTTTTTTGTTGTCCGTTAAAAATTAAATATATGATATTGACAAACAATTACTTGCGTAGTATAATGTGACATAAAGACAGCGCGTCTGTAAATTCCAAAATACGGACAAGCGGTTTCTTCCCAAACATGATCCGCGTTCCCGCCGCGTGACACGGCGGCGGGCCGGCGGTCATTTTTGAGGATATTATATCAGGAGGATTATATTATGAAAAAACTATGCTTGATATTGGCTTTGACGATGCTTGCGGCATTGCTGCCGTGCGGCGCGTCCGCGGTCAATGGACTTGAAAAAAGCGGTAACGGATCTCGGGCCGTCGCGGCGGCGGACAGCCTCTCCGCGTTTCCGGGAGCAGAGGGCGGCGGAATGTACGCCACGGGCGCGAGAGCGGCTTCAAGGCCAGAAATATATCATGTGACGACTCTTAAAGACTATGACAAAAACGCGGGTGATAGTCCTATCCAAGGCTCTCTGCGCGACGCTGTATCAAGAGGCAACAGAATAATCGTGTTTGACGTGTCGGGAAATATTGAGCTGAAAGCCCGCCTCAATATCAGCGGCGGCGATCTGACAATACTCGGCCAGACCGCGCCGGGCGACGGAATATGCGTCACGGGCTATGACACGCATATAAACTCAAGCAACGTGATACTGCGCTACCTAAGATTCAGAATGGGCGACAAGAACGACGTTGAGGACGATTCCCTCGGCGGCAGAAATATAAATAACGTGATAGTCGACCACTGCTCGATAAGCTGGAGCGTTGATGAGTGCGCATCTTTTTATGACAACACAAATTTCACCATGCAGTGGTGCATAATATCCGAAAGCCTCAACAATTCAGTCCACGCGAAGGGCAGCCACGGCTACGGCGGCATCTGGGGCGGCGCGAACGCGAGCTTCCACCACAACCTTATGGCGCACCACAAGAGCAGGAACCCCAGAGCGCCCGAGGGCGACTTTAAAATGCTTGTTGGTATAGACGACGGCGACTATGACATGACGCAGCAGCGTCAGCTTACGGACTGGCGCAACAATGTCATATACAACTGGGGCGACAACTCGGCTTACGGCGGCCAAGCTGCCATGGCGATAAATATAGTCAACTGTTACTATAAGTCGGGTCCCGCGACCGGAAGTGGAGTTAAAAGCAAGATATACGAATTAAGCTCCACGGGCAACGACAAGACGTTTGTCTGGAGTACAGACCTTTATCTTGACGGTAATCATGTTGAGGGCTATCCCGATGTTACCGAAAACAACGCGCTGGGCGTCACCAAGGACTCAACGGCTCAAAACTACTATGTCTGGACAAGCGGCCCGAGCGGAACCAACAACAAAAATGTTAAATACGAACCGATCTCGAATAACGCGGATGCGCAGAATGTGCATTTTAAGTATAGCGATGAATATCCCGTAAAAATGCAGTCAGCAGAGGAAGCATACGAAGCGGTCCTAGCGAATGCCGGTGCCAGTCTGTCACGCGATAGTTTGGACGCGAGAGTGATCGACGATGTAAGAAACGGCACGGCTGAGCACGGAGCCAACGGAATAATCGACACGCCGTCGGACGCGGGCGGCCTTCCCGAACTTAAAGGTTATCCCGAACCCGACAGCGACAAGGACGGACTTCCCGACAGATGGGAGGATCAAAACGGCTCGGATAAGAACAATGCCGCTGACGCGGCGGTGATCCTTCCGAGCGGATATACAAGGATCGAGGAATACGCCAACGACCTTGCGGACGGAAGCTTTGTGAAAGAGGACACAAGACCCACGGCGACGCCCGAACCTACGCAAACACCCGAGCCCACGCCTACAGCGACGACCGATCCGCTGTCGCTGATAAAATGGGAGATCGTGGATAACAAAACCGTTACGATAACGGGCCTGAGAGCAAGTAGAACGCCGAGTGAACTGAATATACCGAGCGAGATCGAGGGCTTGCCCGTGACTGCCATAGGCGATTCGGCGTTTGAAAGAAAAGGCATTATGAAAGTGACCCTGCCCGACACCCTTGAGGTCATAGGAGACCGGGCCTTCGCTCAGACCGGTTTGAGCGAGATAGAATTACCCAAAAATCTGATGACGATCGGCGCCAACGCGTTCGCAATGTGCGGGTTCTCAAGAGTGGAGATCCCCGCGGGAGTGAGCGAGATAAAAGGTTCGTCATTTATGAGCTGCTGGAATATGAAAGAGATAATTGCGGACTCGGAAAATCAAACATTCCGCTCGGAGGACGGAATTTTGTTCAGCAAGGACATGTCAACTCTTGTGTATTGTCCTACGGGCAGAAGCGGAGAATACAGAGTTCCCGAAAAGGTTGCGGGCATAGGCGAGGGCGCGTTTGCCTACTGCGGAGTGAACCCCGTGATCGTTTCGGCGGACGTAAAAGAGATAGGCGCAAACGCCTTTATCGGCTGTCCTAATCTTGAGAGCATATATCTGCCAAACGGTCTTTCTGAAATTATGCGCCGCGCGTTCATGAACTGCGTAAGACTCAAAGATGTGTACTTCGACGGCACCGAGAATGAGTGGAACGCGATAACGATAAGCGAGGAGAACAACAATTATTTGATGTCTGCGGCAAAGCATTTTAAGGATGTTGATCCGACGCCCACAGCGACGCCCGCAGTGACAACGACACCGACGCCCACGGAAACGCCGACAGCGACACCGACAGTGACGTCACCGCCAACGCCTACGGCGACAATAACGCCGACGTCGGCGCCGACAAATACGCCTGCTCCGACAATTACGCCTACAACAGCGCCGACGGCAACGCCGTCAAGCGGGCCGGTTGAAACCTCGTGGAAAATATTGAGCGTTGATAAAGAGTCGGGCGAAGCGAAAATATTTATTCCCGACGGAACGCCAACGGGAACGGCCTTCACGCTGATTATGGCGAAGTACAAAGATGATGTTATGCTTGACTGCGTGATCGAAGGCTTCAAAACGGAGGCGGAAGGCGGAAGCGAATACACGGCAAAGCTTAGCCGATTTATCACGGCGGCCGTTCCCGACGAGGATGTGAAGCTCATGCTGTGGGACGGAACCGACGACATAAAACCCCTCGCCGAGCCGAAGGATCAAAGCGGTGATTAGCGGACAATTAATAGGAGCGCTTGCGGCGGCGGGCGCTCCTTTTCTATCTTATTATTGGTGAATTTTTGTGTTTTTTGAAAAAAATAAATATTTTTATATTTTTATGCTTGACATACAAAATTTTTTGTGTTATCATTATAATCTGTTTAAAGTGAGGTACTGTGCCGATTTTGCGGAAAATCAATACTTAAGAGCGGGAATTAATCGCTTGAAAATCACGATTTTACGCGGGTTTATGACGTTTTTTCAATTAATGGCATATCGGAGGTACTTATGGCAATTTTTCAGAAATAATTTAAAATCGTGCGGCGCCCGGTTCGCGTATCAAAAAAACGCGGATTTTCCGGGCTAAGCTTGCGATTTCATTAAAATTTTTACGAGAGGTGATCAGTTTTATGCCACATCCTGTGAAACTTGGCGAAAACACGCGCATGAGCTACGGAAAGATTAACGAAGTCTTAGAGATGCCCAATCTTATTGAAATCCAGACAAATTCCTATAACTGGTTTCTAAACGAGGGACTTAAGGAAGTCTTTCATGATGTTTCGCCTATTACGGATTATACAGGAAATCTTATTTTGGAGTTTATCGACTATCACTTGGAGAACACACCGAAATACGATATCGAAGAGTGCAAGGAAAGGGACGCGACATACGCGGCGCCTCTCAGAGTGAAGGTTCGGCTTATCAACAAGGAATCGGGCGAGGTCAAGGAGCAGGAGATATTCATGGGCGATTTTCCGCTCATGACGCCCTCGGGCACGTTTATTATAAACGGAGCCGAGCGCGTTATCGTGTCTCAGCTTGTTCGCTCGCCGAGCGTTTATTATTCCCAGACCTACGATAAATTGGGTAAAAAGCTGTTTTCGTCTCAGGTTATTCCAAACCGCGGCGCGTGGCTTGAGTATGAGACCGACAGCAACGACATATTTTATGTGAGAATTGACCGCACCAGAAAAATTCCGGTGACGGTGCTTATCCGCGCCCTCGGAATTGGAACCGACGCGGAGATAAAAGAGCTTTTCGGCGAGGACGAAAGGCTTATCGCGACGATGGAAAAAGATACCGCCAAGAACCATGAGGAAGGCCTGCTTGAGGTTTACAGAAGGCTCCGTCCGGGCGAGCCGCCCACGGTTGACAGCGCTCAGTCGCTGCTTTCCAGCACCTTCTTTGACCCCAAGCGCTACGACATGGCGAAGGTCGGCAGATATAAGTATAACAAAAAGCTGATGCTCTCGGCCAGAATTAAGGGTCAGATCTCCGCCGAGACGGTGGTAAGCCCCCTGACCGGAGAAGTGCTGTGCGAGGCGGGCGACAAGATCTCCGCCGAGACCGCGAAGGAGCTTGAGGCTCACGGCATAAACTCTCTCGTTCTCGAATGCGACGGAGCGCGCACCAAGGTCATCTCGAACCACATGGTCGACATTCCGGCGTATGTGCTGAACAAGACCGGCGAGGAGCTGAGCTACAGCCCCAGAGAGTGCGGAATTACCGAGCGTGTCCGCCGCACGGTTCTTGATGAGATAATCGAGAGCGCGGGCGACCCCAATTCCGAAGAGTTTAAGACCCTGCTCACCGACAGACGCGATGAGCTGCAGCCGAAGCATGTGCTGATCGACGACATAATGGCTTCGATCTCGTATATCGGCAATCTGGCAAACGGCGTGGGCAGCGTTGACGATATTGACCATTTGGGCAACAGAAGAATAAGAAGCGTGGGCGAGCTGCTGCAAAATCAGTTCAGAATAGGCTTGTCAAGAATGGAGCGCGTTGTCCGCGAGAGAATGACGACATCCGATCTTGACGCGATCACGCCCCAGTCGCTCATAAACATAAGACCCGTGACCTCGGCGATAAAGGAGTTCTTCGGCTCCTCGCAGCTGTCGCAGTTCATGGACCAGATAAACCCCCTGGGCGAGCTGACTCACAAGAGAAGGCTTTCGGCCCTCGGTCCCGGCGGACTGTCAAGAGAGCGCGCGGGCTACGAGGTGCGCGACGTGCACCATTCTCATTACGGCCGCATGTGCCCCATAGAGACGCCCGAAGGCCCGAACATCGGACTTATCAACTCGCTGAGCGGCTTTGCCAAGGTCAATGAGTACGGATTTATCGAGACTCCGTACCGCAGAGTTGACAAAGAGCATAAGCTCGTGACCGACGAGGTGTTCTATATGACCGCCGACGAGGAGGAGGGCTTCTTTGTCGCGCAGGCCAACGAGCCCCTCAACGACGACGGCACATTCAAGAAGAAAAAGGTAGTAACAAGATTTAAAGACGAGTTTGTGGAGGTCGCTCCCGAGCGCGTTGACTATATGGACGTTTCGCCCAGACAGGTGACGTCGATCGCCACGGCGATGATCCCCTTCCTTGAGAACGACGACGCGAACCGCGCCCTGATGGGCTCCAACATGCAGCGCCAGGCCGTTCCGCTCCTTGTTCCCGAGTCTCCAATCATCGGAACCGGCATGGAGTACAAGGCCGCCAAGGACTCGGGCGTGTGCGTTCTCGCGAAGCACGCCGGAACCGTGTCGTATGTTTCGGCCACCACTATCAAGGTAAAGACCGACGAGGGCGACATCGACACATACAAGCTTATAAAATTCACCCGCTCCAACCAGGGCATGTGCGTGAACCAGAAGCCCATAGTCGAAAAGGGCGAAAAGATAAAAGAGGGCCAGATCATAGCCGACGGCCCCTCCACGAGAAACGGCGAGATAGGCCTCGGCCGCAATATCCGCATGGCGTTTATGACATGGGAGGGCTACAACTACGAGGATGCTATACTAATCAGCGAAGAGCTTGTTAAGGACGACGTGTTCACCTCGATCCATATTGAGGAATATGAGGTTGACGCCCGCGACACCAAGCTCGGCCCCGAGGAAATAACAAGAGATATTCCCAACATCGGCGACGACGCGCTCAAGGATCTTGACGAGCGCGGAATAATCAGAATAGGCGCCGAGGTTGAAAGCGGAGACATTCTGGTCGGAAAGGTCACGCCGAAGGGCGAGACCGAGCTCACGGCCGAGGAAAGACTGCTCCGCGCCATATTCGGCGAGAAGGCCAGAGAGGTGCGCGACACCTCGCTGCGCGTTCCCCACGGCGAGTACGGAATAATAGTTGACGTGAAAGTGTTCACCAGAGCGAACGGCGACGAGCTGCCCCCGGGCGTTAATCAGGTCGTGCGCTGCTATATCGCCCAGAAGAGAAAGATCTCGGTCGGCGACAAGATGGCGGGCCGCCACGGAAACAAGGGCGTTGTCTCAAGGATACTGCCCGTTGAGGATATGCCGTTCCTGCCCGACGGAACGCCGCTTCAGATAGTGCTTAACCCGCTGGGCGTGCCTTCGCGTATGAATATCGGACAGGTTCTTGAGGTTCATCTGGGCTACGCCGCCAAGGCTCTCGGCTGGAAGGTCGCGACCCCGGTGTTCGACGGAGCCACAGAGGAAGACATCATGGATGCGCTGGAGGAGGCCGGATATGAACGCGACGGAAAGAGCGTGCTCTATGACGGCAGGACAGGCGAGCCGTTTGACAACCGCGTAACCGTGGGATACATGCACATGCTCAAGCTTGCCCACCTTGTTGACGACAAGATCCATGCCCGCTCCACGGGCCCGTATTCGCTTGTTACGCAGCAGCCCCTGGGCGGCAAGGCCCAGTTCGGCGGCCAGCGTTTCGGAGAAATGGAGGTCTGGGCGCTTGAGGCTTACGGCGCGGCTTACACTCTGCAGGAGATCCTGACTGTCAAGTCGGACGACGTTGTGGGCAGAGTCAAGACCTACGAGGCGATCGTTAAAGGCGAAAACGTGCCCGAGCCGGGCGTGCCCGAGTCCTTTAAGGTGCTCATCAAGGAGCTCCAGAGTCTGGCGCTTGACATCAAGGTGCTTGACGGCGACGGTAATGAGGTTATTTTAAGAGAGAGCCTCGACGATGATGACGCGGCGGATCTGCCGGTTAACATCGCAGGCTTCGAGGAAGACGAGAGCGCTCAGAAGCCCGAGCAGCGTCCCGCGGATGAGGAAGAAGACGAGGAGGACCTTCTGATCGACGACGATTACGATGAAGAGGAAGACTCCGAGACAAGCCTGATCGACGAGGTTACGCAGATACTCGCGGGCAAAACAGGCGACAGCGAGGCCGACCTCTTTGACGAGACTGACGATCTTGAATCCTACGAGGCTATGAAGGACGCCGAGGATTTTGACGACGACGAGGAAGAAGATTTTTAATTTGATCCCGAAAATATGCTGACTCACGGCATAATGTGAGTAGAAAGGCGTGGTCTTTAATGGGCGAATATCAAAATTTTGAAGCTATTCAGATCGGGCTCGCTTCACCCGAGAAGATTAGAGAATGGTCAAGAGGCGAGGTTAAAAAGCCGGAGACTATAAATTACAGAACCTTAAAGCCGGAGAAGGACGGATTGTTCTGCGAGAGAATTTTCGGCCCCCAGAAGGACTGGGAATGTCACTGCGGAAAATACAAGCGCGTCCGCTATAAGGGCGTTGTCTGCGACCGCTGCGGCGTTGAGGTAACAAAGAGCAAGGTAAGGCGCGAGCGCATGGGCCATATTGAGCTGGCCGTGCCGGTGTCGCATATATGGTACTTTAAGGGCATTCCGTCACGCATGGGCCTTATGCTCGACATATCGCCGCGTGCCCTTGAAAAGGTGCTCTACTTCGCGGCATATATAGTTATGGACCCGGGCCAGACGGGTCTGATGAAGAACCAGATACTCAGCGAGAAGGAATACACCGAGAACCGCGAGAAATACGGCGACATGTTCCGCGCGGGCATGGGCGCCGAGTCGATCCTTGAAATGCTCCGCGAGATCGACCTTGAGGAGCTGTACCATGAGCTCAAGCAGGAGCTCGAGGACGCGAAGGGTCAGAAAAAGATAAGAACCGTGAGACGGCTCGAGGTCGTCGAGGCGTTCCGCCACTCGGGCAACAAGCCGGAATGGATGATTTTGACCGTTATCCCGGTTATCCCTCCCGAGATAAGACCCATGGTCCAGCTTGACGGCGGCAGATTTGCCACCAGTGACCTTAACGACTTGTACAGAAGAGTTATAAACAGAAACAACAGATTAAAGAGGCTGCTCGATCTGGGCGCCCCGGATATTATCGTGAGAAACGAGAAGAGAATGCTCCAGGAGGCTGTTGACGCGCTGATCGACAACGGCAGACGCGGCAGACCCGTAACAGGCCCCGGAAACAGACCGCTGAAGTCTCTGTCCGACATGCTCAAGGGCAAGCAGGGACGTTTCCGCCAGAACCTGCTGGGTAAGCGCGTTGACTATTCGGGCCGTTCGGTTATCGTTGTCGGTCCCGAGCTTAAGATATATCAGTGCGGTCTGCCGAAGAAAATGGCTCTCGAGCTGTTCAAGCCCTTCGTTATGAAGAAGCTTGTGCAGGACGGACTGGCGCACAACATAAAGTCGGCCAAGAGAATGGTCGAGCGTGTCCGCGAGGAGGTTTGGGACGTGCTTGAGGACGTTATCTCCGAGCATCCCGTTCTGCTCAACCGCGCTCCCACGCTGCACAGACTGGGTATCGAGGCCTTTGAGCCCGTTCTGGTCGAGGGCAAGGCGCTCAAACTGCATCCGCTGGTCTGCACGGCGTTTAACGCCGACTTCGACGGCGACCAGATGGCGGTTCATCTGCCCCTCTCTGCCGAGGCGCAGGCCGAGGCGAGGTACCTCATGCTTTCGGCCAACAACCTGATAAAGCCACAGGACGGAAAGCCGGTAACGGTTCCCACACAGGACATGGTTCTCGGTTCGTATTACCTGACCTTGAAGGACGACACCGAGAAGGGCTCGCCCGAGGTCAAGGAGGGCGAACTCCGCTATCATCTTTACAGCTCGCCCGACGAGGCGAAGCTGGCGTATGTCAACGGGGCCGTCGGACTGCACGCGCCGATCAAGGTGCGCGTCACCAAGAACATTGACGGCGTGAAGGTTTCAAGGCTTATCGACGCCACGGTCGGCAGACTGATATTCAACGAGAAGATCCCGCAGGATCTGGGATTTATCGACAGAAGCGATCCCGACAAGATACTCAATCTTGAGATCGGCGACGAGGTCCTCAAAAAGCCCGAGGTCAAGAACTCGATAGGCGACAATGTTGAGCCGGGCGTTGACAAAAAGCTGCTGGGCAAGATCATTGACGCGAGTATTAAGGTTCACGGCATAACCGAGACCTCGACGCTTCTCGACGACGTAAAGGCTATGGGATATAAGTATTCCACGATCGGCGCGATAACCGTCGGCGTTGCGGATATGGAGATCCCGAAAGAGAAGCAGCAGTACCTGCAGGAGGCCGAGGACGAGATCGACAAGGTCGTTCGCAGCTACAGACGCGGTCTGCTCACCAACGACGAAAGGTACCAGAAGGTTATAAATATATGGAACAGCACCTCGGACAAGGTTACGCAGGCGCTGATGGACAACTTAAAGCAGCTTAACCCGATTTACATGATGGCCAACTCCGGCGCCCGCGGAAGCGTTAACCAGATCAGACAGCTCGCCGCTATGCGCGGACTTATGGCCGACACGTCGGGAAGAACGATCGAAATTCCTATCCGCGCCAACTTCCGCGAGGGCCTCACGGTTCTTGAGTACTTCATTTCGACTCACGGCGCCCGCAAAGGTCTGACCGACACGGCGCTCAGAACGGCCGACTCGGGTTATCTGACCAGACGTCTGGTTGACGTTTCGCAGGAGGTAATCGTTCGCGAGGACGACTGCGGAACCACCGACGGAATTATCGTTTCCGACATCATGGACGGCAACGAGATCATTGAGCCGCTTCAGGACAGACTGGAAGGCAGAACGATAATAGGCGACTTAGTTGCCGAAAGCGGCGAGGTCATCGCGCGCGACGGCGAGATGATCACCCATGACAAAGCCGCAGAGATCGTGGCCGCCGGAATTAAAGAGGTCAAGATCCGCTCGGTTGTTAAGTGCCGCAGCAAGGTCGGCGTATGCTCCAAGTGCTACGGCATGAACCTCGCGACCGGCAGACCGGTCGATATAGGCGAGGCGGTCGGAATTATCGCGGCTCAGTCGATCGGCGAGCCCGGTACACAGCTTACGATGAGAACGTTCCACGCCGGCGGCGTAGCGCAGGGCGACGACATCACACAGGGTCTTCCCCGTGTTGAGGAGCTGTTTGAGGCCAGAAAGCCCAAGGGCGTCGCGATCGTCAGCGAGGGTAGCGGAGTTGTCTCGGTTTCCGAGGCTATGCAGAAGCGCGAGATCACCGTCACAAATCAAGAGACAGGCGAGGCTTACACCTACCTTATCCCGTTCGGCTCGAGAATAAGAGTCAGCGACGGCGAGGTGATCGAGGCGGGAACCCCCGTTACCGAGGGTTCGCTCAATCCTCACGATATTATGGCGATAAACGGCGAGACGGCCGTTCAGAACTACTTCATTCAAGAAGTTCAGCGCGTTTACCGCCTGCAGGGCGTTGATATCAACGACAAGCATATCGAGGTAATCGTGCGTCAGATGATGCACAAGGTCAAGATCGAGGATCCGGGCGACACCGGCCTGCTCACCGGCTCGCTTATCAATCTTTACGACCTTGAGGATATAAACAAGAAAACGGTCGAAGAAGGCAAGACCCCGGCGGAGTATTCACTCCAGCTCATGGGAATAACCAAGGCGGCGCTTGCCACCGAGTCGTTCCTGTCGGCGGCGTCGTTCCAGGAGACCACAAGGGTTCTCACCGACGCGGCAATCAAGGGCAAGACCGACCCGCTTGTCGGCCTCAAGGAGAACGTTATCATAGGCAAGCTGGTTCCTGCGGGAACGGGCATGCCGCAGTATAACGACATTGACGTTTACACGAGCTACGGCACTCCCGCGGCAGACGCGACAAGCGACTCATTCATAGACATCGACGCGGAATAAACAGTTAAATAAAAAGCCCCGGTTCCAAATGCGGAACCGGGGCTTTTTGGATTATTGGGAAGAATTAATTTATTTCACATTAATCACCGAAATTGTGCTTCTTGTGCTTTCGCCTTTTTGGTTGTAGGCAAGGGCCGAAATGTAGTGTGTTCCGGCCTCGGCCGAATCTATGTTAACATTCACCTTATCTGTCTCGTGCTCAGATACTATCTTGTCGCCGTCGTATATCACTATCTTCGTAATCGTGTTGTCGCCCACAGGCGAAGCCTCTGCCGAAACCGTGATGTTATTGCCGTCGACGCTTGTCTGTATCGTCACATCCGGATTGGTCGGCAGCTCCTGCTGCTCGGTCCACTCGTTGACATACGCCTCGATCCATGTATATCCCTTCCAGCGTCCGTCAGGAACTATGTCGCCCTCGTAGGCGTCTCCCATGCCGTTTTCGTCCTTCCACTTCTGCGGGATCTCGAACCAGCGGTACACCGTCGGGTACTGCATAACTCCGCCGACCTCGGCCTCATTGTCGATTATTCGGCCTTGTCCGTTTCTTACCTCGCTAATTATTCTTGCGTCGGTCTCATCGCGCCTCGGCAGCGACGCTCCGATATGATCAAGCAGTGTGTCATAAGTTTCCTCTGCGGTCTGCGTTGTCACGGGATATTTCTCCTCAAACTTAAAGTGAACCGCTTTTGCCTCGTCGATGATATTATCCTTTGTCCAGACGTAATATTGAGCAACCGTGCTGTCGTGATCGACGCCCTTGCTGTTGTCGGCGGTCACACTTTGGTTTCCGTCCATATAGTTTCCGTCAACATACAGGTCGGTCGCCCATTTTGAGGTTTGTCCGTTTCCGGTAGACGTCGTCTGAAATATTCTCGAGCGGTGGCTGGTTGTCGACGGGCCGGGTTTGTAGTAGCTGTTAATTATGTTCGCGGCCATCGCGCCCTGACCGCCGTAGGCAGAGTTTCCGCCCCAGTTGTAGATTATGTTGTTGCGAAGGTCGGTCAAAGTCATTTGCTCGCTCATGTCATAATCAAGGTCGCCCTCGAAGCGTCCCGCCGCGATCCTCGGGTTTCGGCTGTCGTGGCTCGCCAGCAGGTTATGGTGGAAGCTTGCGTTATAGCCGCCCCAAATTCCGCCGTAGCCGTGGGCGCCCTTGGAGTGGCCGCCGTTTTTCAGGCTCTCTGAGCTTATGCAGTTCTGGAGCGTGAAATCGGTGTACTCATAGAACGAGATGCACTCGTCAATGCTGTAGCTCACCGAGCAATGGTCGATTATTGTCTGCACGCCGTTAAATCCTCCGAGGCCGTCAGCCTCGATCTTGTTCTTAAACGTCGGCCTTATTCTCAAATAACGGATAATATTGCTGCCGTCAAGCTCAAGATTGGCGCCGGTTATCGTTATTCCGTCGCCGGGCGCGGTCTGACCGAGGATCGTCACGCCTCCGATATACCTTATCGATTTTTCAAGATTTATCGTGCCGCCCACGTCAAACACGACTATTCTGCCTGACTTGGACACCGCGTCCCGGAACGAGCCGGGTCCGCTGTCGTTTAAGTTGGTGACGTGGTAAACCTCCGCGCCGCCTCTTCCGCGCCCGCCGGTGGAATATTTGCCTCCGCCCTCGGCACCGGGGAACGCGGTGAGAAGCGGGGTCGTCACATACGGCAGAGTCAAAGGTCTGCAGTCGTCCATATTGTCCCACAGCATTATTTTTATATACTCGCCCTCACCGGTAACGGACGGAAAACTGCTCAAATCGGCATAAAAGCTCATTCCCGCAGGGCACTTTGTTGTCAAATCCTCAACGGAAACGTCGATCAAAACATCATCCTTGTATTTCGCGGCAATCGCGGTGAAAGGCGTTCCTTCCTCGGCGCTGCCGTCTACGGATATATTTATTCTGTTTCCGTAAAGGCCGTTTATTTTCCAAGGCATTGTATCCGTCGGCTCGGCGGTCGCGGGAGGTCTGGTCGCTCTCGGCGGAACCGTCGGAGGAACCGGCGTGGGCGTAGGTTTGGCCGTCGGTGTCGACGTCTCGGTCGGCTTGGCCGTCGGCTTTGATGTCGGCGCGGCCGTAGGCAAAGGCTCCGGCGTGGGCATTGTCGAAATGTCCGCAAACGGAATATCGTTTTGATTAGCGTATGTCTCGGCGTATGAGCCCGCCACGCCGTATATTATGGTCGTGCCGCTTGAGGTTTTAATGATCGCGTTGCGGCCTATTTCCGTCACGCTCTCGGGTATAGATATCGCCAAATTATTACATCCGTAAAACGCGGAGTTTTTAATTTCATTAACGTTTTCGCCGACCTCAAAGCGCTGCAGCTTTCTGCAGCCTTGATAAATACCGGTGGGAATAACGGTAAGCGCGTCGGGGAGTTTCGCGAACAAAAGGCCGGAACAATTCATAAAAGCGTAATTTCCGATATCGGTCACGCTGTCCGGAACGATAGCAGACATAAGATTTTTATTATTGTAAAACGCGTAGGGATCCACGGTCGTCACACTTTCCGGCAGTTTCAGCTCCGTGTCGGTTTTCTCGTCGGAATAGAGCAGAAGGCGCGTCATATCGGCGCTGTACAGCACACCGTCCGATATAACAAAATCTTTGTTATCCGCGGACAGAACGATCTCCCTCAATTTCTTTCTTCCTAAAGCGCCCGTGCCGATTTTCGTCACGCTCGACGGAATATTCACGACAGCGGGGCAGCTTCCGAAAGCTGTGTCCTCTATTGTCAGAACCCCTTCGGGCAGCGTGATCGTCTTTATTCCCGAGATATTCGCAAACGCCTGAACGCCGATCGTTTCGACGCTGCCCGGCACCGCGTATGTATCCGCGGCCTTTTTCCTCGGGCAGGCAATGAGCCGTGTCATGTCCTTATCAAACAATATTCCGTCCGCGCTCGAATATGCTTCGCTGCCGTTTGACACGGTTATCTCGGTGAGATTTGTCAAAACCGTTATTGAGCTTCGCGTAATATTGGTGACCGAATCCGGGATCGAGATGCTTGTGATGTTCGAGTTTCCGCTCGAGATTTTCAGGTCTGTAACTATGTAACCGTCGATCTCCGGCGGTATGACAAGCGCCGCATCCCTGCCGATGTACCGAGTGATCGCAGCCGTTGTGCCGTCCGGGTTGATCTGATACTCAAAATCACCCGAGGTTTCGGTAAAAACCGCCGCGCATACTGCCAGACTTAAAATCAGCGTCAGCACGCAAACCCTGCAAAGTTGTTTTAACTTCATAAAATTTCCTCCTATCTAAAACTAATTTATATATCATATATTTATATAATAACAATAAACAAATTTTCTGTCAATACTTTTTAGTATTATCTTTAATATCTATAACTAATTGATTATTGGAGAATATAATCATAAAATAATATCTAAAGGTATTGAGGTGGTATTATGAAAGAAACAGCGGTCAATGTAGGAAAAAGAATAAAATATTTCAGAAAAAAACTTAATCTCAGTCAGGAAAAGCTGGCGCTTGAAGCCGGCATAAATCCCGCGTTTCTCGGGCATCTGGAACGCGGACTTAAAAGCCCTACCGTTGATACTTTAGCAAAAGTTTCGGGGGCGCTCGGAATAACGCTTTCCGAGCTCCTGTTCTTTGAGGAAGAAGAAAACCTCAATGTGATGGCGGTAAGAAAGGCCTCGGAGGTGCTTAACAGTCTGCCGCCCGAAAAAGCGGAGGCACTTTCGGAAATAATCACCGAGCTCGCGAAAATAATTAACACCGATTAATTTTGAAAACCGTTGGATCCCCACAGCGGAGCAGCTTCAAAACGCCGAAAAATTTTGTGACGTTATAAAAAATTATATTAATTCAAAAAGCCGCGGCGAGGATTGATCGCCGCGGCTTTGAGTTTGAGCTTTAGTTGTTGTTTGAGTTATTTGAATTGCTTAAATTTTCTGATTTTTCGGAATTGGTTGAGTCGCCCGTCAGTGACTTAACGTTGCCGGGGAGCAGATCGGTGTAAACATGTCCGGCTTCCGGGCCACCCACTTTTGCCTCGCCCATTTTCGAGACGGTGACGAGCTGATAGCCCTCGTCCATAAGAGCGGGAATGAGCCGCCATGCGGCGGCCCTTGTATTAATATTTGCGCTTATTTCAGCAGTCGGTTCAGGACCCTTGCCAGCCGCTCGAAGTCTATCGGCTTTGCAACGTGGTCATTCATGCCGCTGTCGAGCGCGGCCTGACGATCCTCTTCAAACGCGTTTGCCGTCATGGCCACGATCGGGATATCCGCCAGTTCTTTGTTGTCAAGCGAGCGTATCGCCCTCGTTGCGGCGTATCCGTCCATGACCGGCATCTGAACGTCCATAAGAATGAGGTCAAAGTATCCGGGTTTCGAGTTTTTGACCATGTCGACCGCCTCGGTGCCGTCGGCAGCCGTCTCGACCTTAAAGCCGCTCTCGATGAGAATTTCGTTGGCTATCTCACGGTTGAGCTCGTTGTCCTCGACCAAGAGCAGGCGTCTGCCCTTGAGCCTGTTGTCGTCAACCGTCAGCGGCGCCGTCTTTTGCGGCGCGGGCGCTTCGGTTTGGTTGAGCGCGGAGATAAGAATATCGCGGAGCTCGGAGATAAATATCGGCTTGTTGCAGAACGCGGTGACTCCCGCCTGGCGCGCCTCATCCTCGAACATGCTCCAGTCATAGGCCGTCAGCACGATAATCGGAATATCGTCGCCCACAACCGAGCGGATCTGCCGCGTGACCTCAATTCCGTTAAGGTCGGGCAGAGCCCAGTCGATTATGTATGCGAAGAATTTGTCGCCTATCTCTATCGCCTGCCGCGCCCTGAGCACGGCCTCTTTGCCGTGAAGCGTCCATTCGGAGCGCATGCCGATCTGCCGCAGCATCTTGGTCACGCTGTCGCAGGTGTTGAAGCTGTCGTCAACGACCAGAACGCGCATGCCCTCAAGCTCGCGCACGATCTCAATGTTCTTGCTCTCGCCGCAGAGACGGAACTCAAGGTTGATTATAAACTCGGTGCCGCGGTTCTGCGCGGTGTCCACCTCGATCGTGCCGCCCATTGCCTCGATTATGCTCTTGGTGATCGCCATGCCGAGGCCGGTTCCCTGAATTCCGCTGACCGTGGTGTTGTTTTCCCTTTCAAACGGTTTGAACACATCCTTGGCGAACTCGGAACTCATGCCTATTCCCGTGTCCTTCACGCGGATCTCATAGGCTCCGTAGCCGCTGACCGAGCAAGGCTTTTGCTTGATCGTCAGCGAGACAGAGCCGCCCGCGGGCGTGAATTTTATCGCGTTGCTGAGTAAGTTCAGCAGCACCTGGTTTACATGCAGCTTGTCGCAGAAAATATCCTCGTCCACAACGTCGATCGTGTCCATAAAGAAGTTCAGGCTCTTTTCCTGCATCTGCGTCTGTATAATGTTGCGCATATCCTTAAATATATCCGATATGCTGCACGGCTTTTCCTCAATGTTCAAACGGCCGCTCTCTATGCGGCTCATGTCGAGCACGTCGTTGATAAGGCTCAGCAGGTGGTTGCTTGATGAAAGTATTTTGCCCAGATATTCCTGAACGCGCGCCCTGTTGTCAATATTTGCCTCGGCGAGCGTGGTAAATCCGATTATCGCGTTCATAGGCGTCCTTATGTCGTGCGACATGTTCGAGAGGAACATGGTCTTCGCCTTTTCGGCTGCTTCCGCCTTTTGAAGCTTTTCCTCAAGCACGGCCTGCTTGACGGCTTTGGCCATAACCGCTTTGGAGTTTTTGCGCATCCAGATATAGTAAAGAATAACCGCAATTCCCATGAGCAGCGCGATTATCATAAATATCCGGCGGATAGCGTAAAGGTTGGCGAACGCCTCGCGCTCGGGAACAGAGATCGCGATCTCCCACTGATTTATGTTCGCGGGCGCGTAATAGAGGTATGTCCACTCCGAGTCGGTTTCCGAGCGGAACACGACGTATCCTTTTCCGCAGGACATGATCTCGGCCATTTTCTCGTCCCAGTTAAAGCCCTTTTTGGTTTTGCGGTCGCGCATGGTCTCTATGTTTCCGAGTGTGTCGTGCCAGGTGTCCATGATAAAGTCGCCCGTGTCGGTGTCGATTATGAAAACGCTTGAATTGGCGTTATAGATATTGTCAATGTTGAGTGCCTTGGGCAGATCGTCAAGCTTTGTCACGCCGTACATTATCGCGACCGTCTCGCCGTCCTTGACGATCGGTATGTAGTGCCTGAGGATCATAAGGTTTCCGTCCATAATGCTGGTCATTCGGTTCGAGACATGCTCGCCGAGCGGAGCCTCGGCCTCAAATGAGATGCTTCCGGTGCCGTCGAGCACATTTCCCTCGGAGTCAATGACCGAGTTGTCGGGCATAAGCACGCGCACCTTCATGGTCTCCATCAGCGGCGCAAACGCGCTCATCATTTCCTTCATGGTCTCGGTGTCGATGCTGTCCGCCGACGAGAGCAGGTCCGCGGCGGCGTTGAGCATAAGGCTGTCGCGCATAAGCTTGTCGGTGATCTCGTCAACGGCGGTGTTGATGCCTTCCTCCATGCGGCGCAGGCACCTGTCCTCGGTTAGGTCGCTTATTCTGAGATACGCCGCCACAAACAGCAGCAGAACGACCGCGATCATAATAACCGTGGCTGTCAGACTCCTTTCGCGGGTTTCGGAATGTTTTTTCAATCTGCGCGCCTCCCTTTTTAACCAAAATCAAGTTATATAATTTTAACATATTCCGCCCGCCGCGTCAATAATCTAATCTCTATAATTTATATTAAGGTTAATTATTTTTTATTGACTTTGAAATATATAATCGGTATAATATATAAAGATATAAAAAGCAGAAGGAGGCTGTGATCATGAGAGACATTAATGACGGGAACGGTTTTACGTCGCCCGAGAAAATTGAAAACACGGGCGAGATCAATTTAAACGGCAATAATGCCGATGTATCTGACGAAAATTTGGGTGACACAACTGCCCGGAATATTCCGGTCCCGCCCGCGTCCGGCGGACAGAACTTTTACCCGCAGGGCGGCGGATATGATCAAAATTATAACAGCGGCGGATACCGAGGTGATCCGTATATGAACGGACGGAATTACGAAAAAAGAAGCAACACCGGGCTTATCGCGGCGATTTCCGTGCTTTCGGCAATCATTGTTGTCGGCATTGTCTTTTTGACGCTTATGTTCACCGGCGTGCTGCGTTTCGGCGGCGGCGACAATTCCGCCGCTATCGCGCCTACTGCGGCCCCGGCAGCGCCCACCGACGCGCCTGCACCCACCGCGGCTCCGGCGGCACAGCCCGCGCAGCCCGAAAACAACGTGATAAGCCGCTATGTTTATGTGGCGAACGTTCAAAACTCGATATATTTCCGCAGCGCTCCCGCGGAGAACGACGGCAATATAATCACCGAGATCCCGCTGGGAACAATGGTCGGATTTATCGAAAACGTTGACAGCGTTTTTGCCAAGATAAACTATAACGGTCAGATAGGCTACGCCAAGCAGCAATACCTGTCGGACGTTCAACCCTCAATCAACAACACCGTTTCGGATTACATGTATGTGGCGAACGTTAAAAACTCGATCTATTTCCGCAGCTCGCCGTCCGAAAACGACGGCAACATCATATGCGAGATACCGCTCGGCACCAGAGTCGGCTTTATTGAAAACGCTAACAGCGTGTTTGCGAAGATCAGCTATAACGGTCAGGTGGGCTACGCCAAGCGCGAATACCTCTCATATTCAAGGCCGTCAACAAGCAGCTCGTCGTCGGGCTCGACCATGACGGTAGTCAATGTTGACTACGCGATATATCTCCGCAGCTCGCCGTCCGAGAGCTCCGACAGCAACATAATCATGGAGATCCCCGTCGGCGCGACCGTGTCGTATCTCGGCACCGCGAACAGCACGTTTTATAAAATATCTTACGGAGGAACCGTCGGCTACGCGAAGCAGATCTATCTCAGCTTTAATTAAGCGGGGGAATTAAAATAAAAAAATGAAAAACAATTCAAACAAAATCTTAATAGGAATAGTCGCTTTTTTAAGCGTGATCCTCGTTTCCCTTATTGTGGTTTTCGCGCTGACGCTTAAGGGCGTTATCACAAAGGAGACCTTCGGCATCGGAAAAGAGAAGCCCGCAGCGACCGCGGCCCCGACGGAGCCTCCGAAAAAAATCGTGGTGCTCGACCCGGGTCACGGAAGGGACTCCGGCTCAATGACCGACGAGGAAAAAACAGCCGAAGGCTGGGTCCGTTCGTCTCGCGGCTGGGGTGAGTGGCGGCACTGGAAGTCCGGAACGGTATGGCAGGACTGCGAGGGCGTCGGCTGCTCCGGCAGAGCGCCGTCGGGCGGCGGGTGCTGGTACCCGATAGGCGACGGAGATCGCAGCGGCGAGCCCGAGATCAATCTGAGGAACACCGAATACGCCAAAGCCTTTCTTGAGCAAATGGGCTATGAGGTGAGAATGACGAGAAAAACCAACGAGGAAAACCCGTCCATGACCAAACGTCTTACATATTGCTATAAGGACGGAGACACAGCCACGGCGCCCGACGCCGACGTGTTCGTCTGCGTTCACTCAAACGCCGGAGGCGGCAGAGGATCGGCGTATATGGCGCTGAGCGGACTGTATGACCAGGCGGGAACGCTTCCGTCCGCGGATTATGTTGAGCGGAGCAACCTGCTCGGCAGCCTTATCAACGGCCGCATAACCGCTGAGACCTCAATGCCGGCTTTTGGCGGCGGCAGATACGACGGCCTGCCTGAGGCGATTTTGTTCTGCAAGTCGCCCGTGCCGATAGCGTATCTTGAGATAGGATTTTTCGACAGCTCAGCCGACACGGAAATACTTAACTCCGAAGCCGAGGCCATAGGCAGAGCCATAGCCGAAGGCGTGGATGATTATTTCAGGTCTGTCGGTCAATAATTTTAAATTAAGCGCGCGGCTTGCATTCAAAGCGAGCCGCGCTTTTGTTTTTAATTTGTATTATACAATTAATAAAATCGTAATGTTTTATGCCGAAGTTTGTAGTATAATTATTCTGTAGATTTGTATACTAAAGGTGATAAGATGGCAGAGACAACCTATAAAGTTATAAAGCGGACGGAGTACGAGAACAGAGGCGACGCCCCGGTATACATAGACACCAGCGAGGTTATGCTTGACGAGAGCGGCGGAGCGGTCATGAAACTTAAGCTCTATAATAACTGTGGCAAGACGGTGCGCTCGGCTTATTTCAACGCGGGCTGCTTTGACAGCTCATTGAATTTGTGCATACAGCTAAAAAACGTGCCTTACGTCAACGTCAACGCGAAAGCGGCCGTAGTTTTCGGCGACACACAGCTTGTTGAGGTCCCGCGCGAGACGCGCTCGGTTTTTGTCGAGGTGGCGAAGGTCCTGTTTGAGGACGGAAGCTCGTGGGTGAACCCAAATCAGAGTCTGGCCGAGAATATCGTTTCCGAGGAGCAGCTTGGCGAGGAGTGGAAAAGGCTTCGCCTCACAAAAGAGATAAAGGATAAAAACGCCGCGAAAAGCGGGTTTAAAAAGAAAATGTCCGAGAACAAAAAGCTTGCCGTGATCTTCGCGGCCGTGGCGGCGATAGCCTTGATCGCGGCGGGCGGCGCGGCGGTTTCCAAGCATTTTTCGGAGCGTCAGCTTGACTATAAAACGGCGATGAATTATTACATAAACCGCGACTACGCCGCGGCGGCCCCGGCGCTCGCCGAGCTTGACGAAAATTATTTCTTTTTCGGGAACGACAAAAACGACGTCAGATATTCCGCCGCGATAGCCTACATGAACACGGGCGATTATCTGTCTGCCGCGAAATATTTTCTAAGCTGCGGCGATTACAAAAACAGCGTGGCAAACCTGAGAAATATATTAAACTCAAGCGGGCGCCTGATCGCCGCCGGATACAACCACAGCGCCGCTGCCAAAAAAGACGGGACCGTTATCGCCGAGGGCGACAACAGCTACGGCCAATGCGGCGTGTCGGATTGGTCACGTGTTATAGGCGTGGCGGCAGGCGGCAACCACACGGTCGGCATGACGTATGACGGAATGCTCTATGCCTGCGGCGACAATGAATACGGTCAGTGCGACGTAAGCGGTTGGACTGACATTGTAGCCGTCGCGACGGGCGAAAAGCACACAGCGGCGGTCAAAGCCAACGGCCGCGTGATAGCCCGCGGCAACAACGAATACGGCCAGTGCGACGTTCAGGAGTGGTCGGACGTAGTTCAGATAGCGGCGGCTGGCAACCACACGATAGGACTGCGGCGCGACGGCACGGTGCTCGCGGCGGGCTGGGACCAATACGGCCAGTGCGATGTTGAGGGCGAGACCGGTGTCCTGTATATCGCGACCGGCAGCAAAAACACCGTGCTCGTTAAAAATGACGGCAGCGTGAAGGTGCTTGGCGACGACAGCTTCAGCCAGAAAAAAGCCGAGGGCGAAAAAAATGTTATCGCCGCGGCGGTCGGAACCGACTATATTATCCTGCTAAGCGCCGACGGCAAGGCGCAATCCTTCGGCAGCAACGGCTCAAATCAGGGCTCCGTGGGGCTGTGGTCGGATATTTTGGCCGTGACCTGCGGAAATAATCACACGCTCGGCCTGTCGGACAGCGGCCAAATATACGCGGTCGGCGACGGCGGCGACAATAAGCTTAAAATAACCGCGGCCGAAAATATCGGCCCCGAAAATATACCGGTTGTTGAATAACAAAAGCGCGGCCGTTTCAGTTGAGGCGGCGGAGAGGAGAGAATATGGATATATTTGTTGAACAGCTTGTAAAGAAAAAGCGTGACGGAAAAGACATGCTGAAAATCATTCTGAGCATAGTCGGCGCGCTTGTGATTATCGCGCTTCTGGGCCTGCTCAGCGCGTTTGTGCCGTTTATAGGCATGTTTATGCTGCTTGCGGTCGTCGGGCTGATATACGGACTGTATGTGATAATCACCTCGGTCAACCTCGAGTATGAATACGCCTTCACCGAGGGCGAGCTGGACGTTGACAAGGTGATAAACGCCCGCAGGAGAAAGCGCATGACGAGCTTTGACGTTAATGACATGGAGGTTTTCGCCGACAGGAACTATTCGGAGTTTAACAGATATATGAACAATCCGAGGATTGAAAAGCTCTGGGCCTGCGCCGACAGGGAGGGCGACGATCTCTGTTTCGCGGTATATACCGGCGGCGGAGCGAGCAAAATGCTGCTTTTCAGCCCCAACGAGAAGATACGCGAGGGCTTCAAGGCAATGGCGCCGCGGAAAGTATTTTTGAGCAAGAGCCAAAATAATATATAAGGGTGGTATATCATGATTGGAATTGATGTTGTTGAGATCTCCCGTTTTCGGGACATGAAAAATCTTGAAATGTTCGTGCGGCGGGTGTTCACGCAAAACGAGGCCGAATATTTTACCTCAAAGACAGCCGCCAAAAAGTTTTACGAGTCCGTGGCGGGCCACTTTGCAGCTAAAGAGGCTTTCGCGAAGGCTCTCGGGACCGGAGTGCGCAATTTTGACATGTCGGACATCGAGATCTGCCATAACGAGCTCGGAATGCCTTACATAAAATTCGGAGGCGTGAGAGTGAACGCCTCGGTGACGATCTCACATTCCGACACCGTGGCGGTCGCCGCGGTGTATATATCGGAAAATATTCCCGGCACCGGGCTGCCGTTTTATCAAAATCTCGACGAGTACGCACGGCTGGTGCCCTCGCGGGCGGCTGACGCCAACAAGGGCGACTGCGGCAGAATCGTTATCGTGGGCGGAAGCCCCGGCATGAGCGGCGCTCCCTGCCTTTCGGCGCTGGGCGCGCTCCGCAGCGGCAGCGGCCTTGTGACGGTGGGGCTCCCGAAATCGCAGCAGCCGATCGCGGCCGTGAAGCTGACCGAGGCGATGACGCTGCCGCTTGACGAGCTTGACGACGGCACGCTGAGCCTTAACGCGCTCGGCGAGATAAAAAGCAGACTAAGCCGCGCGGACGCCTGCGTTTTCGGCCCGGGTCTGTCGAAAAACGTTGATCTGGGAAAGCTCGCAGACTCGCTGCTTAACGGCTCTGTGCCGATCGTGATCGACGCCGACGGCCTGAACGCCATAGCCGAGGATATGGTGATACTGAAAAAGCATAAGAACCGTATGTCGTGCAGCGTGGTCATAACCCCGCACCCGGGCGAGATGAGCCGTCTTTGTGGCAAGTCGGTCGAGGCAATTCAAAACGACCGCGAGGGAACGGCTGCGGAGTTTGCGAGAGAATACGGCGTGACCGTAGTCTTAAAGGGCAAAGACACCGTGATAGCCGCGCCCGACGGCAGAATGAAGATAAACCGCTCGGGCAGCGAGGCTATGGCGAGCGGCGGCATGGGCGACGCTCTTTCGGGAATAATAGCAAGCTTTATCGGTCAGAAAATGGGCGGCTTTGAGGCCGCGGTGCTCGGTACCTTCGTCCACGGAGCCGCGGGCGATCTGGCCCGCTCCGAGATAGGCGATCGCGGAATTCTCGCGACCGATCTCTGCGAGCGTGTGCCAAAGACGATAAGAATGATAACCAACGCGGAGTGATCTTTGGACTTTTAAAGTGAGGAATTAATGCTATGATCAATGAAAAACGCGCGTGGGCCGAGATCGACCTTGACGCGCTTGTGGATAATTTTAACGCGATACGCGCCCATGTGGGCGGAAAAACCAAAATAATGGCCGTCGTCAAGGCCGACGGCTACGGCCACGGCTATCTCGAGGTCGCCAAGACGCTGATAGACAGCGGAGCGGACGCTCTTGCCGTGGCGTTCATGGACGAGGCGATACAGATACGCAAATGCGGGATAACCACGCCGGTGCTTATTCTGGGCTATACCCACCCCGGCTATGCCGAGGAGCTTATCGAGAAGGACATAATGCCAAACTGTTATACCTTTGAGATGGCCGAGGCGATGTCGAGGGCCGGGCAGAAGCTCAACAAAACCGGAAAAATACATATCAAGATCGACACGGGCATGAGCCGCGTCGGATATAGGTACTGCGGCGACGAAGCGGTGAACCGAAGTACGGTTGAAGAGATAAAGCGTATCTCTCGTCTGCCGAACCTTGAGATCGACGGGCTGTTCACCCACTTCGCGGTCGCGGATGATGACGACGACGAGTTTACTCTGCTCCAGTACCGCCGCTTTAAGGAGCTGTGCGACAGGGTGGAGGCGGAGGGAGTCAAGGTCAATCTTCGCCACTGCTGCAACAGCGCGGGCCTGATGCGCTTTCCGGAGTTCCATATGGACATGGTCCGCCCTGGAATAATTCTTTACGGCCTGATGCCGAGCCCGTTTGTGGATAAAAATATATTAAAGCTTCGGCCCGCGATGGCCTTAAAAGCAAAGATAACCAACATAAAGACGGTGGAGGAGGGAGTCACGGTCAGCTACGGCAGGAAATACAGGACTGCGGCTCCCGCGAAAATCGCCACGGTCTCGATCGGCTATGCGGACGGTTATTCGCGGCTGCTCTCCGGAAAGGCGGAGATGCTCGTCGGCGGAAAAAAATGCCCTCAGATAGGAACAATTTGCATGGATCAATGTATGATCGACGTCACTTATGTTAATAATATCAATATCGGTGACGAAGCCGTACTCTTCGGCGGTGACAAGTCGGGAAACGAGATCCCGATCGAGGAAATCGCCGGGATTATGGGAACGATCAACTATGAAATTCTTTGTGTCATCGGCAAGAGAGTGCCGAGGGTCTATCTGAGAGACGGGCGCGTTTCGGACGTGCATAACTATCTTCTCGACAGCCCTATCAAAAACTGATCTGTACATAGGAAATCCGCCGTCGTTTCGTTGCCGCAGGTTGTCGGACGGCTGAACCAAAACAGGTCTTTCGCATAAAATACTACCGAGGACATTAAGAAAATTAACTTGCGGAGTGTGAATTGAATTGGTAGTAAAACGCGGAGACATTTATTACGCGGATCTGAGCCCGGTTGTGGGCTCCGAGCAGGGCGGGGTGCGTCCGGTGCTGATAATCCAGAACGATGTGGGCAACAAATACAGCCCCACGGTTATCGCCACCGCCATAACGTCGCAGCTCAATAAAGCAAAAATGCCGACCCATATCGAGCTTGACGCGGGCGGCTACGGACTTTCAAAAGACTCCGTGGTGCTGGCCGAGCAGATAAGAACAATAGACAAACGACGTCTTAAAGAAAAAATAGGTCATCTGGACGACAGACTTATGACGCGGGTCAACCGCGCGATAAGCATAAGCTTCGGCCTCAATGACCGCTAACGGAGGTGCTTTGAATTGAAAACAAAACTCAAAAACAGATTATTAAAGGCATTGATCGCCGTGACCGCGATCCTTGCGGTGATAGGCGGAACGATCGTTCTTGCCGAACCCGGTGACACCGACGACCCGGTTGTCACCAAAAACTACATAGTGAATGTGGTCGTGCCCCAGCTCAAGGCGTATGTCGAGGAGCGGCTCGGCGGCGGCTCGTCCGATTACTACGCCGACACCTTCGCGGTGGTCAACGTAAGCGGAGGCCAGACCGTGGTGTTTGACGCGGGCGCGCAGTACATTCTGCGCAAGGGAAACGGGGTTATAATAGGCAACGAGCTCGGCGGCATATGCGACACGACCGCGGGCTATGACCTGCCCGACGGCACCGAAATGCCGTCAAACCACATGCTTGTCGTGCCCCGAGGCGACGGCCGCGGCTTCAAAGCCAGCAACGATGTAATAATAATGGTAAAAGGCGGCTACTCATTCCGCTAACCCCGAAACAATGCCCCTCTCTTCCCGAGAGGGGCTTTAACATAGTGATTAGTAATTAGCAAATAGTGAATAGAACGGGCGGCAGATTGCCGCCCTACGGGTTAGGCGTAATTTATGATGTTATGGCGATACGATATGTCACCCACCACCCCGTAGGGGCGGATATTATCCGCCCGCGGCGGCATGCTGGCATGCCGCCGCTGCCTCGCCCCTTGGGGAGAGGTGGATTTCCGCCAACGGCGGAAAGACGGAGAGGGGTTAACATAGTGATTAGTAATTAGCGAATAGTGAATAGAACGGGCGGCCTCAATTTACGGCTCCCTCCGGGAGGGAGCTGGCTGCGGCTTGTCCGCAGACTGAGGGAGATCGGCGCGCTTACCATATATTCGCCCAATAATACTCCTTCCACCGCTGTCGCGGTCCCCCTCCCTCAAAGAGGGAGGCGTTTTTTGCCTCTCCCTCCTAAAGGCGGGCGAGGCAGACGAAAGCCGTCACGATTTAATTGCTACATTCGTAGGGCCGGATGCCCACATCCGGCCATGGGACGTCGAGGGCGTCGTCCCCTACAACTAAAGTGAACAAATTACCGTAGGGGCGGATATTATCCGCCCGCTTTGGCTTCCCTTGGTGATAATCAGCAAGCTTGCTTTCGGGTTCAAAGCTATCTGTTTTCTCATGTGTTTATAACTCCGGGAATTATGTCGATTATATATTTAGTCTTTCCCAAAAGATATAACGACCTTAAATAAATCACCGTCGATTATGACGTCAAATTTGCCGCCGCAGACTTCGGTGTAGCTTTTGGCGATGGCAAGACCAAGTCCGTTGCCGTCGGAAGCTCTCGCCTTGTCGCCCCGTACAAACCGTCCTGTTATTTCATCCGCGTCAAAGTCCATCTGATAGGCGGATATGTTTTTTATTTCTATCACAATTCGGTTTTCTCGCGCCGTAGCGGACACAAATACTCTCGTGCCTTTCATGGCGTATTTCAAGGCGTTGTCGATCAGATTTCCCAGCGTTCTCGACATCTTTCGTCCATCCGCTGTGAAGAACAGCTCCTTGTCGGTGCTCACGCAGAATTTCAATTCGGATTTTTGTATCTCATTGTCGCGCTCGCCCAAGGTTTGACTGACGAGCAAAGCGGCGTCTAACTTTTCCATATTGAGTGTTTCGTTTCCGCTTTGCACTTTTGAAACCTCAAACAAGTCCCGCGTGAGATTATTCAGCCTCTCACTTTTTTTGGAGATGACCGAAACATAGTCCCTCGCATCCTCGGGCAGATCCTTGATCTGAGACAGCAGCTCGGTGTAGCTTATGATTGAAGTGAGCGGCGTTTTCAAGTCGTGGGACACATTTGTTATCAGATCGGTTTTTAGCCGTTCAGCCCTGAGTTGTGCAGAAACCGTCTTTTCAAGGCCCTCGCCGATTTCGTTAATGTTTTTCGCAAGCTCTTTCATATCCTCGGATTTTATATCAGAAATCTTATACTGCAAATTTCCGTTCCGGATTACCGCCGCGCCTTTCCGGATTTTATCCGTGTCCATCCCTCTGTGGGCAAGTATAAAGACTCCAAAGCCGAAAATGACGACTCCCATAATCGGCCCAAGAGCGCTTGCCGAAGTCAGCAGCCCGCAAAAGGCGATCGCCATGGTGTAGATAAACAGAACCGAAACAGTCAGAGCGCCGGATTTTTTCGCAAGCGTTTGTTTTATCGTTTGTATGCCGCTTTTCATGTGCTTTCGCAGCCACTTGAAAACACGGATCAAGCACTTGCCGCACCACAGAATAACAATGCAGACCGCGCTTGTTTTCAAGAACCTGCCGCTCTTGATTTTACGCACAAGAGACAAGCCGGAGACGAGTATAACGGCTCCGCCCGCGGCTGCCGACGCGGTGGTAAGGCATTGAAGCATATATACGGGAATGTGCGAGGTCATGTGCGCGTCAAAAATCAAAGCGCAGATAGCGGCAGCTCCGATTACTGCTGCTGCGATTGCCGCGAGATGCACCTCGCTCCACACCGAATCGATCCAAACAGTCTTTTGCTCTCCATATCGGTTCTTTCCGGCAACACATATTAGATAAACCATAAGCAGCAGAGCGAGAATAGCGCAGATAAGCGCATTAACAAAGGCTTTTCGCACGATCTCCGCCTGTCTGTTCCAATCTTCTTCAAATTTTGCGGCGACCGCGTCGCTGATATTGGCGCAGACAGTGATTATATCTGTTCTGTTAAAGAGTGATATGTCCTCTAAAGTATTGGTATACATCATGCTTTGCCTTGCTCTGCCGTCATAGGTTATCATCCCTTTCGCGTCTCTCGCCGTGTATTGATACAAACGGACGTTTTTCAGCTGATCTGCGTTTTGGGCGCCGCAGTTTGTGTATATTTTATCATTGACGGCCACAAAATAATTCACCACATCCGGCTCATACAAACAGCTCAGCCTTTCGGTCAGATTTTCGTCAAGAGCCGCGACGTTTTTCACGTTGGCCGTGTCCTGATACGCGCTGAACACGGCGGCAGCCACACTGTTAAGCGCGGTATCAATAAATTGCGAGTCCTCGAACGAGTTTTCAAAGCCGTAAATATATCTCTCTTCATCACAGTATCGAATAAATCCGTTTGTGGCGGTCAGCATACCCGCAGATATCAGCAGAACGCACAGAACAGCCGCGGCAAATTTTGTGTAACCGGAATATATAAGTCTTTTCATTGTCAAATACCTCCTTTAAATTATTTTATAGCCGACTCCCCATACCACCTTTAGATATTGGGGCTCCTTCGGGTTGATTTCGATCTTCTCCCGAATGTGGCGGATATGCACAGCTATGGTGTTGTCCCCCACCACAGTGTCCTCGTTCCACACATTTCTGTAAATCTCGTCGGGCGAGAAAACCTTGCCCCTATTCCTGACGAGCAGCTCAAGTATTCCGTATTCAAGAGGCGTCAGACGCACGTCTTTTCCTTCAACAGTTACCGTCCGCGTCTCGGTGTTGACCGTCAGACCCGAGATCGTGATAACGCCGTTTTGCTTTCCGATAGAGCCAAGGGCGGTGTAACGGCGCAGCTGAGACTTTACCCGCGCCACCAATTCGGACGGATTATACGGCTTTGTCACATAGTCGTCCGCCCCGGCAGTCAACCCTAAGATTTTGTCGGCATCTTCCGACTTCGCCGACAGCATGATCACCGGAATATTTCTGGATTTTCTCAACTTCATCAGCGTTTTTATGCCGTCCAGTTTCGGCATCATGATGTCCAAAATCATCAAGTGCACCTCGTTTTCACTCAACGCATCCAAAGCTTCAATGCCGTTATATGCTTTTATAACCTCGTAGCCCTCGCCCGACAAAAATATAGCGATGCTGTCCACTATATCTTTGTCGTCATCAACAACAAGTATTCTCATTTCTTTCACCTCCCGATTTTATTGTAACAGATACTTATTAAGATTTGACAATGAAATTTCTTAAAATTTCTTTATAAATTCAGTATAACATAAAACATAGTTGATCACAACTTGATTGTGGGTAGATAATTAAATGATTTGTGTTCGTTTGGCGCGTTTACTTTCGTAGCACTGTAATGCGGATATTATCCGCCCGCGGCGGCATGTGGGGACATCACCGCAAACGTTAATGATTTGTGGCCTCGTTTATCCGTGAAAACGGAATACGGTTGTGCCTCGAACCAGTTTCACGGCTTCGGCCGCAGCCACTTCTCTCGAGGGAGAGGCAGACGGGGTGTTTGCGCTGCGGAATAAAAATAAGCGGAGCCGGACGGCTCCGCTATTCAATATCAATTTCTATGCGATGTTCCAGGTCTCCGCTAAGGTCAAGCGATCTCATATAGTCGGCTATCTCGCTCCGGGCCTCGTCGATCTCCGCCTTCAGGTCCGAGGCGGAAATCCGCAGCGCGCCGCCGCCCAGAATTATCAGCTGCTCAAGCCCGTCCGACGTCGCCACGCGGACGCGGTTGTTTTTGCTCAGCCTGTGTGAGGTCTTTTCGATATACATGTCGGCGGTCTCGCGCTCTTTGGTGTACACTATGTCGATATTGTGATAGCGCTCGACCTCGCCGGGGTTGTTTTTCACCTTATACGCGTCGTAGACCAGGATCACCTCGCATTTTTTAAAGCCGCGGTAATTGCACAGAATGTCCGCCAGCTTCATACGGGCGGTTTCCATGCTGTCGTCGGCGTATTTTTTAAGCTCGTCCCACGCGAAAATTATGTTGTAGCCGTCAACCAGAAGATAATTATCGTCGTTTTGCCTTCTTTTTTCGGCGGCCGACGCGCGCCTTACGGACGTGGAAGGCATGACCGCGCTTGAGCGGCGCGCGGGCTCGTCATTATTCTCCGCGCGTCTGATCGGACCGTAGGTGCGCTCGAATATCCGCATAAGCTCCTTGTCGGCGGCAATGCTGTCAACAAATTCCTTGGCCCGATTGCGCCCGTGAGCCGCGGCGGGCTCCGCTTCGCGCTTCAGCGCGCTCTCAAGATGCATATGCTCCGGGACCTCGTCCCACCGCACCGCGTATCCCGCTCCGTGCGAGCAAAAAATCGAGTCCGCCGTATTGTCGGTGTCGGCGTCGCAGTCGTAGCCTATTTCCTCGATCACGCTCTCCGCGTCGGCGCAAGGAAAATATCCGCCCGGAATACGCGTCAGCCTGCCGCGGCCTGCTGTATAGGCTGCGAGCTCCGCACCGTAGTCAAGCATTTTTTTACGGGCGCCGCACCCGTCAGCACCGCGGTCTCGCCGTCGGTCGCGGGCGGCTCGACCCTTCCTCCCGCGGCGATCACGTCGCTCATCGCCCTGCCCACGCACTCGGACGGAACCTCTATCCTAAGGTCGTACCACGGCTCGAGCAGCACGCTCTCGGCCTGTCTGAGCCCCTGCCGCACCGCGCGGTATGTGGCTTGGCGAAAGTCGCCGCCCTCTGTGTGCTTTTTGTGCGCCCGACCCGAGGCGAGCGTTATTTTTATATCGGTGATCGGCGAGCCCGTCAGCACGCCCAGATGAGTTTTTTCCTTGAGGTGCGTCATGATAAGCCGCTGCCAGTTTCGGTCAAGCTTGTCCTCGCTGCATTTGGTGAAAAATTTCACGCCGCTGCCCTGCTTGCCGGGTTCCAGGATAAGGTGGACTTCGGCATAGTGGCGCAGGGGCTCGTAGTGGCCAACGCCCTCGACGATGTTTGAGATCGTCTCCTTGTAGGCTATACCGCCGCGCTCAAACTCGACCTCAAGATTGAACCGCTCGAGAATGACCCGCCGCAGCACCTCGATCTGTATCTCACCCATGAGCCGCATGCGTATCTCGCGAAGCTGCTCGTTCCAGATTATGTCAAGTTGGGGCTCTTCTTCCTCAAGTATTCGCAGGCTTCGCAGGGCGGCGTGGACGTCCGTTCCCTCGGGCAGCCGCACCCTGTATGACAGCACGGGGTTCAGCAGCGACCCGCCGAGATTTTCCTCCGCGCCGAGGCCCTGACCCGGATAGGTTTTCGTGAGGCCCTGCACCGCGCAGACCTGACCGGCAAAGGCCTCGTCCGGCGTTTCAAATTTCTCGCCGGAGTATATCCGTATCGCGTCGATCTTCTCGCTGAACGGCGCACCGCCGCGGTCCTCGCCGCTTATGACCTCCTTGACCTTGAGCGAACCGCCGGTTATCTTGATATGTGTTAGCCGCGCGCCGCGCTCGTCCTCGGATATTTTGAACACCCGCGCCGCAAACTCGGGCTTGTATTTCGGAGGCTCGGTGTATTCCGAGAGAGCGTCCAGAAGCTCCTCGACGCCCTCGCATTTTAAGGCCGAGCCGAAAAAGCACGGGAATATCCCGCGTTCGGCGATTGCGCGAATGAGTTCGGCCTTGCCGATCCCGCCTCCGAGATAGGCGTCAAGCAGCGCCTCGCCGCACATGGCGGCGGCCTCGTCGAATTCCGAAGTTCCGACTTCCGCAAAGTCAAGGCAGCCGTCTCCGAGCCGCTTTTTAAGCTCCGACATAAGCGCGCCTCTGTCGGTCCCGTCAAGGTCCATTTTGTTTACGAATATAAAGGTTGGCACATTGTAACGCTCAAGCAGCCGCCACAGCGTCTCGGTGTGGCTCTGAACGCCGTCTCTGCCGCTTATGACAAGCACCGCGTAGTCAAGCGCGCCGAGAGCACGCTCGGCCTCTCCGGAAAAGTCGGTGTGGCCCGGGGTGTCTACCAAAGTAAACTCGGTGCCTTTATAGCCGAATACCGCCTGTTTTGAAAATATTGTGATCCCGCGCTCGCGCTCGATCCTGTTGGTGTCAAGAAACGCGTCGCCATGGTCGACCCTGCCCCTGCGGCGTATCTCGCCGCTGAGGTACAACAAGGCCTCGGACAAGGTGGTCTTGCCCGAGTCCACATGCGCCAGTATTCCGAACACGATCCTTTTCATATTAAATCTCCTTCATCAGTCCCTCAAGGCCCAGCATAATATCGTCGTATGTAACGTCAAAATTTCCGGTGTACCACGGGTCGGCGACATCTCGCGAAAGGCCCGCATATTCAAGCATGAGCTTGACCTTTCCCTCCGGGTCGCCGCCGAATATCCGCTTCATGTTGCGGATATTGGCGCCGTCCATGCCGATAAAAAGATCATAATCGTCATAGTCCGAGTTTACAAGCTTGCGCGCCCGTTTGCCCTTGGCCGAGATTCCGTGCTCGGCCAGCTTGCGCTTTGTGCCCGGATGCACCGGATTGCCGATCTCCTCATAGCTCGTCGCGGCCGACTCAATCAGAAATTCATCAGCCCGCCCGGCCTTTTTCACCATATCCTTGAGCAAAAACTCAGCCATTGGCGACCTACAAATATTGCCGTGGCACACGAATAATATTTTTATCATTGTTTTTAATCCTCCAAAATAAACGGTTTATCCGAATAACATTGTACCACACCCGCGCCGCAAAATCCACTGTTTTATAAAATATTTTTAATTCATTCCGCAGCGCCCGCAAACAGCGGAAAGGCGGAGCCAAAGCCCCGCCTTTCTCTTGGGAAGAAATCTATAATAATTTTTAAAATTATTATTCAAAATCCTGATACTCTATCGTCAGGTTATCGAAATAGTACTCCATCTTGTTTGCCGTGTTGCCCTTGTTATCCATGTAAATATTGAAGTACAGATTATCGAGGTTTACATCTGTGGGATAATCCGCCGAGCCTGCCGCGGCTATGGTAAACGGCTTTTTGTTCAGTATCTCCATGTCTTTGTCGCGGTCATACAGAGTCGATGTTATGCTCTTGTTTTCAAGATCGATCAGCGCCTCGATCGTGTACCATCTGTTTTTCATGGTGTTATTTTTGTCAAACTGAGTGTTGTCGCCGTTTATGCGGGCGTTGCCCGGTCCGAACAGATTTATCTGTCCCCAGCCCTTCATTACAGCCCAGCGGGCGAAGCGCGTTTGATCGGCAATGTTTTGGCCTTTATTATCCGTGCTTGTCGCCAGATCGAAATACGACTGGTCGGACGGATAGTAATCGGTCGTCTCCATCAGAAAATCATAGCTGAACTTTATTGTCTTGCTGTTGTTTAAAGTTCCGTTTCCCAAAAGCTTTTTAAGGTCAAAGCTTACGCCGACGTTATTCTTAACGGTCGCTCCTTCGTTTTTGGTCAGCTTATACACAACGTTGCCCGAGCCGAGGTTCGCGCTCTCGCTGCCGTTTGCGGTGTAAACGCCCGCGCTGAAACCGCTTGCCGCCGTGATCGTCGGATCCATTCCGGCGAAGTCGGTGCTTGTCTTTGTAATAGTCTCCATCTTTTTCGCGCTCACGTCAAATGTCTTTGTATCACCCTTGGCTCCCGTGATCTCCGCTTCAAGCGTGTCTATATTATACGCCGTGTCCGAGATCGAGGCCGTCACGGTGTATGTGCCGACCGGGATATTCTCGGCGGTGTAGCTCGCGGTTGTCTGATTTGCGGGAACGGTGACGTTCACGGTCTTTATCACCGCGTTGTTTTTCTTGACCCTGATAGTGACGGTCTGCTCATTATCGCTCGCGGGATTAAGCGTGACATTGCCGTTCAATGTGAACACGTTCTCGGTGTCGCTTGTGGGCTGTATCTTAAAGGATATCGACTTTTTGTCGCCGATCGACTTATCGGCCGCCGTTCTCGCGTAGAGTATCACGGTGGCGTCTATCGGCTGCTCGCCGTTTGCGGGGCGGATAAGGCTCAGCTTGTTTCCGTTAACCGTCGCGAACTCGCTGTCGCTCTCCCATTTAAACTCGTATCCGCTCGGCGCGGCGGGGAGGTCGATCTCGCTTTTGGTTCCGTCGCTTGTGTCTATATTCGTTGAGGCAAGAACGCCGTCAACGCCCTCATATTTGCTTTTAACTCCCGCGGGATCCCAATCATCCGAGCCCTTTGTGAAGGTGTAGGGATTGTATCGGAGCATTGTCCACTCGTCAAGAAGCTGTCCGCGGCGCTTTGAAACGTCTACAGCCTTACCTGAATCATCAACGCTGCCGTACTCGTAAAATCTTGCTTCCTCGGGCTTATTGCCGCTCATGTCGGTCCAGCCGGAACTTGAGATCAGATACGGATCAGAACTTGAGCCTTTGGCCGCGTTTCCGATTTTAGTGTTGATATACGCCGCGGCGGGTCCCGGAGGCGCGCCCCATGGTCTGCCCATATTTCCGGGCTGAGCCACGCTTGAACCTGTGACATAGCAGTTATAGAACAAATAGCCTTCAGACTCTTTGGTGTTGCTGGGAGCCGTTACAGTGGCGGACTCACCTTTTCCGCCCGCGTTGACATAAAGCTCGCAGTTATCGAACACGGCTGTCGCGCTGCCGCAGATATAGTCGGTTGTTCCGCCGAGCTTGCAGTTCTTGAAGTACATTCTGCCGCTGTTGATACCTATCGTGTCCTGGGTCGATATAATCTCGCAGTTTAAGAACACAGCCTTGTCCGCCGAGCAGTGAAGCGCGGCGCATCGCTCTCTGGGACTGCCGTCAACGCCCTTGTATGTTATATTGTCGCGGGACTGCAAATACGCGTTTATCTCATCATCGCTCTTGCCCGCGGCTTTCTGCTCGTTTATCCATTCCACCCTGTGGAAATTTCCATTGTTTGTGTCCGGATCAACGCCGGTAATATCGGTGAGTTCTTCCTCGGTATAATATCTGTTGTATGAATTTTCCAGTATCAAATTCTCGGCTGTAAATCCTGTCGCGGTCTTGTCGACTTTAAGCGCCGGGCCCCAGTCCTTCGGACCGTAACTCTTGCCGTCGCCTATCGCTTGCGGATCATAGTAACCGCTTTCGTTGCAGCTGTCGTAAAGCGAGCCCAGTCCGTAATACCATGTCAAAAGCGCGTCTCCCTCGCTGCCCGCCTTTTTGCGCAGCGTTATGTACGGAGTTTTTACAACGATCTGCTCGCGATATGTGCCGGGGGCTATGTCAATATATACTCGGTCGGCTTCCGATTTGGGATTCATTGCCGCGGCCGCGGCTACCGCCTCGGATATGGTGTTGTATTTCGTCTCGCCTATATAAACTCCCTTAGCCGCGGGGTCCGCGGTCGGAGCCGCTGTGGGCTTTGCCGTTGGCGCAAGAGTCGGGGCGTTGGTCGGATTTGCCGTAGGAGCAGTTGTGGGCGCGTTGGTCGGAGCCGCTGTGGGCGCCGCTGTAGGAGTCGAGGCAGGAACATCAGTTCCTACCTCGTATACCGCGCCTTTCGGTTCGATCGTGTCTGTGCCGTCCCAGACATACAGCTTTACTTTTCCGGTTTCGGGCTTTTTGAAGTCGAGATTTTTAACGTCCGTGCCTTCTATGTCGTATACCGCCGAGTCGAGCATGATCTTTTCGTCGCTCTCGTCGTACACACCGACCATCAGCTTGGCCTTGGGGCTTGCCTCGGTTCCGTTGTAGCTGAGGCTTACGCCGAGAGTGCCGTCCGCGCCGTAAGAGGCGTTTGTGATCTCATAGTCATAGCTTACGGGCGCGGGAGGCGTTGTGGGGTCGGTATCTCCGCTGTATTCGGGATTTAAGTATTTGTAGTCATACACAAAATCACCGATATTGCAGAGATATTTCTGTCCCTCCTTATAAGGCTCGCCTTTCGCGACAATATATAAATCGTGCTTGCCGGTAATGCCATCAATGTTTTTAAGATCAAGAGCGTACGATCCGGTCTCAGTCACATTGATCTTGGCGATCTCAACGCCGTCTTTTTTGTCAAGTCTCACCGAAACGGTCGGATTTGCGTCATAGTATCTGCTGATTGCCAAAGACGCGTTTGTGATACCCGTCAGGTCAACGCCTTTAAAGCAGAAACCGACTTCAACATCCTTTCTGTTGTTTACATATCCAACGGCGTTTCCGTCAACAACTTTCGGAACCGCTCCGTTATCGCTCGCGAAAAAGCCTGTGGCGGTATTCGCGAATACCGTGTTTGTGCCCTCCAGATACTTGGGTATCTGTTTTTCAAAATGCGTCACGGTGTATGTCTCGCCCGCCTTGCCCGCGATCGTCGCGATATTTGTGTCGGGATCGAACGCAAATTCCACATTGTTTCCGGCAGAGTCGACAATTGTTCCCAATCCCAGCTTTTCTTCGCGGATTCTGATGTCGCCGTCTCTGACCGCTTTCAGCGAGAGTTCGGTTATCTCGCCGTTTTGCCATGCCGCGGAGACTTCCGCGTTTTCGCGGGTCATAAATCCTTCAAACGAACCGTTTTTCCACGATGAAGGTATCGCGGGAATAACATCTATCGCTCCGGTATGGCTCTGCAGCACCATTTCGGTTATTCCGGATGTCGCTCCGTAATTTCCGTCGATCTGGAAATCGGGGTGCTCGTCAAAAAGATTGGGAGCTGTGCGGCACAGGAAGAGCTGTTTGAGCATATTCTCCGTCTTGTCGCCCTGGAGAGCTCTGGCGTTCAAATTCATTCTCCACGCCAAACTCCAGCCTTTGCCGTCCGCGCTGTCCTTGGCGGTCGTTGAGCCTTGGAACGCTTTAAATATCTTTTGCTCGTTTACGTCGCTGCTGTAGGGATTAATGTGCGTTCCCGGGAACAGTTCCCAAAGGTGCGAGCAGTGTCTGTGGCCCGCTCCGACGCTGTGCTCCTTAATACTGATCTCTTCTCCCGTAAACGGATTTTTTATGTTCTTGTATTTTTCCGCGGTGGGGTTGTCGTTTTCGGTGAAATCAAACGTGACGTCGCCGCGCACCCATTCCTGGATACCGCCGTTTCCGACCACATCGGGAGCTATTTTGCCTTTCTCGCTCGCGAAATAAGTCGAGGGCATCTGCTCGTCGATCTTCGCCAGCAGATCGGCATTTTCTCCGGTTTTGCCGAGTATTTCGCTCGCCTGCCGAACCATGTCATAGAGGTTTCTTACAAGCTGGGTGTCCATCGCGGGGCCGGGCTGAACGCCGCCCTGCTCGGGCGAGCAAGACGCGGCGGTGATCAGATAGCCTGTCTTGGGGTCGACAACCAGGAACTGCGTGAAGAACTTGGCCGCGCCCACCATGTAGGGATAGACCTCGGCGAGATAAGCCTCGTCCTTGTTAAATTTATAGTACTGCCAAGCGTGGTCGAGCAGCCATGCTCCGCCCGTGGGCCACAGACCCGCCGTGGCGTTGTCTATCGGCTGAGTGCCGCGCCACAGATCAAAGTTGTGGTGCATTACCCACGGGTCGCCGGGCTGATATGTCTCGCAGTTTCCTATTCCGTACTGATAATCGGCGGTAATACTTCCGCTCTGGGCCAGCTCCTTGAACGTGTCAATGAGAGTCTTTTCACTCTCGCCTATATTAAGAGGCTGAGCCGCCCAGTAGTTCATCTCGGTGTTGATATTTATCGTGTATTTTCCGTTCCAGCCCGCAGTCATGGCGGCGTTCCACTTTCCGGTCAGATTAAGGGGCTGGCTCTCCTGTATCTCGATATCATCGCCGCTTGCGGCGCGTCCGTCGCGGGCGCCCGAAAGCAGAAGATATTTGCCGTAATTGAACTCAAGCACCGCCAGTTTGTAATCTCCGTCGTCGTATGTGGTCTTTATGCCGTTGGCTGCCGCCTTTGACGCATTGCTGTCAGAGCCGGTAAGATAGCCCGAATTTCCTCCTATATCCTTGCGCACTCTCTTCTCGGTGGGAGTGTCAGTGTACTCGTAGCCCTCTTTATTGTCTATTGTCAGACTTGATTTTGAATACTGCTCCGTAAAATCGGCGAGATGACGCGCTTTTATCTGCTCGTAATTTCTCTTTTGAACATTCGCTGAATATCTGTCGCAGTCACGTCCGGGCTTTGAGTTGTCAAGATTCAGATAATCAACATAATTCGTGGCGCCCACAACATAAACCGTGGCGCTTTTGCCGCCTTTTACCGAGACGGTCTTGTTATCCTCGCTTACCGAAAACGCTCCGTCTCCCTCAAGTATCATTCTCGCCTCAAAGGTTATAGCGTTCAGTCTTGAGGGCTGTCCGTTGTTAGAATTTCCGTTTCTGACACTTGCGGTCAGTTTAACCTCTTTGTCACTTACCTTTGTATACTTTGCAACATCTTCATGGTATGTATGCAGCTCGGCGCTCATATTAAGCTCGCCGTCGGTTTCAACATGGGTCGCCACAGTCTGATCGGGATAGCTTGCAAAGCTCTCGCGCTTATAGTGCTTGCCTCCCAGATCATACTCAACCGTCACGATACCGGTTTTCATATCAAGACTCTTGGTGTAGTTCTCCGCGTCCTTGTAGCTCTGACCGAAATCAAGATATACCTCGGCAAAAGACTTATACGCTCTCTGACCCGTAGGGGTGCCCAAGAATTTCGCTTCAACCAGACTGTGGAGATTCCACCTGTCCTGAACGGCCGACTGCTCCTTGGCGTTGTTTACGCCGAGCGCCATATTTGAGATGCTCTTGTTCGCGTAATCGGGGAACTGAGTTCTGAAAGCCTCATCACCCACGATCGCGTCGGCCGAGCCTATCTCGGCGGGTGTGCCGTCGGCGTTCGCGCCGCGGAAATATTTCCAGCCGCCGTCATTGCTGCCGCCGGTTTGATTTTGAGTGGTTATTGTCTTGGCGTTTGTCGTTCCGTCAACGGTCGTAACCTTGTTGCCGTTTTCATCGATCAGTTCTCCGTACGGTGAACCGTCCCAGCAGGTGTCCTCGTTGATCTGAATAACGTCCTTGTCGATTCCTCCGGCTACCATTGCCGCCATGCGGCCGTTGCCGATTGGATAGAAGTGGGTCCAGAGATATTCAGAATATGCCCAGCCGGTGAAATACTTGCCTTTCGCCTCATACGGCTTTTGAATATCGTTTCCGTTTCTGTCCTTCGCATTTGATTTTTTGTCGGCATTTGGGTTGATCTTCGCGGCGTTTTCATAAACGCCGTCGCGCGCGAGCACTTCGTCGATGGTGGTATCGGTCCACATGGTGGTTTCGGGGTCGAATTTCGCCGCCGCTGTTTCCGCCGCGGCGGAGTCAACGCTTTCGGTCTCCGCGAAAACCGCGGGAGCCGCCGTCAGAACCATTGCCGCCGACAGAGCGGACGCCAACAATCTTTTTAACATAAAAATTCCTCCTAACGTAGTGATTAGCGAACGTAGTGATTAGTAATTAGTGAATAGCGATTAGAACATCCTTTTTTGCCTTCCCCTTAAGGGGAAGGTGGGTTTTTGCCCGTACGGGCAAAAAGTCGGATGAGGTGTCAATCATTCGTTTCACAAATCACCGAATTTATTATTTCATGATTTTATTTTACATTATAATTTAACATTCAAAAAGAGCCAGTTTGATATTATTTTTATGGGGCCAGATCGATTTTGTAGGTTTCTCCGGCTTTGCCGCGAATCTCGGTTATATTCGTTTCGGGATCAAATTTATGTTCCGCCGCGTTTCCGAACGGGTCAAAAACGCCGACCGCCTTTATTCTTATTCTTATAACGCCGTCTCTTAACGCTTTCACCGAAAGGTCTGTCAGCTTTCCGTCCTTCCACGCCGCCGAGACCTCGGCGTTTTCGCGGGTCTTAAAGCCGCGGAACTCTCCGCGTTTCCACGTTCTCGGCAGCGCGGGAAGCGGCTCGATCGCGCCGGTGTGGCTCTGAAGCAGCATTTCGGCTATCCCCGCGGCCGCGCCGAGGTTCCCGTCGATCTGGAAATCGGGGTGCTGATCAAAAAGATTTGGGGCCATGCGGCACAAAATAATCTGCCTCAGCATGTCCTCGGCCTTTTCGGGGCACAGAGCGCGGGCGTTCAGGTTCATTCTCCACGCGAGACTCCAGCCCTTTCCGTCAGCGTCGTCCTTGGCGGCGAGGGATTTGCGGAACGCCTCGAACAACCTTTTTTGACCGCCGTCCCGCGGGTTTAAACGCGTTCCGGGGTACAGCTCCCAAAGGTGCGAGCAGTGGCGGTGGAACGAGCGATTCGACGCGGCGTGGGCCTTTATTTCAAGCGTTTCACCGCTGAACGGGTTTGTTATGTTCGGAAAACATTCCTCGGTCTTGTTCGCCGTGTTGCCGAAGTCAAAGCTCACATCGCCCCTCGCCCATTCGGCTATCAAACCGTTTTCGTCGATAATATCGGGCGCGATCTTTCCTTTCTCGTCCGCGAAATATTCCGAGGGCATCTGCCCGGCGATCTTTCCGAGCAGCTCCGCGTCCTCGTCCGTTCTGCCCAGAACAGCGGCGGCCTTGTTCACAATGTCATACAGGCCGCGGATAAGCTGGGTGTCCATAGCGGGGCCGGGCTGCACTCCGCCTTGCTCGGGCGAACACGAGGCGGCCGTGATCAGGTAGCCCGTCTTCGGATCGGCGACGAGGAACTCGGTAAAGAAGCGCGCCGCGCCCGCCATATAAGGATAAAGCTCCGCGAGATATTTTTCGTCTTTATTATATTGATAATACTGCCACGCGTGGTGCAGCAGCCACGCGCCGCCCGTGGGCCACAGTCCCGCGGTCGCGTTGTCGATCGGCTGGGTGCCGCGCCACAGGTCAAAATTATGATGCGTGACCCACGGATCGCCGGGTCTGTATGTCGTGCTGTCGCCTATCCCGTACTGAAAATCGGCGGTGACGCTGCCGCTTTTCGCGAGATCGGCGAGCACGTCGAGCAGCGGCCTCTCGCAGCCGCTCAAATTCATGATCTGCGCCGCCCAGTAGTTCATCTCGGTGTTTATGTTTATCGTGTATTTTCCGTTCCAGCCCGCGGTCATCGCCGCGTTCCATTTTCCGGTCAGATTGAGCGGCTGGCTTTCGTGAATTTCGAGCCCGCCGTTTTCGGCTTTCCTGCCGGGCCTTGAGCCCGACAAAATCAGGTATTTCCCGAAATTGAAGATCAGCGCCGCGAGAGCGCGGTCGCCGCCGTCATAGGACGTTGTTATCCCGTTTTCTGCCGCCGAGCGCAAGTCCGCTCCCGAGCCGGACATAAATCCCGAATTTCCGTCTATGTCGCGGCGCACCCGCTTTTCGGTCGGAATATCCGAGGCCCCGCCGCCCAGCGTGAGGCTTGACTTTGAAAATTCGGACGTAAAGTCGGCCATATGGCGCGCCCTTATCTCGCCATAACCGCGCTTTTTTATGTTTTCGGAATACCGGTCGCAGTCGCGCGCGGGCTTTGAATTGTCAAGCGTCATAAAATCGACATAATTCGTTGCGCCGATTATATAAACCGCCGCGCTTTTGCCGCCCTTCGCGAATATTTTTCTGCCGTCGTCGGACACGGAAAACACGCAGTCTCCCTCGATCAGCATTCTCGCCTCGAACTGTATCATATTGGTTTCGGCGATCCCGCCGTCTCTGTTTCCGTCGGTCGCGGCGGCGCGCAGCCTTATTTCCCTGTCGCTTATTTTGGCGTAACGGCACTCGGCGCTGTGATAGGTGTGCAGCTCCGCGGAAAAATTGAGCTCGCCGTCCGTTTCGATACGCGTCACGACCGCCTGATCGGGATAGCTCGCGAAAACCTCTCTTTTATAATGGCGGCCGCCCGCGTCATATTCCGTCGTGACAACGCCGGTCTCAAGGTTGAGGCTTTTTATGTAGTTTTCGGCGCTCTCAAAGCTGTGGCCGAAATCAAGATAAAGCTCGACAAAGGATTTATATGCCCGCTGTTTATATGGCGCGCCGAGAAATTTCGCCTCGACCAGGCCGTGCAGGTTCTGTCTGCCTTGGACCGCGTCGGCGGTTCTTGAGTTGTCAATGCCGAGCGCAAGGCTCGATATGCTCTTGTCGGCAATCTCCGGAAAGCTTTTTCTGAACTCCTCATCGCCGACAAGCGCGCCTTCCGCGCCTATCTCCGCCGGGCGTCCGTCCGCGTCCGCTCCGCGGTAATATCTCCAGCCACCCTTAACGCTGCCGCCCGTGAAGCTGCCGTCTCTCACCCTGATTACGCCCTTTGTCTCACGGGCCTCGCTCATGGTTCTTATAACGTTCCCGCTCTCGTCCTCAAGCGTTCCGTAGGGCGAGCCGTCCCAGCAGGTGTCCTCGTTGATCTGAACGACCTCGCGGTCAATTCCGCCCGCAGCCATCGCCGCGAGCCGTCCGCAGCCCACGGGATAAAAGTGCGTCCAGAGAAATTCGGAGTATGACCAGGCGGAAAACCGTCCGCCCTCGTCAAGATACGGCTTCTGTATCCCGCCGTTTTTGCCTTGAACGTCCTCGGTCTTTGACGCGTTCGGGTCGATCTCGGCGGCGTTTTTATAAACTCCGCCGCGCTCCAGAACTCTCTCGACGGGCGTGTCGGTCCAGATTACGGTTTCGGGATCAAATCGTGTATTTTTCATAATTTCTGCCTCTCGGTTTTCTTCAAAATAATTACATATCATAATTATACATCCGCGCCGCGGGTCGGTGTAGGGCCAGTTGGCACCAAAATGTATGGGGCCAGATCGTTTTTTATTGACTTGAATGAAAGCGAATGATAAAATAAAAGCATAGTAAATTTAAGTGAGTGACTGCAATGAAAGGTTTGAAACACATTCTGAACAAAAACTCCGACACGCCGCTTTACGTTCAGCTCGCCGATCTGCTCACGGAAAACATAATCGCGGGACGGATCGCCGACGGCGAGAAGCTGCCCTCGCGGCGCGGACTTTCGGAGGAGCTCGGGCTGTCTAAAAACACGGTGGAGCTCGCCTATCAGAGGCTTATCGAGGAGGGCTACGCGGCGGCGCGCTCGCGGAGCGGCTACTTTGCCCGCCGCACAAGCCCGATAAACACCGACATCTCGGAGCCCGATTTTTACGGCACTCCGGGAATATCATATGTCATGAGCCAGAACGGGACCGACACCGACGCGGTGCCGGCCGGCGCTATCACCAAGCTGTGCCGCGAGATAAGCTACGATAATCCCGGTCTGTTAAATTACGGCCACAAGTACGGCGAGAGCGAGCTGCGCCGCGCGATCTCGCACAATCTCTATGATCTGCACGGGATTTCCTGCCCGGCGGGAAGGATCATAATCGGCGCGGGAACCGATTATCTTTTGCAGCAGCTCGTGAGCGTTATGGGCGACGGCGCGGTTTTCGGGTTTGAGAACCCCTGCTTCGCGCGGAGCTATGTTCCGGTCAAAAACACGGGCGCGAAGACCGAGCTGATCAACACGCGGATCGACGCTTTTCCGTTGGACGGGCTCAAAAGCAGCGGCGTCACGGTTATGTATGCCTCGCCCGACATGCAGTTCCCCACCGCGCGGAGAATGAGCGCGGCGGAGCGGAGCGGCCTGCTTGAGTGGGCGGCCGAAAAGCCCGAAAGATATATAATCGAGGCGGATTTTGACCTTGACTTCGCGGAAAGGCCCGGACGCACCCTGATCTCGCAGGCGCCCGACAAGGTGATCTTCCTCGGCTCGTTCTACCGCAGCATAGCGCCCGCGTTCAGCGGAGCGTTTGTCGTTCTGCCCGACGAGCTGAAAAAAAGCTTTGACATGCGGCTGCCGTACTACACCTGCCTTAAATCGAGGCTTGAGCAGCGGGTGATCGCCGAGTATTTAAGAAGCGGAAAATACCGCAGCCACACCGAAAAGCTGCGGAAATTATACAAAGAAAAACGCCGCCTTTTAAAGACGGCGCTGCTTGAGTCGCCGATAGCCCCGAACATTGAGATATACGGAGCCGACAGCGGAACATATTTTATTGTTTCGGTCAGAAACGGCATGAGCGAGGCGGAGCTTAAAAACGCCGCGGCTGCGTGCGGAGTCAAGCTTATCCCGCTTTCCGCCTGCCTTATAAACACGAGCGAGGCCCTGCCCGAAAACTCGTTCATCGTCGGCTTCGGCCAGCTTACGCCCGAACTGATACGCGGCGCGGCCGACGGCCTTATAAAGGCGTGGGGCTAATCGCCGCCGAGCCACTCGGCGATCTTGAATTTGATTTTAACATCCGGTGAATTTTCGGTTATCAGACGGTATTCCGAGTCGGTGAGAATGTTTTTCAGGCTTTCATCATCGGCCTCGGCAACGCCGTCCACAAAGCACAGGGGAGGGTACATGACGCACCACCAGTTCGCGCCCGACCCCGAGCCGATCTTGATATTCAGCGCGCTGTACTCACCTCTCGGCAGAGACAGCGCGTTATTTTCCGCGCGCTCATAGCGCTTGGTTGGAAAGCTCAACCGCGCGACCTCGCACTCCACCGGATAGTCATAGCCGTACTCTTTTATCACGTCTCGCGCCACATATTTGAAAAAGCCGAGGTTGCTGCGCACTGTGCGCTCCGACTCCTCAAGTGTGCGGCAGTCGCGGAACAGAAATCCGCAGCGCTCTATGATCTCGTCGCGCACCTTGAGCTTCAGCTCCTGATCCTCCGGGCTGTCGCTGTTGGCGACGATGTGCAGACGCAGCACGCTGTTTTCGATATCCTCGGTCTCGCGCGACACATACGAGACAAGCGTGACGGCCGCCAGCGCCAGCGCGCACACAACTCCCGCGAGCCGCATTATGTTTATCTTCGGCATAATGATCCTCCCAATGAATGATATAGGAGGATTATTGACGCATATTCCGCGGATTATACAAAAAATCCACGGTATTATATGATTACCGCGGATTTTTTACATATACGGCGCAGTGTACGTGTAGCCGGCAGCAGAGTAACGGTCACAATTACGCAATCGGTTTTCGCGCGCATTGCTCTGTCGCTGTTTCCAGTTTCAGGTGTTGCTTTATTCGATAACCAGCTCGACCGGACAGTGGTCGGAGCCGAATATTTCCTGATGTATGGCCGCCGATCTCAGGCGGTCTTTCAGCTTGTCCGAGGCGATGAAGTAGTCGATCCGCCATCCGGCGTTCTTTTCTCTGGCGCGGAAGCGATATGACCACCACGAGTACTCGCCCTCGGCGTCGGGGTGAAAATACCTGTATGTGTCGATATAGCCCATATCGAGCAGATTTGTCATTTCCGCGCGCTCCTCGTCGGTAAAGCCCGCGTTTTTGCGGTTGGTTTTCGGATTTTTGAGGTCGATCTCCTCATGCGCCACATTGAGATCGCCGCAGATTATAACGGGTTTTTTGCTCTCGAGCGCGTAAATATATTCGCGGAGCGCCTTTTCCCACTCGATCCGATAGTCGAGGCGCCTGAGCTCGTTCTGTGAGTTGGGCGTGTAGCAGGTGATCAAATAATAATCCTCAAATTCGGCGGTGATGAGCCGCCCTTCGGCGTCATGCTCGGGAATTCCCATGCCGTAGGCGACGGACAGCGGCTCGTCCTTGGTGAACAGAGCCACGCCCGAATAGCCCTTTTTCTCGGCGTAATTCCAGAAATCGTGATAGCCGCCGAGCATTTCCGAAAGATTGATCTGGCCCTCTTGGAGCTTGGTTTCCTGGATACAGAACGCGTCGGCGTCCGCCTCTTTGAAATAGTCGCAAAATCCTTTCTGAACGCAGGCCCGCAGCCCGTTAACGTTCCAGGATATAAATTTTTTCATAGCGTTGTTTCCTTTCGTAAAAAATAATGGTTGACGTTTTTTGCGCCGTAGCGGGCGGATAATATCCGCCCCTACAATGCATTGTACTATACTTTTACTATATATTAAAAAATCTTATCGCGTTTTCGTAGGTTATGCGGCACAGCTCGTCAAAGCTCACGCCCTTGACCTCGGCGATTTTTTCGGCGACGTACCGCACATAGCTGCTGTCGTTCCGTTTGCCGCGGTGCGGCTCGGGCGCCATGTACGGGCTGTCTGTCTCGATCATCAGCCTTTCAAGCGGGATCACCTTCAGCACCTCTATCGCCCTGCGGGCGTTTTTAAACGTGACAACGCCGGTGAACGAGATCATCAGTCCCATGTTTACCAGAATTTTCGCTGTCTCGGCGCTGCCCGAAAAACAGTGCATTACCGCGTTTGAGACATTTTTTTCTTTTAATATTCTCAAAACGTCTCCCTTTGAGTCTCTGTCGTGTATGATCGCGGGAAGTTTGAGCTCTCTTGCCATGTCGAGCTGGCGCTCAAAGCAGGCGGTCTGCTTTTCCTTCGGCGCGCAGTCGTCATAGTGATAGTCGATCCCGATCTCGCCGATTGCCTTTACCTTCGGCTCGGTCAGCGCGAGTTCCCTTATCCGCTCAAAATCCTTGTCGTCGGCTCCGTCGGCGGACTCGGGGTGAATTCCGACCGCGCAGTATATAAAGTCATGTGCGTTCGCAATCTTAACCGCCTTTTCGGAGCTTTTAACGTCCGAGCCGACCTCCATAACATGGGCGACGCCGCTGTTTTTTATATTCTCGATCACGGCCTCTCGGTCATCGTCGAACCACGCGTCGTCAAGGTGGGCGTGTGTGTCAAAAAGTTTCATTCGCGTTCCTCTTTTCGGATAGTAAATTCTTCTTGATTATAGCATAAAGTTATGATATAATCAAGAAAATACAGGAAAAATTATTTAGAGGTGATTTGTATGCGTGAGCTTAACGAGAAGGGAAAGCTGGCCAAGGCCGCGTCAAGGCGGCTCGCGGCCCTTTCGACGTCTGTCAAGGACAGGGCCCTGCTTGAGATCGCGGACGCGCTTGAGGAGCGGGCCGATTATATTATCAATGAAAACAAAAAGGACATTGAGGCGGGCAGGAAAAACGGCCTTAAAGAGGGGCTGATCGACCGCCTGATGCTGAACGAAGAGAGAATAGCGGGTATTGCCGAGGGGCTTCGCCAGATCGCGGTGCTGCCCGACCCGATAGGCGAGGCGGTGTCCCGCGTGAAGCGCCCCAACGGGCTCAAGATAACAAAGGTGCGCGTGCCGCTCGGCGTTATCGGAATTATTTACGAGGCGCGCCCCAACGTTACTGCTGACGCGGCGGGGCTTTGTGTAAAGTCGGGCAACGCGGTCATTCTTCGCGGCGGCAAAGAGGCGTTTAACTCCAACATGGCGATAGTCAAGGTCATGCAGGAGGCGGGATACGCCGCGGGGCTGCCCGAGGGCTCGATAAACTTAGTCGAGGACACCACGAGAGAAAGCTCCACCGCGCTGATGCGGCTCAATGAGTATCTTGACGTGATAATCCCGCGCGGCGGGGCGGGCCTGATCAGGGCGGTCGTTGAGAACGCGACCGTTCCCGCGATCGAGACCGGAACCGGAAACTGCCATGTGTATGTTGACGAGAGCGCCGATCTTGATATGGCGAAAAATATTGTAATAAACGCCAAGACCCAGCGTCCGTCTGTGTGCAACGCCGAAGAGAAGCTGCTTGTTCACGAGGCCGCGGCGGGCGAATTTCTGCCGATCATCCTCAAAGAGCTTGAGGACAGAGGCGTTGAGATCGTCGGCGACGAGCGCTGCAGGGCGCTTTGGCCGAACGCCGGAGCGGCGGAGGAGGAAGATTGGTACACCGAGTATCTTGATCTCAAGATCGGAGTCAAGGTCGTCGGAAGCGTTGACGAGGCGATCGCGCATATAAACAAGTATAACAGCGGCCACTCCGAGGCGATAATCACCAACAGCTACGCGAACGCGCAAAAGTTCCTTGACGAGGTTGATGCGGCGGCGGTTTATGTCAACGCGTCCACCAGATTTACCGACGGGTTTGAGTTCGGCTTCGGCGCGGAGATAGGAATAAGCACGCAAAAGACCCATGCGCGCGGCCCTATGGGGCTTAAGGAGCTCACGTCAACGAAATATATAATCGAGGGAAACGGACAGATAAGATAAAAATATTACAGAACAAGGAGAATAATTATGAGAATTGACACAAAATGCATCCAGTCGGGCTACGCGCCAAAAAACGGCGAGGCGAGAATTCTGCCGATCTATCAGAGCACGACGTTTAAGTATGAGTCGACCGAGCAAATGGGAAGGCTGTTTGACTTGGAGGAGGACGGATATTTTTACACCCGTCTCGCCAACCCGACCAACGACGCGGTGGCGGCCAAGATAGCCGACCTTGAGGGCGGCGTCGCGGGAATGCTGACGTCCTCGGGCCAGTCCGCCTGCTTTTATTCAATATTCAATATTTGCGAGGCGGGCGACCACTTTGTCTGCTCGACCAGCATATACGGCGGAACATATAATCTGTTTTCGGTAACGATGAAAAAACTGGGGATCGACGTTACGTTCGTTGATCCCGACGCGTCGGCGGAGGAGATAGCGGCGGCCTTCCGTCCCAACACCAAAGCCCTGTTCGGCGAGACGATAGCCAACCCCGCGCTTGTGGTGCTGGATATTGAAAAATTCGCGAAGGTGGCCCACGACCACGGCGTGCCTCTGATAGTTGACAACACATTTGCGACGCCGATAAACTGTCGCCCGATCGAGTGGGGAGCGGACATTGTGGTCCATTCCACCACAAAGTATATGGACGGCCACGCCACATCTGTGGGCGGTGCGATCGTGGACAGCGGAAACTTTGACTGGGAGGCTCACGCCGACAAGTTCCCGGGCCTCACCACGCCCGACGAGTCGTATCACGGAGTGGTTTATACCGAAAGGTTCGGCAAGGCGGCGTATATCACAAAGGCGACCGCCACGCTTATGCGCGACCTCGGCTCGATACCCTCGCCGCACAACTCGTTTTTGCTCAATCTCGGCCTTGAGACCCTCGCGCTGCGCGTGCGCAAGCACTGCGAGAACGCTCAGAAGGTCGCGGAATTCTTAAACAAAAACGACAAGGTCTCGTGGGTCAGCTTCTCGGGGCTTGAGGGCGACAAGTACCATGATCTGGCGAAAAAGTATATGCCGAACGGCTCGTGCGGAGTTATCTCGTTTGGAGTCAAGGGCGGCAGAGAGAGCGCCGTTAAGTTTATGGACAGCTTGAAGCTCGCTGCGATCGTGACCCATGTCGCCGACGCGAGAACTTCGGTCCTGCACCCCGCGAGCCACACGCACCGCCAGATGAACGACGAGGAGCTTAAGGCCGCGGGCGTTACTCCGGACCTTATCCGCTTCTCGGTGGGAATTGAGGACGCCGACGATATTATCGAGGATATAGAAAACGCGCTTTGCGCCGCGCAATAAGCCTTGACAAATATTTTCAAGAGGTGATTTTATGGATAATTTACAAAGAATAGCAATGTTGATCGACGCGGACAACACCCAGCTCGGCAAGCTTGAGGCGGTGATCCGCGAGGTTTCGACTATGGGCCGTATAGTTGTCAAGCGCGCCTACGGCAATTGGAAAAAGGACCTTCTCAAAAACTGGGAAGAGGAAATAAAGCGCCTCGCGATCAAGGCGGAGCAGCAGTTTGACTATGTGACCGGCAAAAACGCCACCGATATGGCATTGGTCATTGACGCTATGGAGCTGCTTCATACCAAGCTCTATGACGGCTTTGTGCTGGTTTCGAGCGACAGCGATTACACGCCGCTTTCGATAAAGCTGCACGAATCGGGCGTGTCCGTGTTCGGCGTGGGCGAAAAAAAGACGCCGGAGTCGTTCATCAACTCCTGCGACGAGTTTATTTTCCTTGAGAATATCAGCGCCGACTCTGAGGCCGATCAAAAGCCCGACAGCGACAAGGCGGCCGACAGCCGGAAGTTCGAGGGCTTGGCGAAGAGCGGACGGAAGAAGAGGGTTGACGACATTAACGAGATACACAAGCTTTTGAGGATCGCTCACGAGAAGTATCAGGACGACGACGGCTATACCAACGTAAGCTCGGCGGGAACATACATAAAGCGCGTAAAGCCCGACTTTGACGCGCGTACCTACGGCTATATAAAGCTGCCCAAGCTGATCGAGGCGTATCCCTCAAGATATGACATGAAAAAGTACCCCGGAAAGGGCACCGTGAATATCATAGCGTACAGATGCAAATAAAAACAGTCGGTTCGTTTTGCGAACCGACTATTTTTTGCGCATCAGCATTTGCCGCTCGGCGCTGATCTCTTTTATCAGGCGGCCGAGCGTCCAGTTTTTGTTTGTGTCGGTCAGCATCGCCTTGAGGCTTACGTTCATTTTGTTTTTGCGCATAAAGTTAAGCACCGCGTCGAGTGATTTTTGATCAAAGCCGCACAGCAGCATGAACTCCTCGCCGAAGTCCTCGCTTACGGTTTCGGCTGCGGTGTTTTCGTATTGCTCGGGATAGGCGATATAACCGACGTTGTCGCCTAGGCGGCCGCTGTCGATTATTTCTGCCGCGATCCCCATAAGTCCCAGAACCGGACGCATCTTGTTTATTTTGCTTTCCGGCACGTTCAGAAAAATTATTTTTTGTTTCGCTTTCATATTCTATTCCTTGTTTTTCTTGTTTTCTTTGCCCTTGTCGAGGCAGAACGTGAATTTGGCGTACTCGCCCTCGACGCTTTCGACCTTGATATCCTTGCCGTGGGCCGAGAGCATGCTCTGCACGATGTAAAGCCCGATGCCCGTGCCCTCTTTGTTTATCGCTCTTGACTTGTCCACCTTGTAAAGACGCTCGAATATGATCTTTTGCTGCTCCTTCGGGATGCCCACGCCGGTGTTGTGAACCGAGATCTGAACCTCGCTTCCCTTCGGGCGGGTCTCTATCGTGATGGTTCCTTTTTCATAGGTGAATTTTATCGCGTTGTCGATAAGGTTGGTCAGCACCATTTTTATCTTGTCGGCGTCGGCGCGAACATAGCTCGCGTCTCGGTCAAACAGCAGGTTGATCTCAAGGTTTTTCGCATCGATCTTGCTGCCGAGGCCGATTATGATAAGCCTTATCGTCTCGTTGATGTCAAAGTCGGTGATCGTCAGATTGAGCTTGTCCGACTGCATTCTCGTGATGTCGAGGAAGGTGTTGACAAGGCGTGTGAGCCTCGTGACCTCGTCGCGCACGATCTTAAGATAGGATTGGCTGCGCTCGGGCGGGATTGTTCCGTCAAGCATTCCGTCAATAAAGCCGCCGATCGTGGTCATGGGCGTCCTCAGTTCGTGCGACACGTCGGATATAAAGCTCATGCGCACATCCTCGGAGCGCTCGATCGTGTCGGCCATGTCGTTGAAGCTGTCGGCAAGCTCGGTAAGCTCCTCAACGTTCTCGTCAACGCGGTCGATCTCAACGCGCGAGGTCATGTTTCCGCCCGCGAACTCGCGGACGCTGCTGCTTACGCGCTTTATCGGGTTGGCGAGCATTTTTGACAGCATATATGACAGTATGAACGATATGATGAAAACTACCAAGGCGGAGAACAGCACGATCTTAAACATCTCAAAAAGGTTGCTGCGCCGCTGCGGAACGGGCGTGCTTATAAGCACCGCGCCGAAAACCGACTCGCGCCCGCTGCTGAAAATGGGGACCTCAAGGGTGAACATTGTCTCGTTAAAAGCTCCGTTCATGGTGCCCATGACCGAATTGCGCCTGCCCGAAAGGACCTCGTGCAGCTCCTCGATCGGAATATTCTGCTCGCGGCCCGACCAATAGCCGCTGTCGGTCGTGTTCACAAGCGCGGTCCCGTCCGAGTCAATGATTATTATGTGGTTGCCGTTGCTGCGCGAAAAGCCTGTAAGCACCGACGCGAGGTTTTCCCGCGATATTCCGTTGTTGATCAGGCTCACTATCGAGTCGGCGTTTTTGCTCAGGTTCTCCTCGCTCTGCCGCGATATGAAGTTGTTGATAAGCACCATCTGCAGCGACGCCAGAATGATTATTCCGATAAGCACCGTCGCTAGATTGGTGAAAAGAACGCGGGAGAATATAGTTTTGCCGAACAATCAGACCACCTCGAATTTATATCCGACGCCCCAAACCGTTTTGAGCGACCATGTTCTGTCCTTGCCCTCGAGCTTTTCACGTATTCGCTTGATGTGCACGTCTACCGTTCGCGAGTCGCCGAAGAACTCATAGCCCCATATCTCGTCCAGAAGCTGGTCGCGGGTGAACACCTTGTTGGTGTTCTTGGCGAGGAAGTATAAAAGCTCGAATTCCTTGGGCGGCATCTCAACTTTTTTGTCGTCGATATAGACTTCGTATGTCGATTGATTTATTTTAAGGCCGTCAAACACAAGCTCGTCCTCGTTCTGTTTTTCGTCCTCGCTGCCCGCGCTGCGGCGGAGCACCGCGCGTATCCTCGCGATCAGCTCTTTTGGCTCAAACGGCTTTACCACATAGTCGTCGGCGCCGAGCTCCAGACCCAGGACCTTGTCAAAGGTCTCGCCCTTGGCCGTCAGCATGATTATCGGAACGTTGCTCTGCGCGCGTATCTCGCGGCACACCTGCCAGCCGTCCTTGATCGGCAGCATCACGTCAAGCAGGATAAGATCGGGCTTTTCGGAGCCGAACTTTGCCAGCGCCTCCTGGCCGTCGCCCGCGATAACCGCCTCGAAGCCCTCCTTTTCGATATAGAGCCGAACGAGCTCGCATATATTTTCTTCATCGTCAACAATAAGTATCTTAGTTTTGGTATCCATAAACCGCACCTCGCTTTAAATTTTGCTTTAAATATAATTATAACACAGATTTTGATAAATGTCTAAGATATTTTGTTAATTTTTATGAATAATTTTTGAATAAAATAAAATATTCTGCCGATAATAAATTCAAAGGAGTGTTCAGCATGAGCAGTGCGGCCGTCAACGCGGAAAACCGGCCCGCCGTTTTGGCGAGAGCGGAAACAAAAACGGACAAAAAGGAAGAGGCGTCATATAACCGCCTTAGGAGCGAGGCGCTTGACGCGCTCTCGGAATATCGGCGATGCGTGGAGCTTTTTGACTATGTGAGCGAGGACAAGCTGATCGACGTTTCGATATACAATATTCAAAGCGCCATGAGCCGATATGAGTATCTTTTGCAAAACTTAAAAAGAATAAGCCGCTGAGGGCTTATTCTTTTTAATATTGATTGTATATCTGACCTCTGTTTCCTATGTCGATAACAAGAACGACATATCTGTCGCTTTCGACGGTGTAGAGAATTCTGTAATCGCCGACCCTGAGACGAAACATATCCGTGCCTTTTAACTTTTTTATGTCGGTGCCGAAAGGCAGTTTATATATCGCCTTGTAGAGTCTGAGCCTTTGAGTTTTATCTTGCTTTTCGAGGAATTTCAAGGCCGCTTTTTCAAACTCAATTTTGTATGTCGGCATATGTCAGTCCATCCTTTGCAAGTATTTTTTCAAAAGGCATTCTCGTGCCGTCATTGATTTTTTGCGCCTCGTCAATCATTTTCAGGTCCCATTCATCAGGTTCGGTTTCCTCATAAGCTGTATCATCCGCGTCCTCGTCGGCGGTGATTCCCTGAATATACGCGATAACATAGCCGAGCTTATAGGGCGGGACCGTGTCAAGCAGCTTGATCGCTTTTTCTTTTTCGGACATATCTGTCACCTCACAGTCTTTGTTTATGCCATTATAACATATCCTGAGACGGAAATCAAGCGGAAATTTAAAGACCTTATTTGACATAATAGAAAAATTTCTTTAAAAAAGCTCTAAAAAACTGTTGACATAGGTTTTCTGTTATGTTAGAATATATTTGGTTGGAATTCGTTGGTTTATTTTTTATGTATCAAAATACTTATCCGTTTGTTGGGCGGATAGGCTGTTTTGGTACTTTTTTGTTTTTTAGGGCAGGTATTATGTTAGGCTCTTCCGAGGGAGAGGCAATATAAAGGCTCCCCTTGGGGGGAGCTGGATTTCCGCCGTAAGGCGGAAAGACTGAGAGGGGTACCCTAATTACTATTCGCTAATCGCTAATCACTACGTTGTAGGGCGGCATGCCTACATGCCGCCGCGGGATGTTGAGGACGAATGTGGGTGGCCGGATGTGGGCATCCGGCCCTACGCCGTAAATAGACGGGTTTATTCCTAGTATCTAGTTACTAATCTCTAGTTCCTACGTTAACCCCTCTCCGACGCCTCCGGCGCCACCTCTCCCGAGGGAGAGGCAATATAAAGGCTCCCCTTGGGGGGAGCTGGATTTCCGCCGTAAGGCGGAAAGACTGAGAGGGGTACCCTAATTACTATTCGCTAATCGCTAATCACTACGTTGTAGGGCGGCATGCCTACATGCCGCCGCGGGATGTTGAGGACGAATGTGGGTGGCCGGATGTGGGCATCCGGCCCTACGCCGTAAATAGACGGGTTTATTCCTAGTATCTAGTTACTAATCTCTAGTTCCTACGTTAACCCCTCACCGACGCCTTCGGCGCCACCTCTCCCTAGGGAGAGGCAAATAAGTAAAAAATAATTAAATATATAATAAAGAAAGAAGGAGTTTAAAATGAAAACAAAGAGAAAAACAAAAATTTTATCGCTTATTTTGGCGATAACCGTGGTAGCAACAATGATTATGGCCGTGCCAATGGTTAGCTTGGCTAATCATGCAGATACCGGCAATGTGTTAATTTGGGATTTTGCAGAATATTCAGTCGCAGGTGATGTTACCACAAACACACCCATTGATTACAATGGCTTAAGTATTGTTGGCGGTAACAGTGGTGATACTTTAAAGAGTGATGGTTTTAGAGCAAACAAGCCATCCGGAGAAAATGCAGAGTATATTTCATATACGCCAACATATGATGGAACTTTATTTGTTACTTTTGTTTCAACTAATAATGATGATGCAGCAAACAGATTCAGTTCTATCGGAACTGCTATTGATTATGAAAGTGAAATAGGTCAAAATGGAGTTCTTGACAGACAGGCGGCTTCCAAAGGAATCTTGAGCGCGAATTTAAAAGCCGGAACAAAATATTATGTTTGTACAACCGGTGGAGTGCGATATACAAGCGTGCAGTATAAATATAATAAAAATTCTTGGTATACTACCGGCGCAGTGACCGAAAACGATGTGCTTGTTGATACATACGCCCTCAAATTAACCGCAATTATTGCCGGAAGCGCAGCAAAACAAACCACTGGAAATGTTTATAACAATGTGACATACACATCCTCAACAAATCTGAGAGGTAATTATTCAGGTGGAGAATATGTTAAGGATACTGATAGTAAAGGTGCAGAAAAAGATGGTACTATATTAAAAATAGAGCCAAAGCTTGATGGTGAATTTTCGATAATTTACAGACGCCAACCAAGTAGTAACAAATACGAAAAAAATGATAATAAGGATTTAATTTTAAATGATAGCTCAGGCGAGCGACAAACTGCCATAAGTTTTCTTCATGATGACATAAGTTCCTCAGTACCTGAATATTTGGCTGTATGCTCGATTTTTAAATTATCCGCCGGGGAGACTTATTATGCATATTGTCACGGATCAACACTTGGACTGTATGAAATCTCATATACGCCCGAATGGGTTGCCAATGACGAGAATGGTACCGTTGAAAAAGATGTCGACGGAATTAAAGTTTCATATCCCGCCAATACGACCGGAAAAGGTTTCAGCTATGATTTGACCGATAAAATCAGCGGATTGGAAGGCAATTTATCCGAAAAGACCGATGGTATTCTGAAGGTTTCGTACGATTTGTATATTCCGCAGACGGAGAAGGCCACTGCCAATAATTTCTTTGTTGATCTGAGCGGTGATACAACTATAAATGGTTGGGGCGGCGGCAATGATAAAACATATGGCAGAGTTTCCGGATATGAACCATGGAGCGATATTAAAGCGGTTTACGGAAAAGGCAAGACAAATGATCCTGAAGGAATTACAGTAAGCAACATGGGCGATATCCGTAAAGAGGGTGATTGGGCAAAGGTGGAATATGTCTATAATCTTAAAGAAAACACATTTAAAGTGACATATGACGGAACAGAGTCGGAGACCCTTACCGGAGAGGCTGTAAATAAAACGGACAAACTTTATTTGAACGCGCAGCCTCTTGATTCAATGGAAAATGGTGCGCAGTCCGAGAACGGAGTATATCTTAAATTCAGAAATATCAGCGCATCATACGAGGCAGCCGAGGCTCCAACTACAAAAGTTTCATTTGGAACACATGAGATCGATTCGGGATATTATAATGTCTCGGAAGTAAAGAAAGGCGTTATCAGATTTTTACAGGAGATTACCGGTGACGCGTCAGAAGTTAAGAGATTTGGATTTTATATTGTGAACAGCAGTGGCGAAACGCTTCTTGCCGCTGTAAGCACTCCGAATGATCAAGATGAAATTGATGGTATTTATGCCGATCTTAAGAATATTGAAGAAAACGAAGGTAATAAAACCAATATGTTCTACATGAAAGCTTTTGTGGACTACGGAAACGGATTTCTTGATTACGGTAATGCATTCGGAGATAAGGTAAACTGGGAAAGAGAAGTAAATGAACCTAAATAGCAGCTTAACTGTAAACATACCAAAGGGCGGCGGTGAAATAATTTAATTCTGTTTGCCGCCTGCCCATGACTTATCGCTTTGTTGTTTGCTCCGGCTTAGCGCGAGCTTGAATCCCTTCGCCGGGCGGCATCCCCCAACCAACATACGGGGAGCGCCACTTAATCAACGTATCAACCAGGGCGCGCGCGGCCCGGAGTTTTACGGCTCGCGCTAATCCGGAGCAAACGGCGGCGATGCTTAAAATTTTTGGAGGTGACTTTAAAATGAGAAATATAAAGGAATACAAGGCGCCCACGGCGCAGATCACGGAATTTGAGTGCGCGGACGTTATAACAACGAGTTTAGAACTTAAGAAAAGACCCGATTCGGCAAAGAGTGATTATGTGTATGCCGGACACATTGACTGGAAGAGCAATTTCGGCCAGAATTAAGATAACAACAACAGAAAAGGCGCCGAGGCGCCTTTTTTGTTGTTTAATCATACATTGGTGTCGAAAGGTACCGATCGCCGGTGTCGGGCAGGAGCGCGACGATCGTTTTGCCCTTGTTTTCGGGGCGCTTCGCAAGCTCTACTGCCGCCCACAGCGCGGCGCCGCTTGATATGCCGACAAGCGCGCCCTCGCTCCTCGCGAACTGCTTGCCTGTCTTGAAGGCGTCCTCGTTCCTGACCGTGATGATTTCGTCGTATATCCTCGTGTCAAGAGTGTCGGGCACAAAGCCCGCGCCTATGCCCTGAATTTTGTGTGGGCCGCTCTTGCCCTCGGAAAGCACCGGGGATGAGGCGGGTTCGACCGCGATTATCTTCACGTCCGGTTTTTTGGATTTTAAGTATTTTCCGACGCCCGAAACCGTGCCGCCGGTTCCCACGCCCGCGACGAATATGTCAACATCACCGTCGGTGTCGTTCCATATCTCGGGGCCGGTCGTCGCCAGATGGCAGGCGGGATTTGCCGGGTTCACAAACTGGCCCGGTATAAAGCTGTCGGGGATCTCGGCGTGAAGCTCGTCTGCCTTTTCGATCGCGCCCTTCATGCCCTTTGAGCCGTCGGTCAGAACAAGCTCCGCGCCAAAGGCCTTGAGCAAATTCCTGCGCTCAACGCTCATGGTCTCGGGCATGGTGATGATTATTCTGTAACCCCTTGCCGCGGCCGTTGAAGCGAGGCCGATGCCGGTGTTGCCCGAGGTCGGCTCGATTATAACCGAGCCGGGCTTGAGCGCGCCGCTTTTTTCCGCGTCGTCGATCATGGCCTTTGCAACTCTGTCCTTAACCGAGCCCGCGGGGTTGAAAAATTCGAGCTTGCCTAAAATCTTCGCCTCGAGCCCGTTTGCCGCCGCGAACCTTTTAAGCTCAAGCAGGGGCGTACCGCCGACAAGCTCTGTGATCTCCGAATATACCTTTGCCATAAAAATTACCTCTTTTCATAAAATATATATAACCTACATGTTTACTATGTAATAATACACCAAAACAAAACTTTTGTCAATAGTTTTTTTGAAAAAATTCCCCGCCCGAAGGCGGGGATAAAATTTCAGCGCTTGATAACATCTGCGTAAGGCGCGAGGCTGCCGTTTGACCAGAGATAGCACCTCACGTCGGCATATTCCTTTGAAAACTCAAGAGATATGCCATGCTTTGTCTCGCCGAGCGGCACAAGCTCGGTCAGAACCTCGCTCACAATATCGTTTTCATACGCCGCGGCGACGAACAGAGCGCCGCTCTCATCCGACAGGTTCGCGACCGAGGCCGTGATCGTCTTTCCGCTGACCGAAGGCTCCGCAGCATAGAACACGCCGCCCGGGTTTTCGGTCGGGCCAGCCGTTGGCGCCGGAGGCTCCGTCGGGACGGGAGCGGGCGCGGTTCCGCTTGTCGCGGGATATTCGGCCTCATCGCCGACGTAGTTTTTGACTACGGACGATTGATAATCCTCAAGCATCTGTTTAAGCTCGGGCACTATATCGTGGCTGGTGTCGGGACTCTTGGTGTCGGTGGGCGTGTAATTGCTCAGATCAAATTTAATGTCGCCTCCGCCGCTCCTTCCTGCATGGCTTTTGACGTCCGCGGCAACGCTCTCCGCGGGGTCGGGCTTTGAAGCGAGATCGACCTTTGTGTCAAAATTGCTGTATGTGTCCTTACATGTATAAGTGGTTCCGCTCTTGACATAAGTATTTTGCTTGGTGGTGACCGACGATGGCACTTCCTCGTTTCTCGAAGAGGCAGAATACGCGTCAAAATCCTTGGTTCCGTTATAGTATGTAATGTCGCCGCAGTCGATCATCAGGTTGTTATACGACTTTATTATTCCGCCCGCCTCGCCACTGAATGTTCCGTCGTCGTGGCCCTGTTTTGAAGAGAGCATGGGCGACTTTACGCCGCGGAAAACATTATTTTCCGCGAACACCGAGGCGCCCGAGGTCACGCCGATGCCGTAGCCGCTGTTGCCATCGAAATAATTGTTATACATATGCACATTTGAGTATCTGGTTCTGGGGTGGCGGGAATCGGAATGGTCAAACCAGTTGTGGTGATAGGTAAGATAGTCGGTTCCGTCGCCCGATGCGCTATCGCTATTTGCCTGTATCAGCGAGCATTTTCCGCTGTCCCAGAAATGGTTGTATGAGAGCGTGCAGTACTTCGCGCCTTTCTTGATGTCAAGCGAACCGTCGCCTTTTACCTTGTCGTCTGCCTTCGGGTCGGTCTTGCCGTAATAAAAATCGTTGTTGTGGACCCAAATATTTTGGTTCGAGCCGTTGATAGAAATTCCGTCGTCCGTGAACAGCACGAGGCCGAGATTTCTGATCTCGGTATTTTTGTTTCCGTTCAGGTTAAGGCCGAACCATTTGAGCGTCGCGTCGTCGCCCACGCCCTCGAACGTGATGTTTTTTGATTCCTTAGACTCCAGAAACGCGGGTTTGCCGTCCGCAACGCTCAAATCATTTATTTTTGTGCCGTCGATCATGCCGATAAAGCGCACGATTAGCGGCCTCGAGTCCTTTCTGTATGACTGAAGAATATCTCTGAGGCCGATGTATTCCTTAATCCTGCTGCCGTCTTTGATACCAAACTTGACGGTATTGACGTTCTCATTTGTTATATAGAGAATTTGCGCGTCGGCTTTAACGGTGCCGTCATCGTTATAGCCGCCCGACGCGCTCTTGCTCGGTGAGTTTGACGAGAACGCGAAGCCCTCGCGCTTGTATGCCGAAACCGCGATGTTTTTCCGCTCGGCAGAGCCGCCCGCGCTCTCGACCTTAACATCATACTCACCCGCAGCGAGGCCCAAAGCGTCGGCGCGGTAATAATTTCCGTAATATCTGATAAGCTCCTTGTCGATCGGCTGCTGCGGATAGTCCGCGTCAGACGACTTTTTGACATACACGTTATAGCCGTCCGCCGCCGCGGTGTTCGTCCACAAAACCGCGATCGACTCAAACCCGCCGCGGGCATCCGTGATCTCTAATCCGTCCGCCGCGCTTACCGCCGCGGCGGGAGTTACCATACACAAAATAAGCAATACGCACAAAAAACGCTTCATGAAAATACACCTTCCCAAAATTCTGATTATGTCTTAATTCTTTTCAAAGCCCATATCGTTTATAAAATTCTCAATGTTGCGCCAGTTTTCCTTGACCTTGACCCAAAGCTCAAGATAGACCTTCTCGCCCAAAAAGCGCTCTATGTCCTGCCGCGCCTGACGGCCTATGTCTTTGAGCTTGTCGCCCTTCTTGCCGATGATTATGCCCTTGTGGCTCTGCTTTTCGCAATAGATCACCGCCGAGATGTCATAGGTGCCGTTTTCGCGCTGTTTCATCTTCTCGATCTCGACCGCGATGCCGTGGGGTATCTCTTTGTTTAAAAGGCGCAGCGCCTTCTCGCGGATAAACTCGGCTACGATCTGACGCTCGGGCTGGTCGGTTATAACGTCGTCGGGGAAAAACTTCGGCCCTTCCTCCATCATGTCCTCGATGATCTCGAGCAGCCTGTCCACATTTTCGCCCTTTTGGGCCGAGATCGGCACAATCGCGGCAAAATCATAAATATGCTGCAGCCTGTCCAAGACCGGAAGCAGGTTGAGTCTCGGCATTGTATCGATCTTGTTGACCGCGAGGATAACCGGCACGTCCGAAGTCTTAAGGCCGCCCAGAGCTTCTTTTTCCGCCTCAAGCTCGCCCTCGAAGATGCCCGCGTCGACCATATATATAAGCGCGTCAATATCCTGCGTGGCGGAGTAGATATATTTTTCCATTCGCATGCCCAGCTTGTTGTGGGGCTTGTGAATTCCGGGCGTGTCGATCAGCACGAGCTGACAGTCGTCGCTTGTGTGAACGCCGAGAATTTTTGTCCGCGTGGTCTGCGGCTTGCGCGAAACGATAGCCACCTTCTCGCCCACCAAACGGTTGAGCAAGGTCGACTTGCCCGCGTTGGGCCTGCCCGTGATTGCAATAAATCCCGATTTCATAAATTCCTCCTGTATTTTGATCCGAAAACAAACAGCGCCATGATCACAATATACGCCGCGGTAAGGTACCAATACTTAAGCAGAGTCATTAAGGCCGGTACGAGCCGCGCGGCGTCGCCGAAAACGAACACCGCCACAACGATCGATCCAACGGCCGCGATAAGCACCGCCCCGGCCGCCGCGTCTTTGGCGAGCCGCGCAAGCTCCGAACGTTCGGGCGAAGCCAGATCAGCCGCGGCCTCAACCGCGGTGTTGGCCGCCTCAAGGCCCATGACCAAGGCTATGGCAAGCGCGAGAACCGCCGCCTCGATCCGCGTCGCGCCGTAGAGCGCGGCAAAAATCGCGACGGTCACCGCGGCGCAGATATGTATTCTGAAATTCCGCTCCCTCGCGGCACAGGCAAAGACCCCTCTGCCCGCATAGCCGAAGCTTTTGATCAGCGCCAATAAATTTTTCATCGCTCAAGCCCCATTTGGTCCAAAATTTCTTTCTGATAACCGAACATTTCGTCCTCATCCTCGGGCGTCATGTGGTCATATCCCAAAAGATGAAGCATAGAATGCACCGTCAAAAACCCGACCTCGCGCTCAAACGAGTGGCCGTATTCCCCGGCCTGCTCGCGGGCTCGCTCAAGGGATATGACAATATCTCCCAGCATAATCTCGCCCATCTCGCTTAGCTCGGCGTAGTCCTCGTGGATCTCGCCCTTCTCGTCATACTCGAACATCGGGAACGAGAGCACATCGGTCGCGCGGTCGATCCCGCGATGCAGCCTGTTAAGATTTCGTATATCCTCGTTGTCGGTCAGCATAACGCTTATCTCAACGTCGTCCCTCAGGCCGAAAAAGCCCAAGGTTGACCGCGCCGCGCGCTTGATAAGCTCGCGCAGCTTGCGGCTCACGGTTATTTTGCTCTGATTATTAAGAATTACGACTTTCATGTCTGTTTCCTGCTTTTCTCCCTGCGCTGAAGCGCCACGCGCTCCCGCTCAAGTGTCTTTTTCTCATACGCCTTGACTATCTTCTGCACCAGCGGGTGACGCACAACATCCTTTTCGGACAGATACATAAACTCTATGCCCTCAATGTTTTTAAGCACGATCTCGGCGTCCCTGAGACCCGACTGCTTGTCCCTCGGCAGATCGACCTGTGTTATGTCGCCGGTCACGACGATCTTCGACGCGAAGCCCATTCGGGTCAGGAACATCTTCATCTGCTCGCGCGTGGTGTTCTGGGCCTCGTCGAGTATGATGAACGCGTCGTCAAGCGTTCTGCCGCGCATGTAGGCGAGGGGAGCGACCTCGATCTGGCCGCGCTCCAGCACCTTGTGGAACGTCTCAAATCCGAGCATCTCGCCGAGCGCGTCATAGAGCGGTCTCAGGTACGGATCGACCTTTTCCTGCATGTCGCCGGGCAGAAAGCCGAGGCTTTCGCCCGCTTCGATCGCGGGACGGGTGAGGATTATGCGGTTCACCTCTTTGTTCTTAAACGCCGCGACCGCCATCGCGACCGCGAGATATGTCTTTCCGGTTCCCGCGGGGCCTATGCCGAACACGATAGGATTGTTTTTTATCTTTTCGACATAGTTTTTCTGGCCGAGGGTCTTCGCTTTGAGCGGCGTTCCGTTTGACGTGACACATATAACGTCCTTGCCGAGGTCTTTAAGCTCTTCCGCGTTGCCGTCGTCGATCTGGCCCATGACGTAGCGAACCTCCTGCTCGCCGATAGTCTCGCCGCGGGCCGCGTAGGCCATAAGCTGATTGATCGCCGAGACCGCCTTGTCAACGTTCTCGGGCGCGCCGCCGACCTTTATCGCGGAGCCGCGGTTTATCACGGCCACGTCAAGCTCCTTTTCGATAATTCTGACGTTCTCGTCAAAGCTGCCGAAAAGGTTGATGACATATTCCATTTTCTCAACATCAATGTATCTTTCCATTAATTAACCTCTAAAAAGTTTTTATTCGGGAGCCTCCGTGTTTGTCGGTTCCCCGCTCTCTATATCATAATCCAAATTTCCGTTTTTGTCAATCAGACTTTTGTCAATTTTCTTCTCAACGGCGATATTTTCCAAACACTCATATGTGACCGTGACCTCGACCGAGTCTCCCAATATATTATGGTCGTTTGTTTTGTTTATTATTTCCGCGTTTTCGGGAATTTTCTTCTCGACCTCGGGGGTCAGCTCGGCGACTCCGGTCTCCACCGCCTCGCGTGCGGTCCTGCGCTTTTCCTCGAGCGTGTATTCGCGGAATATTTTGCGGGCGCCGCCGAACTCCGCGCCGATTTTCGGGACCGTGAACATCTTTTCCTGCCGTTCCTCATCAAAGCTGTCCGGCTCCATTGCCGCGGTGTAAAGATCGAACTCGCGCCCGAACAGCTTCACGGCGTAAAGCTTTTTCTCGTTCCCGGTATAGACCTTCTCGGTGTAATTCAGCGGATATTCGCGGCTCGCGCTGTACTCGGTCGAGGCGAAAACGTCGCCGTAGGCGTGGACCAGTCTGTAGCCGCCGTAAACGCTGTCCATGACTCCGCTGACAAGCACGTCGCCCGCGCGGACGCCGTCGCCCTTCTTGACCATGGTCTGGCCCTGCTTGACCTCAAGCCGCGCGATCACGCCGTCCTTCGCCGCCACAAGGCTGCATTCCTCGTCGGTGATATGCGGCACGCTCTCGCTGTCAAGCCGCTCCGCGATCTCGATATACACTCTCGAGCCGCGGACGTTCACGCCGACCCATGCCAGCTCGTCGTTTTTCATGATCATCTCGTTGCGCACCTCGTCGGGCTCGATCTTTCCCGCGTCCGCGCCTATCCTGACCCCGCACTCCTTGAGTTGTTCTCTCAGCAGTTCCTCGGGTACCCTTTCGTTCCCGACAATGTCAACGTTCATCACGCGGGTCGAGGTCAGATAGAGTATGAATATAAACAAAGCGATCCCAACGATCGTCGGCACGGTCCTGCGCCTGTATCGGCGCAGCACAAAAGGCAGGCCGCGCCGCTCCGCGATGCGCGGGCGTGCTCCCGTTATCCTCGCGATGTCGCGCAGCAGGCAAAAATCCCGCGCCGCGATCCTGCATGTGAATACCCCGCCCTCCGAGCTCACGTCCCACAGCCTTATGCCGCGGCGGACGCAGATGTTCACGAACCGCTCCGGGAACCCGCCGCCGATTGTTATGACGAGGCAGCCCCTTAAATAGTTCAGTATTCGAATGAAAAGCATTTAAACCTCCCGGTTATGTAAAGAAATTCCTCGGTCATGGTCTTAAGCTCCATGTTCTTGCCGGTTATGCTCACGTTGACCGCCTTGCACTTTATCCGTATGATCTCGTCGCCGTACTCAATTATCCCGGCGTAGTTCTCGATCGTCAGCTCGCGGTCGCCGACCATGGTGACAAGCGGCATGCCCAGCACAATGTTTTTCGATATGTCCACCGCGTCCGCGATCTTTTCCTTGAGCGTGGGAGCCTCGTCCCTTTCGCGCCGCCTTTTAGCCATTCAGTCCCACCCGTTCCGCAATATTATAAACTATACATATGACGGTCAGCTAAAAAAAAGAACCACCTTTCGGTGGTTCCGGAGTTTTATCTGTAACCGAGTTTTTTCGCAAGCGTCATGCGCTCTGTCGGCAGTGTTTTCTTGACCGCCAGACCTTCCTTTATGTCAATGTCGGTGATCTGTCCGTTTTTCATGCAGACAATTCTGTTCTGCTTGCCCGCGATAAGCAGCTCAACCGCGTAGTTTCCCATTTCGGACGCTATTACGCGGTCGCGCACCGACGGGCTTCCGCCGCGCTGAACGTGGCCGAGAATTGTCGCCCTCGACTCAATGCCGGTCTTTTCCTCGATCTTTTTCGCCATTTCGATAACCCCGCCGACGCCCTCGGCCACAAGGACAATGAAGCGCTTTTCGCCGTTGGCCTTGCTGTGCATGATCGGCTTTAAGATGTCCTCCTCAAACGACCACTTGATCTCGGGCACCAGTATAACGTCCGCGCCGCACGCAATTCCCACGTCAAGCGCCAGATAGCCCGCTGTCCTGCCCATGACCTCAATAACCGAGCAGCGCTCGTGGCTTTCGGTGGTGTCTTTAATGTTGTCGACCGCGCTCTTGATAGTGTTGAGACAGGTGTCATAGCCTATGGTATACTCGCTGCAGCCTATGTCGTTGTCAATGGTTCCCGGAATGGCGATCGTGGGCAGACCCGCCTTGCACAGCCGCTCCGCGCCCCTGAACGAGCCGTCGCCGCCTATGACCACAAGGCCGTCAATGTTGAAAATTTTCGCCATTTCAACGCCTTTTTCTATAACGTCGTCACGCTTGAACTCAAGGCAGCGCGCCGTCTGGAGTATCGTTCCGCCGCGCTGGAGAATGTTTGAAACATCATGGGGCTTCATTTTTTTCATCTCGGCCTTTATCAATCCGGAATAGCCTCTCTTTATGCCCACCACGTCAAGGCCGCTGTGGGCCGCGACCCTCACGACCGCTCTGATCGCCGCGTTCATTCCGGGCGCGTCGCCGCCCGACGTCAATACTCCGATTGTTTTGATTTTTCCTGCCATTTATATTCCTCCAATTTTTGTATGCTTCCAAATTCCGCCCGCGCGGATATAATTATTTCAAGTTCATATAAATTCAACAATTTCCGATAATATTTTAATACATTTTGCCCAAAAGTGCAATATTAACCATTAACTAATATATTATGCGTTGATCGTGATTTTTTGTACATTATTTATTCACATGCGCGCAAAAACGCCGCAATACCCAATGAGCGGAGCGGCTGCGGCCCGCATATGGCGGCTTCGCGTGCGCCGCGTCTTTTCGGAACAGCCGAACGTGCGCAAGTAATTTAGAATGAAATATACCAAATTTAGCAAACGGGGGGGGGGTAATTGTTCACTTTTATATATAATAATATTTTTTTAGTAAATTTTTTATTATATATTGACATATATAAGTAAAGGTGATATAATATTGCATAAATAATTAATAAAATTTATACTATTTCGGAAGAAGGCGTGTTTTTATGAAGAATTTAATTGTTAAAAACAAGCGTTGGCAGGCTCTTTTTTTGTGCCTTGCCATGATCGCGGCAACGCTTTCGGGCGTTTGCGTGGTGCCCGTTAACGCTGAACCGACCGACGCGGGAAACGCGGCGAGCATAGGCGGGAACGAGTATCCGACCCTGCAGGCGGCGATTACCGCGGTGGACGGCGCTGCCGATCAGACTATAACTCTTTTGAAAGACGTATCAGAAAATTTGACATCCGAGGGCAAGAGCTATACTCTGGATATGCAGGGCCACAAGATCACACCGGCTGACGCGGCAACAACGATTTACACGATCAACGGCGGAACCGTGACGATCAAGAGCACCGGCGAGACCAAAGGAACCCTTACCGGCGCGGAATCGGCGGCAAACGGCGGAGCGATCAACGCGAGCGGCGGCGCGGTTATAACGCTTGATAATATAGACATAACTCAAAACAGCGCGCCTCAGGGCGGCGGCATATATCTTGCGGGCTCGACGCTCAGCATGAGCAATACCTACGTCAACGAAAACACCGCGAACGGAAATTTTGAAGATATGGGCGGCGGCGGTGGCGCTGTCGCGGCGGTTGAGAGCAGTGCTGTGACCTTCAATAAAGGCTGTCAGATCAATAATAATAAAGCGGCCTCCGAAAGCGTGTGCGGAACGGCCCTGTATTTTAACGCGTCCAAGCTTAATCATGCGAGTGATGGTATGACATACATGGACGAGTTAATTCAGGTGCATGGAAACAGCGCTTTAGAGAGCGGCGAGAATACCGAGTATTCGGCCGCGCTGTTCGCTTGCAACGAAAGCGATATTGAACCCTTTATGTTGGACATTTCCGAAAATGTCAATAACCACGGCGTTGCCGCGGCATACATATATAAATCAAAATTTATAGCGATAAACTGTAAGTTTAATTATAATCAATCGGGAAGCAGCACGCTGTATATTCACAGAGACTATAATAATGGAACTAATGTTAAATTACAATACTGCGATATCAACAACAACAAGTCCAAAAATCACGGAACCGTATATGTGGAGCGCACTACTGTCACTTTTGATGATTGTTACATCGAAAAAAACGAGTCTGTGCTCGAAGAAAGTGAATCGGTAAGCGAAACCGATGATTTGATACTTGCTCCCGGCGCTTTGGAGCTTTATTCCGACAATGTGTCATATCCGGCGGTCGCATACATAGAAGGCGGCACGGTCATAACCGGCAATACCGGCCACAAAGTGGGCGGCATAGGTATTGTGGGGATAGACAATATCAGCGCGTACGGTCAATATAGTGCCATATTAATGGATACCAATTCCGCAGTGTACGGCAACACTGCCACATACAAAGCCAAAAGCGGCAACCCGCAGGAATTTGATGCCAATGATCTGTGGATACCGAAATATACCGCAAAGCTTGATATTCCTGTCGCTTCCGCCATGACGGACGAACTGTATGAAAATAACTTCACCGGATATAAATGGTATGATTATTCGGGTATTTCTTTCTCGGAACCTATTTCAAGGGATCAACTTTGGAACGGGAGTTACAACAGCGTGTTAGGCCTTACCGCAGATGTCGCTGCGGCGCAGGCAAACGACACGGATTACAACAGATTATCAAGAGCTATTGAACACGCGGGAAGCTCGGAAATTAAACTTCTGCGCGATGTCAGCGAAAATATAACGACGAATAACAAGAACTACACCTTGGATATGCAGGGCCACACGATCACGCCGAAAGATCCGAGAACAACGATCTTCACGATAAACGCCGGAACCGTGACGATAAAGAGTACAAGCGAGACCAAAGGAATTCTCACCGGCGCCAACGCGTCCGCCAACGGTAGTGCGATCTTCGTCGGCGGCGGTGCGAAACTGACACTCGATAACATAAGCATAACCGAAAACAACGCAACAAACGGCGGCAGCGCATCTATGAGCGGAACTCCTATATATGCGGAAGAAAGCGCGCTCGATCTGAACAAAGTCAATGTTTCAAATAATCAGAGCAAAAGCGGCGTGGGAGCGGTATATATAAATAAGTCTGATTTTACCGCGACCGACTGCGAATTTAAAGATAATAAATCGAGCGCAAGCACCGTTTATTTGGTAAAAGGCGGAGGTTACGGCAGCTATTTACCGGCCAAAAAGGCGGTTTTAACAAGATGCGTTATTTCGGGTAACACATCTAAAAGATACGGAACGGTGTATGCCGACGATAATGATATTAATCTGAATCAATGCCGTATTGAAAATAACACCAATAAGAATGTAAGCACGGAAGATTTTGCCGCGGGCGCTTTGCAGTTGCACAGCAATGACATGTTTAGCGCGACACACGCGGCGTTAAGTGGAACCGTTATTACAAATAATACCGGATATAGAACCGGAGGTATAGCGGTTGAATACAGAAAGTCAAGTGATTTTTCAGACGCGAAGTATGTGTCTTTGGCATTGGATGACAGCTGCGCGGTATACAACAACACAGCCGAATATCTCGATGATCCCAATGATGATTATGTCGGATACGCCAATGATTTGTGGTTGTCGCTGCAAATGGCCGATCTTAGCGTGCTGGACGCTTCGACAATGCAGGACAGCGATAATCCCGAAGCGGTATTCAAGGACTTTAAGTGGATAGATAACTTGGGCGGCGCTTATGGAAATTTGGAAAAAGACACATTTTCAAATGATAATCCGCGGGTGAAAAAGGTATTTTGTCTGACGGCCGGCATACCGACCCGTGAGGTGGCTGAAATTGACGGAACAACTTATAATAACATCGCCGACGCTATTCAGAATCTTGGCGGCGACGATAAGACGATAAAGCTGGTTCAAGGCGAAAATGACGACATGAGTAAGACCGTTGTCGAAAATGTGCAGATCGAAAAAGACGTGGAGATCGACCTTAACGGACGCAAGCTTATGCCTGTTAATACGGACAGTTACGCGTTTGTAATCAGTTCCGGCACTTTGACATTGAGCAATATGGGAACTACGGAAAGCAAAGTTTATTCAATAAAGAATAGCGGTGTTCTGAATATCGGTTCCGAAGGATCGGCTATAAAGGTGAAGGAGATCAGTCAGGAGTCTTCGGGCACGACCAATGTTAACAAAGGCGCGGAGATCGACACTATCAATAATTCGTCCGCCGATGTTAACATAACGGACGGCGCCGTAGTTAAAAATCTTATCCATAGCGGCTCCGGAAAAATTGGACTTTCGGAAGAGAGCGTTTCCGGCGGAAGAGCCGTTCTTTCGGGAAATGTTACCGTGAATAATGTCACATTGGCAAAAGACAGCTATTTAACCGTCGGCAGTAATGATCTTGGTCTTACCGACAACATGAACGTAACGCTTGACGGCGAGGTGCTTGCTCAGCTTAACAGCGACAGTGAAGAGCCGATTAGCGTGATGTTGATCGATGCAGGCGGAAAGACTGTCAATGATAATATTCTCCGTAAGATCAAGATAAATAATGCTAAGTCTAATGTTATTGTCACAATGGATGAAAGTGGCAATGTTATCGCTCAAAAGCTTATTCAAAAAGGTGTATTTGTTGGCGGTAGTGGAGCCAATGACGGCAACGATGGAACAACGGCAGACAGTCCGGTTCTGACTTTTGCGAAAGCGTTAGAGAAATTTAAGGCAATAGAAAACAAAACAGCCGATGATAAGATTTACGTTTTGGGCACGATCGAAGTAACATCAAGTGACACATGGGATATGGGAGATCTTAAAGATTATCCGATTATGCGCGATCCTATGTTCAAGAGCGGACCAATGGTTAAAGTCAGCGGATCGGGCGCGGCTCTTACGCTGTCGAACATAGTTCTTGACGGATACAAAGACCAGCGCGTTGAGGCAGAAGGCCCGATAGTTGAAGTGACGAACGGAGCTAAGCTTGTAATAAACGACGGCACTGTGCTGAGAAACAATGTAAATAACGACAATTATTATTCATTTGGAGGCGCGGTGTTTGCCGATAACACCGAGGTTGTAATGAACGGCGGTGAGATAAGCAATAACACAGCTTGGCTCGGCGGCGGCGTTGCGGTCAAAGGAGATAACGGCAAATTTACCCTTAAAAACGGCACAATTACCGGAAACAGCACTTCGAAATGGGATAAAATCAATGGCGGCGGCGGAATCGCGATAATAATGGGTGCAAGCGCCTTTATGTACGGCGGAACCGTTTCATACAATACCGGCGGACAAGGCGGTGGAATTATAGTCGGAGGTACAACCGCTGATCCCGACACTCAGGAAGGCACTGAACCCGAGCGTTTTGAAATGCACGGAGGAACTGTGAGCGGCAATATATCCGAGCATAACGGCGGAGGCATCTATGTGCAGGCCACCACCGAGGCGGATATATATGAAGGTGCAATCAAAGATAATATTGCGTTGGCAGAAGAGGACTATGCCAGATTTAGCGGCGGCGGCTTTTATGTAAACGGCCAGCGCATGGTGGAAGCAGGGTCTTTTGAAACCGGAGTATTGCGTTTCCATAACAGCACAGAAATCACAAACAACACCTCGGGATCAAAGACCAATGCTTATATTTGGGGCGGAGGTTATGCCGGATGTTCCACGTCGACAGCGTATATTTATACCACTAACGGTACTTCGATTCACGGAAATAAAGCGTGTGAAACTGACGGTACGGAACATGTCAGCGATTTTTATTCGACAACCGAGCCAATGCCAGGAGTAGGCAGTGATATTATACATACAACTTTGAAATACGATATTTCCGGTTATATGTATGACGGAACTCCTTATAATTGGACGGACGCGGATAAAAAAGAGAGTGTTGATTATTCCGGTCATATAAAGGCAGGCGGAACGATAAGCTTATACACGGAATCGGCGCCCGCTGAATCCGCCGAGCCCGCCAAAATAATAATCAGTGGAAACAAGGGCTTAAAATACGGCGGAGGCATAGGAAACAACGGTACGGTTTACTTCGGTACGCCAGATACTACGGCGGAGATCAAGGGTACCAAAAAGCTGACGGGCCGTGACTGGACCGATGCCGACAGCTTTGAGATCACGCTTGAGGAAGTATCGACCGTCCATGAAGGATATGAAGCCGTTCCAGACAAAATCGAAACGAGAAAAGTTGAGGTCAAAAAACCCGGAATGGGTGACACAGCGGCGTTTAACTTCGGATCGATCATTTATACCGAGCCTTATTCTCACACTTATAAGGTCAAGGAAACGAGTAAGAGCGAAAACGGAATAACAGTTGACACTTCGGTTTACACCGTTACAATAATTGTAACAAAAGACGCCGACGGAAATCTTATCTATGAGCAGCTGACCACCAATGATGAAGGAAAGAATGACATTGAATTTAACAACACATACGAGGCATCGGGCTCCTTAACTCTTGAGGCGCAAAAGAACCTCACCGGCAGCAAGCTCGTATACGGCGAGTTTGAATTTGAGGTCAAGGAAGGCGAAGACACAGTAGCCAAGGGAACAAATGACGCGGACGGAAAAATCGTGTTTGACGAGATCAAATACACCGCCGCGGGCGATCATACCTACACTGTTTCCGAGGTAAACAAGGGATTGCCGGGCTATACTTACGATGAAACGAAATACACGGTCAATGTGACCGTGACCGACAAAGGTGATGGAACATTCGACTGCACCAAAACTATCACCAAAGACGGCGAGCCGGTTGACGGGATGACCTTTGAAAACAGCTATAATTCGGAAGGCACGGGCTTAATTTCGGGAACAAAGGTTCTTGAGGGCCGCGATATTAAGGCGAACGAATTCAGCTTTAAGCTGTCGGAAGTGAACAGAGACAGCGACGGAAACGAGACGGCAGAAGAGATAGAGACCGTCAAAAATGACGCGGAGGGAAAATTCACATTCCCCGAAATCAAATACGCCTTGGAGGATGCGGGAGTCCACACCTACACAGTTGTTGAGGTTATACCCGAGGCGAAAGAGCCGGGAATTACCTATGACACCGACGAGTACACGGTTGTTGTAAATGTCACGGATGACGGAGAAGGAAAACTAACAAGCAAAATAATCTCTATAACCAAAAACGGAGCGACAGCGAGCGAGATCAAGTTTACCAATAAATATGGTTCAGCGGGAACGCTCGTGCTTGACGGAACAAAGACGCTTGAGGGCAATAAGCTTTCGGCGGGCGAGTTCAGCTTTACGCTGACTGACGTGACCGAAGCAGAGCCGAAGGTTCTTGAGACCGTGACAAACGACGCGGACGGAAAATTCACGTTTAGCGGAATTGAGTATACGACCGCCGACATAGGAAAACCGCGCAAGTATACTATATCCGAGGTTAAGCCCGAGACGGCGCTGCCCGGAATTTCATACGACAAAGACGTTTACACGGTTGAAGTGACCGCCAAGGACAACGGAGAAGGCGGACTGACTTTTGAGAAAAAGATAACTGATAACGGCGCGCCCGCGAATAATATAGCTTTCACAAATATCTATAGGGCGGCCAACACACTTGTTATCAACGGTAAAAAGGTATTGAACGGACGCGCGCTTGATACGGGCGAGTTCGAGTTCACGCTGACCGAGACGACCAAGGACAAAGTTGATCCCGTTTCAAAAACAGCGAAAAATCTTGCGGACGGAACCTTCGTGTTTGACGGAATTGCTTATAATCTGGATGACGCGGGAAAGACGTTCACCTATGAGGTAAAGGAAAATAAGGGATCCGCGGCCGGAGTTGAGTATTCCGAGGAAGTATACAATGTTGAGGTACAAGTTACGGACAACCACAATGGAATACTGAACATTGCCGAGACGATAACCAAGAACGGCGAGGCAGCCGACGCGATAGTGTTCACCAACACTTACGCGGCGAGCGGAAGCCTTGAGCTTAGCGGTGAAAAGAAGATCGACGGCGGAACAGCGGCGGCCGGAGACTTCAGCTTCACGCTGACAGATATAAGCGGAGCCGAGCCGAATGTGCTCGGAACGGTTCAAAACGGCGCTGACGGAAAGTTTAAGTTCGACGCGATCAGCTATAGCATTGAGGACGTCGGCAAGGAGCATGTTTATATCGTTTCCGAGGTCAAGGGCGAGAAGCCGGGCTACACATATTCCGAGGAAGTGTACACGGTCAACGTGATCGTTACCGACAACGGCGACGGAACCCTTAATGTCGAGCCGATAATTACCAAGAACGGCGAGATCGCCGAAGATATTGTGTTCACCAACAGCTACGCGGCGAGCGGTAGCCTTGAGCTTGCGGCCCAAAAGACGCTTACCGGAGGAGAGCTCAGGCACGGCGAGTTTGAGTTCGTTGTTACCGAGGCGGTGGCAAGCGGCGGACAGACCGAGACAAACACAGTCGCGACGGGAACAAATGACGCGGACGGAAATATTAAGTTCACTCCCATTGATTATACCGCCGCGGGCAATCACACCTACACTGTTTCGGAGAAAAACACCGAGATGCCGGGATATACATACGACAGCACGGAGTACACGGTCAATGTGACCGTGACCGACAACGGTGACGGAACTTTGAAGGTTGAGGCGGCAACCGCCAAAGGCGGCGAGCCGGCTGAAAAAATGACCTTTGCCAACACTTATACGACGCTGGGAACAGGCTCAATTTCCGGAACAAAGGTCCTCGAGGGCCGCGCTCTTAAGGCGGATGAGTTCAGCTTTAAGCTGGCGGAGATAATCAGAGACGGCGACGGAACCGAAACGGCCAAGCCTATCGGCGAGCCCGTTAAAAACGGCGCGGATGGAAAATTCACATTCCCCGAAATCAATTACGTCTTGGAGGATGTGGGCGTCCACACCTACACGGTCGTTGAGGTTATACCCGAGGCGAAAGAGCCGGGAATTATATATGACACCGACGAGTACACGGTTGTCGTAAACGTCACGGATAACGGCGACGGAACGCTGAGCAGCGGCATAACTGCTATATCCGAAAACGGAATTCCGGCGAATAATATCACATTCACGAACAAGTATGAGCCGGAAGACACGCTTGTGCTTGAGGGAACAAAGACGCTTTCGGGCGCGAAGCTTTCGGCGGGCGAGTTCAGCTTTACGCTGACCGACGCGAGCGAAGCAGAGCCGAAGGTTCTTGAGACCGTGACAAACGACGATAAGGGCGGCTTCGCGTTCAGCGGAATAAAATACACCGCGGACGACATAGGAAAGACGCATACATACAAGATAGAGGAGGTTAAGCCCGAGACGGCGCTGCCGGGAATAACGTATTCCGAGAATGTCTACACGGTCAAGGTGACGGTTGTGGACAACGGAAACGGCGGACTGAAATTCACCAAGGATATAACCAAAGACGGAGCGCCTGCGGATAATATAGCCTTCACGAATATCTATAAGGCTGACAACACGCTTGTTATCAACGGCAAGAAGGTACTGAATGGACGCGCGCTTGATACAGGCGAATTCAGCTTCACGCTGACCGAGACGACCGAGGGCGTGGAAAATCCCGTTCCCAAAACAGTGACAAATCATGCAGACGGAACATTCGCGTTTGAGGGAATTGCATATGATCTGGAAGACGTGGGAAAGACGTTTACCTATGAGGTAAAGGAAAACAAGGGAGACGCGGCCGGAGTTGAGTATTCCGAGGAAGTATACAATGTTGAGGTAAGCGTCACGGACAACCACGACGGAACGCTGGGTATTGCCGAAACGATAACCGATAAGAACGGCGAGAAGAAGGACGCGATAGTGTTCACCAACACTTACGCGGCGAGCGGAAGCCTTGAACTCAACGGCACGAAGGTACTGAACGGCCGCAATTTGACAAATAGCGAGTTCAGCTTCAAACTGTCGGAAGTAGTGATAGGCGAGGGCGGAACCGAGACAGCCAATGAGATCGAGACCGCAACAAACGACGCGGACGGAAACATCAAGTTCAAGCCGATCAATTACAATTCGGTAGGCGTTCACACCTACACGATAGTCGAGTTGGACGGCGGAGAGCCCGGAGTTACCTATGACACCGACGAGTACACGGTTGTAGTAAACGTTACGGACAACGGAAATGGAAAGCTCGTATGCTCGGAGATAATCACCAAAAACGGCACGGCAACGGATAAGATCGCGTTCACGAACAGCTACGGAGCGAAAAATTCTCTCGCGCTCGAAGGCTCAAAGACGCTGAACGGCGCCGAGCTTAAATACGGAGAGTTCAGCTTTGCGGTCAAGGAAAACGGAACCGAGGTCGCTAAGGGAACAAATGACGCGGACGGAAAAATCGTGTTTGACGAGATCAAATACACCGCCGCGGGCGAGCACACCTACACTGTTTCCGAGGAAAACACCGAAATGCCGGGATATACTTACGACAGTACGGAGTACACGGTTAAAGTGACCGTTACCGATAACGGCGACGGAACCTTGAAGATCGACAAGGCGGTCACCAAAGGCGGCGAGCCGGTCGACAAGATTGAGTTTGTCAACACCTACAAGGCGGGCGATATCCGCGCGCTTGAGGGCACAAAGGTTCTGAACGGCCGCGAGCTTAAGGCGGGCGAGTTCAGCTTTAAGCTGTCGGAGATAGTTAAGGACGCGAGCGGAACCGAGACGGCAAAAGAGATCGAGACCGTTAAAAACGGCGCGGATGATACGGCAGGTAAGTTTAAGTTTAGCGAGATCGCGTATACTTTGGCGGATGTGGGAGTTCACACCTACACGATAATCGAGATGATACCCGAGGAGAAGGTGCCCGGAATTACCTATGACACCGACGAGTACACGGTTGTCGTAAATGTCACGGATAAAGGCGACGGAACGTTGAGCAGCGAAATAACAGCGATTTCCGAAAACGGCGTGCCTAAGGACAGGATCGAGTTTGTGAACAACTATGACGCGGAGAACACGATCACGATCAGAGCGACAAAGGTTCTGACCGGACGCGAGCTCGCGGACGGCGAGTTCAGCTTTGTCCTGACCGATAAGACCGGGGCCGAGCCCAAGGAAATCGGAAAAGCAGTAAACGACAAGGACGGAAATATTGCGTTCGACACGATAAGATACACCTTGGCGGATGTGGGTGAGCATACCTACACGATATCCGAGGTTAAGGGAGACGCGGAATATGTGACTTATTCCGATAAGGAGTTTGAAGTCAAAGTGAACGTTTCCGACAAGGGCGACGGAACCCTGAACGTTACGGCGGAATATCCCGAGGGCGGAGCGGTATTTGAAAACGCGTTCCTGCCTCCGACGGAGGCGCCTACGGCGGAGCCCACCGCGGAACCGACAGCCGAGCCTACGGTTGAGCCTACGGCGGAACCCACGGCAGAGCCTACGGAAGAACCGACGACGGAGCCCACGGTTGAACCAACGCTTGAACCTACTGTGGAACCGACTGCCGAGCCTACGCTTGAGCCGACAATAGAACCTACGGCGGAGCCCACGATCGAGCCCACGACGGAGCCTACGGAAGAGCCTACGGCGGCGCCGACTTACAGGCTTATATACGACGCGAACGGCGGATCCGGAACGGTACCGACAGATGATTACAATTACGAAAGCGGCAACACCGCGCCGCTTATGGACGGCAATAAACTCAACAGATTGGGCGCAACGTTTATCGGCTGGAGCCTTACGCCGGTGAAAGATCTTATTACCGGCGCGGACGAAGAAGCGGCGGCAGGAATTGTGGATAGCGTCACCTTCGCGGACAGCGATATTACGGTATACGCCGTATGGGCGATTGACGAAGTCGGCGGAACCACCGGAGCTTCGCCCACAGCGGCGCCCGGAACGACGCCCGCTCCCGACGCTGACGTGACATATCCGAACAGCGTTCCGGATTACAGAGAGGTTATTTATGACCTTAACTATGCCACGAACGCTGAACCGCCCGTTGACCCTCACGAATATTCAAAGGGCGAGACGGTGACGGTTACAAGCGAGACGCCCTCAAGAGCGGGATATACCTTCCTTGGCTGGGCGACCGATGCGGACGCTAAGACGCCCGATTATAAGGCGAAGGATACCTTCATTATTCCCGACACCGGTGAAATTCTTTACGCCGTATGGTCAGTAAGGAGCAGCGGCGGAAGCAGCGGAGGCGGCGGAGGCAGCGGCTGGCTGCCGTCAGCGACCGCCAAGCCCGCGTCAACGCCTAAGCCGACAACGGCTCCCGCGCCCACGGAAGCGCCGACAATGAAGCCCGAGCCGGAGGCGACTCCGAGCGGCGGAGGCAGCGGCGGTTCCGGCGACGGCACCGAAACGGCAGGCATGGAGGGAACGAAGTACAACGTGCCGCAGCTTAACCGCGAGGACCACTACGCGTACATTATCGGTTATCCCGAAGGCGATGTGAGACCCGAAAATTACATCGCGCGCGACGAGGTTGCGACTATATTCTTCAGAATGCTGACCGACGCGTCGAGAGCGCAGAACTGGACGCAAAGCAACGCCTACAGCGATGTTCCGGCGGATCTGTGGTCAAACAACGCGGTATCGACTATGAGCAACTGCGGAATACTTACCGGATATCCCGACGGAAGCTTTATGCCGACGGCCTGCATCACAAGAGCCGAGTTTGCGGCGATCGCGGCAAGGTTTGACAGCAGCGGCGCTGAGGGCGTGGACGTGTTCAGCGACATCAGCGGCCACTGGGCGGAGGCCTACATCAAGAAAGCCGCGGCGATCGGCTTCATAAACGGCTATGAAGACGGAACCTTCAAACCCGATCAGTATATCACAAGAGCCGAGACTATGACCTTGGTGAACAACATACTGAACAGACACGTAAGCGCCGACGGCATGCTTGACGGAATGATAACGTTCAGCGACAACAACGATCCGGAGAAGTGGTACTACACGGCGGTTCAGGAGGCGACCAACTCGCACTACTACAGAAGAGTCGGCGACACATTGTTCGAGAACTGGTCAGCGCTCAGAGACCCGCGTGATTGGGTAGAGCTTGAGAAAGAATGGTCCACGGCCGCAAGCGCCGGCGTCGAAGCTTCGGTATACGGCGGATAATGCAACTGAAAAAGAGCAGCCCGGCTGCTCTTTTTTTGTGCCGTAAGGAAGATTTTTGCCGCGCGCCGGAATTATCGGCGTTCCGCGCGCGGCGGCTCCGTCTTAACTTTTACCAATCGGCGGGGGTTTCGGGCGGGGATATTTGTTAAAGTTTTTACAAATTCGGGTTGACGATTTTATGTTTTAGTTATATAATATTTAAGTTAGGTTTTTTATAAAACAATTATACACTATTGGAGGAGATATTTTTATGAGCAGAGTATTCAATTTCTCGGCGGGTCCGTCTATGCTTCCCGTTGAGGTACTCAAGAAGGCGCAGGAAGAGATGCTTGATATGGGCGGCAGCGGCCAGTCCGTTATGGAAATGAGCCACAGAAGCCCCGAGTATCAGGCGATTATCGACAAGGCGGAGGCGACCTTCCGCGAGATCATGAACGTTCCCGATAACTACAAGGTCCTGTTTTTGCAGGGCGGAGCCTCGACGCAGTTCGCCATGGTTCCTATGAACCTCGGCGGAAAGTCGAAAAAGGCGGACTATGTTACGACCGGCCAGTGGGCGAAGAAGGCTCTGGCCGAGGCAAAGCGCTACATTGACGCGAAGGAGATCGCGTCGAGCGCGGACAAGACGTTCTCGTATCTGCCCGAGGTCGACAAGAGCATGCTGACTGACGGCGCCGACTACGTTCATATTACATATAACAACACGATCTACGGTACGCATTACAACACGATGCCCGACTTCGGAGACAGAACGGTCGTTACCGATATGTCGTCCTGCATCCTGTCCGAGGAGGTCGACTTCACAAAGTTCGGTCTGGTTTACGCCGGAGCGCAGAAGAACATGGGCCCCGCGGGCGTAACGGTGGTCGTTGTGCGCGACGATCTGATCGGAAACGCGCTTGACATAACGCCCACTATGCTGAACTATCAGACGCACGCCGACAACGGCTCAATGTTCAACACACCGCCGACCTACGGCATTTATATCTGCGGTCTGGTGTTTGAGTGGATAAAGAACATGGGCGGCGTTAAGGTCATGCACGAGACCAACGTTGAGAAAGCAAAGATCCTTTATGATTTCCTTGACAACTCAAAGATGTTCAAGGGCACGGTCGTTCCCAAGGACCGTTCGCTGATGAACGTTCCGTTCGTGACCGACAGCGACGAGCTCAACGCCAAATTTGTGGCCGAGTCCAAGGCTCAGGGCTTTGTGAACCTCAAGGGCCACAGAACGGTCGGCGGAATGAGAGCCAGCATATACAACGCTATGCCTGTTGAGGGCGTGAAGGCACTGGTTGACTTTATGACTAAGTTTGAGAAGGAGAATTCATAATGTATAAAATTCAGACACTTAACAAGATTTCCAAAAAGGGACTCGGAGTGCTCAAGAGTGATAAATATGAGGTTTCGGACGAGTGCCAGAACCCCGACGGAATTATTTTGAGAAGCTTTAAGATGCACGACATGGAGCTGCCCGACAGCCTCAAGGCGGTCGCCAGAGCCGGCGCGGGCGTCAATAACATTCCCATTGACAAGTGCAGCGAGAAGGGCATTGTGGTGTTCAACACCCCCGGCGCCAACGCGAACGCGGTCAAGGAACTGGTTATCTGCGCGCTGCTGCTTTCGTCGCGCAAGGTCGTTCAGGGAATTAACTGGGCAAAGACCTTGAAGGACGAGGGCGATCAGGCGGGCGCTTTGGTTGAGAAGGGAAAGTCGAACTTTGTTGGCCCTGAGATCGAGGGCAAAACTCTCGGCGTTGTCGGTCTCGGCGCTATCGGCGTTCAGGTCGCGAATGCGGCGCACCACCTCGGCATGGACGTAATCGGATATGACCCGTATCTTTCGGTCGACTCGGCGTGGAACCTGACGAGATTTGCCGAGAAGGCCGAAAACCTTGACGACCTGCTTGCGAAGTGCGACTATATCACGATCCACGTTCCGGCGCTGCCTTCAACAAAGGGCATGTTCAATTCCGAGGCGTTCAGCAAGATGAAGAAGGGCGCGAGACTGCTCAATTTCTCGCGCGACACTCTGGTTGACACGGGCGACGTTATCGACGCGCTGAACGACGGCACGGTTTCGTGCTACATCACCGATTTTGCCACGGCGGAGCTTTTGAACCACGACAAGGTAATCTGCATGCCGCATCTGGGCGCGTCGACTCCCGAGAGCGAGGAGAACTGCGCGGTTATGGCGTCGAAGGAGATCAAGGACTTTCTGGAGAACGGAAACATCAACAACAGCGTTAATTATCCGACCTGCGATATGGGCGCTAAAACCGGCGAGCGCATAACCGTCGCGCACAAGAATATCCCGAATATTCTGCACAAGATAACGGTTATCATATCCGGCAAGGACAACCTCAATATCGACCATATGCTCAACAAGAGCCGCGGCGATTACGCCTACACAATGTACGACGTCAGCGATAAGATCGATCCCAAGGTTAAAAAAGAGATCGAAAGCCTCGACGGCGTTATCAAGGTAAGGATATTGTAAATCCCCTTCAGCCGCCTTCGGCGGCCCGTCTGCCTCGCCCTACGGGGGAGGGAGAGGTGGCGCCGTAGGCGACGGAGAGGGAGGCGAACGAATGTAGGAAAATAACTCCCTCTCAGTCTGCTCCGCAGCATTTCCACAAACGTTAATAAATTGTGGCCTCGTTTATCTGAGAAATTGGAATACGATAGTGCCGCGAACCCGCTTACGCGGCTCCGGCCGCAGACAGCTCTCCCCCTTAAAAGGAGGAGAGCCTGACGGGCGGCAATCTGCCGCCCGCGGGACGCCGAGGTCGCACATGGCCGCAAATATTACTGATTTGTGGCCTCGTTTAATCGTGGAAACGGAATACGGTAGTGCCACGAACCCGCTAACGCGGCTCCGGCCGCAGTTCCTTACGAACATAGTATATAAAGTGCCGTAGGGGCGGACGACCCCGGCCGCCCGCAGGCTCCCGAAAAGCACCAGCGGAGTTTTGATATATGCCGCTGACGTATGTGTAGGGGCGGCAATCTGCCGCCCGCGGGCGGATAATATCCGCCCCTACAAAGCGCGCCGCGTTTCACGCGAAAGCGAACAAGTGTAGGGATCAAAAAAGCGCCGCAAGGCGCATAGGGCTCCCGCAAAGCGCCAACGAAGTGCAGACAGGGTTCCCGAAAACGCTTGCGTTTTTGGGAAGAAGGAACAAATTCGCAGCGATGAGCAAAAGGCGTTTGCGCCTTTTGTGATAAGCGAAGAAATTTGTGACGCGGGAAAGAGGAGCCGACCCGAAACGGGTGAGACTTTCGCGTTTCACGCGAAAGCGAACAAGTGTAGGGATCGGCGACGACGAGGATAACTGATGATTGCGCGCGTAATGCGTGAGGAAAGTCCGAGCTCCATAGGGCAGAGCGCAAGCTAACGGCTTGTGGAGGCGACTCCAAGGATAGTGCAACAGAAATAAACCGCAGTTATTTTTAATAGCTGTAAGGGTGGAAAGGCGAGGCAAGAGCTCACCCGGCGGTCTGGCGACTTACCGCTGATGTAAACCCCGCTCGGAGCAACACCTGAATCGAAGATTAAGCCGGCCCGGCGCCTTCGGAGATTGGTGGCTTGAGGCGCGCGGTGACGCGCGTCCCAGATAGATAATCATCTGATACAGAACTCGGCTTATGTTATGCTCGTCACAAAACAGGACAGCCCCAATCGGGGCTGTTCTGTTTTGTTATCAGCGATTAGTGATTATGCTGAAATAATTTTGCGAATATTTTTGGCGGGCCTCCGCGAGTGGTTGTCTTGTTACATAATGATTTTTCATTAATTAATATAAATTTCCTCTTGTAAAATTAGCATAATTGTGCTAAAATTTAATTGTTAAAATATTTGCAGGAGGATTTTTTATGAATACGATAAGACCTGTTTCTGATCTGAGAAACAATTTTGCTGATATTTCCAAAACCGTGCACGAAACAAAGCAGCCCGTATTTTTAACAAAAAATGGATTTGGCGATATGGTGGTTATGAGCATGGAGGCATATGAGGATCTTCGCTTTGAAAGCGAGATTTACTCAAAACTTAAGGAAGCGGAATACGAAGCGGAGCTTTCAAATAAACGATTTTCATCAAAAGAAGTTCTGAAAAGCATGCGCGAGGCGCTCGGAGAAAACAGCGATGTATGATTTGGAATTCCAGCCTCTTGCCCGACAGGACATGATAAACATAGTGACTTGTATCGACAAAACTCTGCATAACCGCGCCGCGGCGCTGCGGCTTGCGGAGAACATGATAACGGAAATCGAGAATGTCGGAAGCTTTCCGTATTCCGGGGCAGTATATCATCCTTTGCGCGCGCTTAAATATGAGTATCGCAAACTGCTTGTCGGCAATTACCTGATTCTTTATCGCGTTGACGAGAAAAGAAAAATGATAACTGTAGCGAGAGTTGTTTACGCCAAAAGCGATTACGGAAAAGTTTTGGAATAAGCCGCCGGCTTTGGCCATAGTGTGTAAAATGCCGTAGGGGCGGATATTATCCGTCCGTGCCTTGCCCCTTGGGGAGAGGTGGATTTCCGCCAAAGGCGGAAAGACGGAGAGGGGTTAACATAGATACTAGTGATTAGTAACTAGGGACTAGGATTGAAAAAATCACCGTGTGATATTTCTAATCTCTAGTACCTATTTCCTAATCTCTGCGTTGACCCCTCTCAGTCTGCGGACAAGCCGCAGCCAGCTCTCCCCAAGGGGCGAGCCTTATAGCCGCCCGCCCCTCGGATTTAATTCAAATGAAGCGCTTGGTCAAAATTGCGAGCAATTTTGAAAGGTCGCTTTGAACCCGCAAGCAAGCTTGCTGATTAGGGAATAATTATTAATTTTTACAAACTCATTTCGGCGGGTTCGGCCAGTGGTTTAGCGCTGTCCATGTCGCTCCAAAGCATGACTTTTATGTTTGTGTTTTGCAAGTTTGTACTGAAAAACCAGACCTCGTCCCAAGCATAATAATTCTGCATTTCGATCAGCGCGCCGTTTTTGTTGTATACCGCCAATATTACTTGAGCTTCAAAATCATCATAGTTATTCACTTTGGCTGTGACAAGATAATCCGAAACCTCCGTTATCTCAATCGACGGCGCATTCGGGTCTGCGGTCGGCTTTGCCGTTGGTACGGGTGTCGGCCTTTGAGTGGGCGTCGGCTTTTGCGTAGGTGTCGGCGTGGGCTTTGCCGTCGGCGTCGGCGTGGGTTTTGCGGTCGGTGTCGGAGTCGGTTTTGTTTCACCCGGCATAGACGAGTTATAATGAATAGTGGCATTGAGAAGCGAGTCATTACCATAATCAACCGTTACTTTTTCCCAATTTTCCTTGCTTCCGCCATAATATACATCGGTTAAACTTTCACATCCATAAAATGCGTCTATGTCTATGCTTGTCACACTGCTTGGGATAAATATATCTTTTAAGTTTTTGCAATCTGAAAACGTGTACATATTAATCTTTTCAATTGCGTTAGGTATTATTATGGTTTTTAAATTTTCGCAGTAGGCAAACACCTCATAGCCAATGTATTCAAGATTTTTCGGCAGATTTATATTTTCAAGATTTTTGCAATTGTAAAAGGCGTTATCGCTGATATAATTAACACTATCGGTAATCGTATATTCCAATATATTTTTCCCTTCGGGAAATTTAATAAGTATCGTTTTATTTTTATCAAATAAAGCACCGTTTTCCGAACTGTAATTTTTGTTATTGGTTTCAACGTTTATTTCTTTAAGATCACTGCATCTATAAAATGCCTGATCGCCTATGTAATTGACACTGCTTGGTACATTTATAACAGACAATTTTTCGCAGGCTTCAAAAGCGTTGAAACCTAAATATGTAACGCTTGAAGGTATATTAATATTATTAAGTTGACTACATTCAGCAAACGCACGATTTCCGATATATTGCAAACCATTTGATAATGAAACACTTTTAAGGTTAATACATTGTTCGAATGCTGCGTTTCCAATATGAGTTACACTGCTTGGTATTACTACTGATTGTAAATTTGCACCGCTGCCGCTGTATGTCGGTCCATATCTTTCAACAATAAATATGGAATCAGCAATAACGGTTGTTCCTGATTTTATTGTTAAATTACTCATATTAAAGTTTTTGTTTGCGGCTAATAAATATTTCCCTAAATATAGCAGATCGTTTGACCAATTGTTTGAATTATTATAAAATCCTGTATTATAGAAAGCGTCACTGCCAATGCTTTTTATGTTATCAGAGAGCTTTATTGAATTAAGAGAAGAACAACGGAGAAACGAAGAACTGCCTATTGAAACTATGCTGTTTGGCATATTGATTCCGGTTAGTTTATCACACGCAAAAAAGGCCATTCCCGCAATAGTTTTTGTTCCATCTTTAACGGCATATGTTCCGCTTATAGTATCCTTTGCTTTAAGCAAACATTTATTTATATATAGAACATCATTTTCCCAGTTATTTGGGTCATTCTCATAGGCAGTTTCTGAAAATGAATGTGAAGATATTGCTTCGATATTATTTGACATCGTTATATTTGATAATTTTGTGCAATAGTCAAACGCATAATCTCCAACAATCTGTACCGTATCAGGAATTATTACTGTTGTGAGATTTTCACAATTTTGAAATGCGGCGGTACTTATTAATGTTAGTCCGCTGTTAATTACCACTTTTTTAATATCATTTTTGTAAATATCCCAAGGATATTCATACCAATCTTCACCCAGTTCTCCTTTCATCTCGCCATTACCGCTGATCATTAAAGTTCCGTCTTGATCAAATGTCCATTTTACATTATCACCTTTTCCTTGCGCGCCGCAGGTTCCGCTGTCTATTATCGTTGCGGCGGATGCGGGGGTGAATGTGAGCATTGCGCAAAGCATAGTCAATACCAGCCCCAAAATTAAAATCCTTTTCATAAAAATGTACCTCCTTGAAAAATAAAAAGTGTTTAGCCTCAATCGAAGCTAAACACGAAAAACACATAGCTCCGATTGCTGCCACACAAATTTCGATTCCATATAATAGTATGCGAAAATAGAGCTTGTATTTTTGCCTAAAGGCATAAAAATACATACTATAAATATGAAATCAATATTAAATTCATGTGGCAAGGTTATTCTATCACAATATCTCAAAAAGGTCAATGAAAATTTTACAAATAAAAAACAGGGGCACAGTTTTTGCTGTGCCCTCTGTTGATTTAGGCATATTTTGCGGAAGATTATTTCTTCTTTGAGTTGCTCTTTCCGTTGCCTGCGGCGGCTCTCTTGGCGTTCACGGCCGAGTCTCTCCATGTTGCCCACAGAGGACCGGTGATGAATACCGAGGAGAAGAAACCGACAACGATACCGATGATGATCGGCAGCGCGAAGGCCTTGATCGACGCCACGCCGATGATGAATACCATGCCGATCGTGAGCAGCGTGGTGATCGTGGTGTTGATCGAGCGCGTCATGGTCTGCCAGATACTGTTGTTGGCGATCTCGCCGTAAGTCTCTTTTCTCGAGTTGCGTGTGTTCTCGCGAATTCTGTCCATGATAACGATCGTGTTGTTGATCGAGTAACCCAGAACCGTGAGCACGGCCGCTATGAAGTTGATGTTGACCGAGATCTGAAGGATCGAGTAAACGCCGAGCAGGATCAGAACGTCGTGAACAAGCGCGATGATCGCAACGCAGCCCGATGTAAACTCAAATCTGAACGTTACATAGAGCAGGATCGCTGCGCATGCCAGCAGCGACATCCACAGAGCGCTTCTCGCCAGCTCGCGGCCGGACGAGGGTGAAATATCATCCATGCTCTTGAGTCTAACGCCGCTTGTGAGCTCGCCGTCCGCGTTAGCCGCGGGAGCTTCGGTGGCCACTGCCTCCGCAGCGGCGGGATCGGTTGAAGCCGCGGGATCGGCTGTGGCCTCGGTGGCCGCCGTCTCGTCGGGAGCCGCAGTCGCCTCGGCGGCTGCCGCGCTGTCAACGACCGGAGCGCCGAACTTGCCCTCAAGAGCGGTCGTTATGCTGTCTCTTACAGTGTTCGAGAACTCGGTTCTCTCCTCGTCGGTGATGTCTTTGTCATATCCGACCTTGATGATAACGTCACTGCCCGATTTCTGTACCGACGACGCGGCCTTGCCGGCGCCGAGGGCCTCGCTGACGAGCGCGCTCATATCCTCGGTCGAAAAGTCGTCGCCTTTGACCTCATAGGTAAGAGCGATACCGCCCGAGAAGTCGGTGTCGAGGTTAAATCCTCTGAAAATCAGTGAAACAATACTGATCAAGCATAAAGCGAGTGAAATGCCAAAGAAAATCCATTTTTTCTGTACTATATCAAACATTACGCTTTACCTCCTTTCACGCTTTCAGAGCCTGTTTTTGATTTGTTAAGGCCGTAAAGCCAAGGGTTCTTAACATTCATTCCGATCATCTGCTTAAGCAAAAATCTGGTAACGAATATTGCGGAGATCATCGAAACAACGATACCCATGAACAGTGTGATACCGAAGCCCTTGATCGTTCCTGTTCCGAGCCACCAAAGGATGACCGCCGAAATGATCGTGGTGACGTTCGAGTCGATAACCGCGGAAAGGGCTCTGTGGAAGCCGGCGTCAACGGCGCTTCTTACCGTCTTGCCGAGCTTGAGCTCTTCCTTGACGCGCTCGAAGATAACGACGTTCGCGTCAACCGCCATACCTATCGCAAGTATGATACCCGCGATGCCGGGCAGCGTGATGTTGATGTGGAAGTTAGCCAGCAGAATGAGGACGACCGCTACATAGAACATGAGTGCGAAGTCCGCCATGAGTCCCTGCAGACGGTAAATCAGGAGCATGAACAGCAGCACAAGGATAAGACCTATGATACCCGCTGTGATCGCCTTTGAAAGCGCTTCCTCACCGAGCGTGGCGCTGACAACCTTAACCTCGTCAACAGCGAGAGAGAAGGGGAGCTGGCCCGACTTGATGTTGGCGGCGAGAGCGCTGGCCTCGTCGGCTGTGAACTCGCCCGTGATGATACATGAGTCGCTGTCGATCTGCTCGTTAACTCTGGGAGCCGTGAGGACGTTGCCGTCCATCTCGATCGTGATGTAGTTCATGTTGCTCGATTTCGCGGCGGCCGCTGTTCTTGTGGCCTCCGAGAACTTTTGCTGACCCTCGGGAGTGAACTCCATGCTGATGTAGTACGAGTTCCTTGAGATACCCTGCTCGGTCTGGCCGTACTCCGACGAGGCGTTCGTAACCTCGCTGCCGGTCATGATCGTGTTTCCGTTGGCGTCCTTGAACTCGAGCTGTGCGGTGGCGCCGAGCGTCTCAACCGCTGTGTCGGAATCCTGAACGTCGGGGATCTCGACTCTTACCTTGTTTGAACCCTGCATAGTAACGCTTGCCTCGGTGTAGCCCTGGAAGTCAAGACGTCTGCGCAGAAGGTTCACTACGTTATCCATATCCTCTTCGGACGGGTCTGTTGTCGCCGCCCGGAACACGATGACGGTGCCGCCCTTGAGGTCAAGACCCTGGGTGATGCCGTCGCTGTCCATAACGCCGGGAATTCTGTACTTGTCCGTGAAATCCAGACCGTACACTCCGACGTACAGGAGCGCCGCGATAACCAGAATTATAGCGGCAAATTTAACTAAGCTTCTGGACAAATCTGTTTCCTCCTTTAAATTTATATGTGTTATATTTGGTTAATTATTTTTTCGTGATCAACGTGCGTTTAGCAAAGCATGACCTCGCTGCGCTTTGAGCGGACCGAGGCGACGCTCGCGCACGCCGCGGCCGAAAGAAGCGCGATCATGATCAAAACGCTGTTTAAAGCTCCGCCCGACGCGGCAGCAGAGTCCTCTCTGAACTCGCCGTCGGCCGACGCGCCGTCCGAAGAAAAGGCGGTTTTGGCGCCGCTGTTTTCCATGTTGGGAGGCATAGCCGGGGCAAGGCCTGTCCCGCTGAGCCCGGTCTGTTCGGGACCGGGAGCGCGGCTCAAGAGCGCCGCCCGTGAAGCCGGCGAAAGCAGGCCGGAAATCAAAATAAAGCATGAAACAAAAACCGCTAAATATCCGTTCCGCCGCATCGCCGCGCCTCCTTTACACATAATTATCACAGCATACCAAATTATTATAGTTCAAGCGTTCATCAAAGTCAAGAAAAATTTGTAATTTGTTATTAAAAAGTAAAAATAGCTATTAGTGATTAGCGAATAGCGAATAGTAACCCCTCTCCGTCAACATAGTTATTAGCGCTTAGCTAATAGTGATTAGGTTTTCCCCTCTCAGTCAGGCTGCGCCTGACAGCTCCCCCCAAGTGGAGCCTGATTTAGGGCCACAAGCAAACTTGCTGATTATCCCCAAGAGGACGAGGCAGACGGGCGGATAATATCCGCCCCTACGGCGTTTTGCGCACTTTGGCCGTAGGGGCGGACGACCCCGGCCGCCCGTTTGGCTTCCCTGCCTTTAGGAGGGGATAATCAGCAAGTTTGCTTGCGGGTTCAAAGCTATCTTTCAAAATTGCTTGCAATTTTGACTAAGAGCTTCATTAATGCTGCCGCCAAAGGCGGCTGAGGGGGTCCCTAGTACCTAGTGACTATTCCCTAGTCCCTACGTTGGCATCACATGGCACTGTTTGTCTATTACAATTAAGACACAGGGAAATTATTGCACTGTTTAATTACAAATTTTAATGAAAGGAGGCATTTTTATGCCGAACTTAACAACTCCCGTTCCGGCGCGGCTCACTGGGGATACGTCACGGGACATCGGCGCAATAAAGAAATGGGGGACCGCGCTCATTGACGAGCTGAGCTATATCCTTGACAATCTCGACTCGGGAAACGTGATCGAGGCCTCAAGCGTCAAGGCCGAGAACATTGACACCACAAGCGCCAGGATCAGCAACGCACAGATAGGGAACCTGACCGCGGATAAGCTTCGCGCGGGAACGGTTGACACCGATCTCGTCGTGGTGAGAAGCGAAAGCGGAAATCTCAGCATCAGCGGAAACTCGATCAGGATCGACGACGGCCTGTTCAACCGCTTTGTCGCCGAGTATGACAAGGAAAGGGATATTTTCAGATTTGAGCTTTGCAACTCGCAGGGCGAGCCCACCGTCAGCATCAACAGCCTGGGCAACGCGGTCTTTACCGGAAAGATCGACAGCTCGGAGATCTATTCCTCAACGATCGTGGGAACCGACAGCTTGTCATACGAGGCGGAGGAGGGCGGAGTTTTCGCCATGATGGACTCGCAGGGAATTAAGATCATGCGCGACGCCGAGGAGGGCCGCAGCCAGAAAATCGGAATGTCGGTTGGCGACGACGGCACCGCCTATATGGTGCTCGGCTCGGGCGACGGGACCGACGAGCACACGATAAACGGCGTGCGCTATTCCCGCGGCAGCTTCCTTATCAAAAGGGAGGACGGGTCGGCGACGCTGAACATAGTGGGCGGAAACGGGATAATAGCGTTTATGGACGACGGCGGGCTGTGGCTCAGCGGAGACAAGGTGCTTGTCAACGGCCGCGATATACTCGCCGAGATAGATCAGTTAAAAGGAGGAAATTAAAATAATGAAACCGCAGAATTATAACGGAAAAATAAGCTCCGAATTTTTCGGAAAGGTGCAGGACAGCTTCAAATTATATAAGGAACATAAACAGTTGTTCGACCGCAGGATAATCGACAACAACAGATGGTACAAGAGCAGGTATAGCAGCGACCCCGACGCTCCGATACCCGAGCCGGCGACGCCGTATTTATTTAATGTTATCGCCAACAAGCACGCTGACGCCATGGACAACTATCCCGAGCCGAATATTCTGGAGCGGGACGAGCTCGACAGCGGCGCGGCCGAGAAGCTCACCAAGATATTGCCGATGCAGCTTGACCTGTGCGATTTCAGGCGCACATACAGCCGTGCGTGGTGGTACAAGCTCAAAAACGGCGCGTCGTGCTACGGAGTGTTCTACAATCCGGCTTTGGCCGACGGACACGGTGATATCGACATCAAGCGCATCGACCTTTTAAACCTTTTCTGGGAGCCGGGAGTGATCGACATTCAGGACAGCCGATTTTTGTTCCTGACCGCTCTTATCGACAACGACGATCTTAAGAGACAGTACCCGCACCTCGCGGACAAGTTCAGCGGGAGCGGAGCGATGGACATTCTGACCTATGACGACATGCAGAACACCGCGTCGCGCGATTTGCTCCGCGATAAGACACTGGTCGTTGACTGTTATTACAAGCGCCGCGCGGGCGGACGGCAGACGGTTGAGCTTATCAAGTTCACCGACGACTTTATCCTCGAGGCTTCGGAGGATATGGGCGACGAGGGACTTTATGATCACGGAATGTACCCGTTTGTGTTCGACGTGCTCTATCCCGACGAGGACAGCCCGGTCGGGTTCGGATTTGTGGATATAGTGAAAAATCCGCAGCTTTATATAGACAAGCTTGACAGCCTTATCTCAAAGAACGCGCTGATCTCGGGCAAGATAAGGTTCATGGTCAAGGACAACGGAGGCCTTAACGAATATGAGCTGTCCGACGTGAGCCGCGACGTTATTCATGTCGCGGGCTCGGTGGGCGACGAGAACATACGCGAGCTTCAGGCCAAGCCGATGCACAGCTTTATCATTCAGCACCGCCAGAATAAAATTCAGGAGCTTAAGGAGATCGCGGGCAACCGCGACTTCCAGCAGGGCGACACCCACGGCGGAGTCACCGCCTACTCGGCGATCGTGGCGCTTCAGCAGGCGGGAGAAAAGCTCGCCCGCGACATGCTGGTAACAGGCTATGACGCGTTCCGCGACGTGGTTTATCTTTGCATTGAGCTTATACGTCAGTTCTACACCGATCCTCATTCCTACAGGATAACCTGCGACAACGGCAAGAGCGAGTATGTCACCCTTTCCAAAAAGGATCTCGGAACGGGCTACCACAGGGCCGAGTTTGACATCAGTGTGAGCGCCGAGAAGAATAATCCATACAGCCGCATAGCGCACAACCAGACCTTGACGGAACTGTGGCAGATGGGCGTGTTTGACCCGTCAAAAGCGGACGCGGCGGTTCTGATGCTTGAGGCTATGCACATAGACGGCAAGGAAAAGCTGATCGAGGGGATAAAGAACATGAAGGCGGAATTTGAGGCAAATGGCGACGCGGTCATAAGCGCGGGCGGAGAAAAAGCCCCCGCGCGGCAGACAAGCGCCGCGGCGGAGGCAAGGGATAAGGCTGTTCACAAGGCGACCGAGATCGCATAGAGAAGGGCATTTCAGACGGCCCGCGCAAGAAAGGCTAAAGCAGAACCTTGCCCACAGTCCGTATATCCTCGCTCTCGTTTATCGGGATCGGGAGATATTTGGGGTTGATCGAGACCAGATAGGGCTTGCCGTTGATCATATCAAGCTTTTTGCAGTAGGCCTCGCCGCGGTACACAAATATCCCGATGTCGCCGGGTGAAACGTAAGGCATGTATTTTATGCAGACGATCTCGCCGTCGCAAATCTCGGGTTCCATACTGTCGCCCGAAATGCGGATGCCCGCGTCGGTGTCGGGCGGGGCCGCGATCGACATGATCTCGACGTCATCGTCGGTTATGTAGTTGCCGAGGCCCGCCGCGGCGGGCTGGCGGTACACCGGCACCGGGATTGTGCCGAACTCTAATCTGCGCGCCTTTTGAGTAAGATGCTCTTCATACTCAAAATCAAGGCAGTTAAGGACACGGCGGAACGCGCTGTCGTTTCCGTACAGCTCTTTGAGCTTGTTCACCGCGAGGGCGAGATCGGCCGAGAGCGGAGACTTGCCGCGCGCGGCGCCGGTTCCGCAGAAATAGCTGTATATGTCGTCAATACCGTATATTCGGCACAGCTCGAGGAAGATCCGTATCTCCGGCTCGGCGCCGCCCGTTTCCCAGGAGCTGAACCGCGATTGTTTTATGTTAAGCTTTTCGTAAACATCTTTCTGACTGAACCCGCTGCTCAGGCGGGCCTGTTTCAGCCTGCCGCTTATGTTTTTGTTGGCCATAATATGACACCTCCAAACATAATATAACATATTTTTTAAAATAAATCAAGAGAAAAAATAAAAAATTTGGTTTATTTTGTATCCCCATATATACGGAGCGCGACAGGAAAAAACACAATATTTGGAAAAAATATTGAAAAAAATGTTAAAATAACTCTTGACAAACAAGAAATTTGTTGTATAATGTAAATACCGACTCCAATAATTCTATTCAAATATTTTTGGTATATCAAATTTTTTGTTAATCGTGTCAAAGAAACGGAAGTGAAAAAATGACCCATCCCGACATTGATTTTGTTGAGCGCCACGGTTACACCCGTGCGGAGCTCCCGTACACGCGGCCGATAGGCGTTTGTCTGTTCTGCGGGAACGATATTATGCGAACCCGAGAGGGACACGTCAAAAGCTTTGACGGTCTGTTTTGCAACATGGAATGCTGCCACAGCTACTATGAGATAGACGAGGAAGAATATTGATCCCGATATGTTTAATCGAAAGAAAGGAGAATACTTATATGAAATTTGAAAACGCGTCACAGGTGAAAAAATGGCTCAGGCTGCTGCCGGTAGCCAAGAAGGAAATGAAGGCGAAGATCGACATGTACAGTGAGCTTATCGCGGATCTTAACCGCGTCGGGCTTGCGGACGAGACGGCAGGAAATCTTAAAGGAGTTACATACGGCGAGGCGCTCTCAAGCGTTGACCGCTACCGCCAAAAGATCAAGGAGGCTCGGGATAAGTTTGACGGCATGATGCGGGACTGGGAGCGGCTCCGCGAGCTTCTTGACAGCGAGGAGATCACGGTGCTGACCGAGAAGTATTTTAAGGGCACGAGCTGGACCGCCATGGAGTTCGTGGTGTTCTACAGCCGCAGGCAGTGCTTCCGCATACTTGACAGGGCCGCGGAAAAGCTTGTGGGCCAGACAGTGAGCGGTGACGGCAATGTCTGAAAAGAGCGCGAAGGAAAAATTGGCGGAGACAGTTCCGCAGAAGCCGGGCGAGAACCGTTCCGAAAAGGCCTTGAGCAAGCTGTGCGAGCTGGTTGAGTGCGGCGACAAAAGGATCGAGCTGTCGTCGGCCAAGGAGGTGCTGGGGCTTTTGGGCCTGCCCGAGACGATCGCGGACAAGGTCGAGGGTGGCAAGTTCGAGGTGGAGATCAAAATTGTCCGATAACATAAAGGAGAGAGGCCATGAACGCGAAGCTTAAGCTTGAGATAACAAAGACACAGTTTGAATTTATCACCTCGGAGGCTGACGAGGTCCTGTTCGGCGGAGCGGCCGGCGGCGGTAAATCCTACGGCCAGCTTGTGGACGCGCTGCTTTTCGCCCTCAAGTATCCGGGGAGCCGACAGCTGATGCTGCGCCGCACATTCCCGGAGCTTGAACACTCGCTGATCATGAACGCTTTGCTTATTTATCCCAAAGAGGCCTGCCGCTATCGGAGCTCTGACCGGAAGTGGATATTCAGAAACGGCTCCGTCATAGAGTTCGGCTTCTGCGCGTCCGAGAGCGACGTGCTGAGGTACCAGGGCGCGGAGTATGACGTGGCGCGGTTCGACGAGCTGACTCATTTTACCGAGACGCAGTACACTTATCTGCTGTCGCGCGTCCGCGGCACCAACGGCTATCCGAAACAGATAAAGTCAAGCACCAACCCCGGAGGTGTCGGCCACAGCTGGGTCAAGGCGCGGTTCATTGACGGAGCCGAGCCGGGAGAGGTGCGGACGACCGAGTTCGGCACAAAGCGACTGTTCATTCCGTCGTTCGTACAGGACAATAAATTCTTGATGAAGTCGGACGGGGCTTACATTCGCCGCCTCGAGCAGCTTCCGGAAAACGAGCGGCGGGCGCTGCTCTACGGCGAATGGGAAATTTTTGACGGACAGGTCTTCACCGAGTGGCGGAACAATCCCAAGGGCTACGCGACCAGAAAATTAAGCCATGTCATAAAGCCGTTTGACATTCCTAAGGAATGGCGCAGGTTCCGCGCGTTCGACTTCGGCTATTCCAAGCCGTTCGCCGTCTCGTGGTACGCGGTGGATTACGACGGCAGAGCCTATAACTACCGCGAGCTTTACGGCTGCTCGGGCAAACCGGACGTCGGCGTCAGGTGGACGGCGCAAAAAATCGCCGACAAGATCTATGAGCTTGAGCGCGAGGAACGCGAGGCGGGAATAAAGATAACCGGAGTCGCCGACCCGGCGATCTGGAACGCCACGGGCGGAAACGAGGGAAGCATAGCGGAGATGATGGAGCGGCGCGGCGTTTATTTTGAAAAGGGAAACAACAACCGCCTCGCGGGGAAGATGCAGGTGCACTATCGGCTGGCCTTTGACGGCGAGGGAGTGCCTATGATCTATTTTTTCGAGGGCAGGTGCGCGGGAATGATAAGGACGCTGCCGCAGCTTAAATATGACGAGACCGAGCCCGAGGATGTGGACACGAGGCAGGAGGATCATCTTTACGACGAGCTGAAATATTTTCTGATGATGAACCCGATAGGGCCGCGCGAGGAGAAAGCGGCGGCGGATAAGAGGGAATACTCGCCGCTTGAGACGCCGCCCGACAGGTTTATCATATGAGCTTTGAATAAATATTGAGAGGATTTTTTAAAAAACCCTTGTATTTCTCGGAAGAACATGGTATGATATATAATAATGCGCGGCGGGAGGCGAGAGCTTTGAAATCTTTGGGTATAGACTTCGGCGACAGCCGAACGGGGTTCGCCGTCTCGGACGAGCTCGGGTTCGGAGCCGCGACGCTTCCGTGCCTCCAGTCCGGCAGCATAAGCAAAATTGCCGCTCACGCGGCGGCGCTCGCCGAAGAGCGCGGAGCGGGCGAGATCGTTCTGGGCTATCCTAAAAATATGGACGGTACGCCCGGCATCAGGGCCGCGCGGACCGAGGAGCTCGCCGAGAAAATCCGCGAGGTCTCGGGCCTTCCGGTGATACTTTGGGATGAGAGGCTGACCACGGTCTCGGCCCACAGGCTGATGAACGTTACCAACGTCCGCGGCAAAAAGCGCAAGGCGGCGGTCGACAGCATATCGGCCGCGATAATACTCGAGTCGTATCTCGACAGCAAAAAATAACGCGGTTCGCCGCATGCGGCGGCCGTGAAATATAAAGGAGAATTGCCATGAGCGAAAACAAAAATTACAGCGAGGATAATCCGTATGTGATCGAATTGATCGACGACGAGACCGGAGAGACCGTGCCTTTTGAGCATCTTGATACCGTGCGCGTCGGGGATGACGATTATATCGTATGCATCCCCTATGACGACGAGGAGGAAGAGGTCACGGAGATCGCGTTGTTTAAGATCGACAAGGACGAAAACAGCGAGGACTGTTTGAGCCAGGTCACGGACGAGGACCTCGCGGATAAGATATATGAGGAGTTTAAAAAACGCAACGGGGATAAGTTTGAATTTGAAAACTGATAAAGACATAACTTAAGGGAGGAAAGCTTATGTACACAATTGCTTGCGAAACTCATTTTGACGCGGCTCATTTTTTGCTCGGGCACCCGGGGAAATGCTCGAACATTCACGGCCACCGCTGGAGAGTGCGTGCGTATTTCAGCGCGGAAAAGCTTGTCGACGGCGGCGGAAGCGACGGCATGGTCGCGGATTTCGGAGAAATCAAGCCTGTTTTGAAAAAAATCGCGGACGAGCTTGACCACAAGTTCATAGTTGAAAAGGACACTCTTCGCACCACCACGCTGCTGATGTTTGAGGAGGAGGGCTTTGAGCTCTGCGATGTGGATTTCAGACCCACGGCGGAAAATTTCGCTGTTTATATTTTTGAAAGGCTCAAGGCCGAGGGGCTTGAGCCGAGCAAGGTGAGAGTTTATGAGTCGGATGATGCGTTTGCGGAATACAGTGAATAATGAGCTGAAATTTCCCGTCTGCGAAAAGTTCGTCAGCATTAACGGCGAGGGCAGACGGGCGGGGCAGCTCGCGGTGTTTGTGAGGTTCCGCGGCTGCAATCTGCGCTGCTCGTACTGCGACACGACGTGGGCGAACGACGGCTCCGCCCCGGCGGAGCTTTTGACCGCGGAGGAAATCTGCGGATATGTGAGATCGACCGGCGTTAAAAACGTTACTCTGACCGGCGGCGAACCGCTGCTCCGGCCGGGAATAGGAGGATTGATGGCGGCATTGAACGATCTCGGCTCAAGCGTTGAGGTCGAGAGCAACGGCGCTGTGGCGCTTGACGAATTTTGCGTAAGCGGCATAAGACCCGACTGCTTTACCATGGACTATAAGCTCCCGTCAAGCGGTATGGAGGACAGGATGATCGGCGCCAATTTCGATCTGCTCGGGAGCGGCGACTGCGTGAAGTTCGTCTCGGGCAGCGAGGAGGATCTGAACCGCGCATTTGAGGTTATAAACGAGCGCGGGCTGGTCGGGCGTTGCGGGGTTTACATAAGCCCGGTGTTCGGCGCGATTGAGCCGAGGCGGATCGTTGAGTTCATGGAAGAGCGCGGCATGAACGGAGTTAATTTGCAAATCCAGCTCCACAAGGTAATCTGGGAGCCTGACAGGAGAGGTGTTTAATGATCGACACGGAAGCCATTGAAAAACATGTTCGGGGAATTCTTGAGGCCTTGGGCGGCGACCCCGACCGCGAGGGCCTGATCGACACGCCCAAGCGCGTTGCGGGGATGTATGCCGAGGTCTTTGAGGGAATGAACTATACCAACGCGGAAATAGCCGAGATGTTCAACAAAACCTTTGAGGATGACCCCGATTCATACCATAGCGCAAACGATATGGTAATGGTTAAGGATATAGAGGTGTTCAGCTACTGCGAGCACCACATGGCGCTTATGTACAACATGACCGTCTCGGTCGCGTATATTCCGCGCGGTAAGGTTATCGGCCTCAGCAAGGTCGCCAGAATAGCGGACATGGTGTCAAAGCGTCTCCAAATTCAGGAGCGTATCGGAGCCGATATTGCCGAGATCATGCAGGTGATAACCGGAAGCCCGGATGTGGCCGTCATAATCGACGCCAGCCACAGCTGCATGACCGCGAGGGGCATAAGCAAGCCCTCGGCGAAAACGCGGACGCGCACCCTCCGCGGAAAATTCGAGACAGACGAGAGTTTGGCCGAGCGGTTAATGGGATAAATTCACGGAACGGAGAGAAATATGAGCAAAAAAGCATTGGTTTTGTCAAGCGGCGGAGTGGACAGCACAACCGCCCTCGCCATGGCGGTCAGCGAGTACGGCGCGGAAAACGTGACCGCGCTTTCGATATATTACGGGCAGAAACATTCAAAGGAGATCGAGGCGGCGCGGAATATCGCGGAATACTACGGCGTGAGGCGGTTCGAGCTTGATCTGACGGATATGTTTAAGTTCAGTGACTGCTCGCTGCTCAGCAAAAACGCGGACGCCGAAATTCCGAAAGAGAGCTACGCGGAACAGATAAGCAGGGCAGGCGGTGCGCCGGTTTCGACCTATGTGCCGTTTCGCAACGGACTATTTTTAGCTTCTGCAGCGGCATATGCGGTGAGCCTGGGCGCGGACGAAATTCTTTACGGCGCGCACAGCGACGACGCGGCGGGCAGCGCCTATCCCGACTGCAGCGAGGCCTTTAACGCCGCGATGAATGCGGCGGTTTATGAGGGAACCGGCGGGAAAGTCACGATACGCGCGCCGTTTGTCGGCATAACCAAGAGCGAGGTCGTCGCGATCGGCGTGAAGCTCGGCGTTCCTTACGAAATGACGTGGAGCTGCTATGAGGGCGGAGATGAGCCGTGCGGCGTGTGCGGCACCTGCCGCGATCGGAAAGCCGCGTTTGAGGCGAACGGATTGGAGGGCTTGTCATGAACAGAGAAAACGAGAATTTGACGCTGCTCGGCGGCGGAAAGACCGAGTACAGATCGGACTACGCTCCCGAGGTTCTGGAAACCTTTGAGAACAAGCACAGGGATAACGACTACTGGGTGCGCTTTAACTGTCCCGAGTTCACGTCGCTGTGCCCGATAACCGGCCAGCCCGATTTTGCGGAGATCATAATTTCTTACGTTCCGGACGTTAAAATGGTCGAGAGCAAGTCGCTCAAGCTGTATCTGTTCAGCTTCAGGAACCACGGCGACTTTCACGAGGACTGCGTGAACACGATCATGAAGGATCTGATCAGGCTCATGGACCCGAAATATATCGAGGTTTTCGGCAGATTCACGCCGCGCGGCGGTATCTCGATTCACCCTTACGCCAACTACGGCAGGCCGGGAACCAAGTGGGAGCGGATCGCTTTTGAGCGGCTGACTTCAAGGCCTGTTGAGTAGGCCGCTGCGGGAATATAGAATAAATTATCAAAAAGCCCTTGAACTTTGGGCTTTTTTGTTATATAATAGCATTGCCGTGTGTTGCGGCGTAAAATATGTGTTTAAGGAGATTTATATGAATATTTACAAATTATCGGAATTAACGCCCGAAAAGAAAGACTTCATAATGAAGCGTGCCGAGCTTGACATCACCGAGCAGATGAAGGTCGCTAAGGAGGTTTCCGACGACATCAGGAAGCGCGGCGACGAGGCGGTGCTTGAGTATACCGAAAAGTTTGACCGCGTTAAGCTCACCGCCGACCGTATGAAGGTGAAGCCCGAGGAAATCGAGGAAGGCTATAACCGTCTTGACGAAAAGACGCGCGAGGCTCTGGCTTACGCCATAGGCAACATACGCGACTTCCATTCAAAGCAAATGCCCGAGGAAATGTGGTTCACCGAGGTCGACAAGGGCCTTATGGTGGGAGAGAAAACCACGCCTATCGTTGACGTCTGCCTGTATGTTCCCCGCGGCAAGGGAAGCTTTCCGTCGGTCCTGTGCATGCTTGCCACTCCCGCGGTCGTTGCGGGAGTTGAGAAGATCGTGGTCGTGACCCCTCCGAACGAGCAGGGCAACGTTGACGACGCGATACTGGCAGCCGCCAAGATAATCGGCGTTTCAGAGATATATAAGGTTGGAGGCATCCAGGCCGTGGCCGCTGTCGCCTACGGAACCGAGACCATCCCCAAGTGCCACAAGATAATCGGCCCCGGCAACGCTTACGCCACGGCGGCAAAGCGCGTGCTGGCGAATTACATAGACTCCGGACTTCCCGCGGGACCGAGCGAGTGCATAATCCTCGCCGATGAGAACGCCGATCCCGAAAAGGTCGCCCTCGACTGGATGATCGAGGCGGAGCACGGCCCCGACTCGGCGGCGCTGCTGGTTACAAGCAGCGAGGAGCTGGTGCATAAGGCGGCGAAGATCGTGGAGCGGCAGCTTGAAAAGATCTCGGACAAGCGCCGCGAGTTCGTGACTATAAACTTTAACACCTACGGCGGAGCGATCATAACCGGCAGTCTTGAGGAGAGCATTGATTTTGTCAACGAATACGCGCCCGAACATATGGAGGTCATGACAAAGGAGCCGTTCACCGTTCTGCCCAAGATCAAAAACGCGGGCGAGATACTTTTGGGCGACTATACCCCTGTGACGCTGTGCAACTTTGTGCTGGGCCCCAACGCGATACTGCCGACGGGCCAGTTTGCTAAAACATATTCGAGCGTGTCGGTGCTTGACTTTTTAAAGCGCTCGTCCGTCGGCTACGCCAGCCGCGAGGGCTTTGAGCGGGTACGCGATTACGCTTACAGGATCGCGACGGTCGAGGGCTTTGACACCCACGGCCTCGCCGTAAAAGAGAGAAAATAAATTATTTTTTGCAAAAATAATTTCGGGAAATTGACACCCGCGGTCTCGTGGTCAATAAAAGAAAATAAATTTTTGGGGTGATATTATGAAAAATACAATTACTGTTACCAGAAAATCGACCGAGACGGTCATAGTCGTCAAGATCGAAAAGGGCGAGCTTGTCCCGAACTACAGAAAACGGATAAAAACGCCGCTGCCGTTCCTCAATCACATGATCGAGCATATCGCGTGGAGGGCGGGGCTGGACATTTCGATCAGCATGAATTTTGACGCCTTCAAGCTTAATCACCTCGTCTGCGAGGACGTGGGCATGACTCTCGGAAAGGCCGTCGGCGAGTTCGTGCGGCTCAACGTGCCCTCGGGCTACGGCTCGGGAACGGGCATGATAGACGAGGCTGTCGCGGACGCGGTCATCTCGTTCGAGGATCGCTCGCTGTTTAATTTTAAGACCGGTGTGAAGTACGGAGAGACTGTGGAAAACATGCCGTCAGAGGAGCTTTTGACATTCTTAGACGGTTTCGCGCAGGGAGCGCGCTGCACATTGTTTGTCGATCTGCGCTGCGGCGAGAACGGCCACCACATCTGGGAGGCGGTCTACCGCGCAGTCGGCATCGCCTTGGGCGCGGCGCTTTCGGTTGATCCGAACAGAGTCGGAAAGACCTCGGGGGTCGCGGGAGAAGTGAAGTATGAAATTTCAGCCGAATAAATTTAAAAGCGTAATATTTGACATGGACGGCGTTATCACAAGCGAGTATATCTATTGGGATACCGCCGCTCTTACTGTGTATGAGCTGCTGCTCGACTATCGGTTCTACGGCAAAATCGAGATCGACCGCGAGGGCTGCCTGAAAAGCTTTAAAGAGCTGCGCCGCGTGATTTTTGACAGCGACAAGACGATCCGCGCGGTGAAGGCGCTTGGCGTCAACACTAACTGGGACTTGGCTTACATGACATTCTGCGTGTCGCGGTATATCGACCCGGAGCTTTCGAGACTTGACGAGAGCCACTTCGCGTCGGTGCGTATGTTTATTGAGAACATCGAGGCCAAAGCGCCTGAGGTTTATGGGCTTGTGGGAGAGCTTGCGGCAAACGCCTGCGGCAGGCCGAAAGAGGAATTTGAGCGCACATACGGTGAGCTTTGGAAAAAGCTGCAGTTCTGCTTTCAGCGCTGGTTCAAGGATGACGGTCTGTGCATGCATGAGACGCCGCTGGTGCCTCTTGACAAAACGCGCGAGACGCTTGAGTATCTGCGTGACAGCGGTTTAAAATTGGGAATAGGCACGGGCAGACTGAGAGATGAGATCATGTATCCGCTTAAAGCGTGGGACCTGCTTAAATATTTTGACGAAAACATGATCGTCACCTATGACGAGGTTTCGGCGGCCGAGAAAAACCTGCGGCTCACAACGTCGATCGCTAAGCCGCATCCGTATGTGTTTCTGAAGGCGGCGCTGGGGCTTGACTATCCGGACAAAAAGATCGTCGGCAACGCCTATGCCAAAAGCGCGGCAAGGGCCGCGGCTGTCGTGGGCGACGCGCCCAGCGACTTTCTGGCGGCGAGAGTGGCGGAAATGCCGTTTGTCGGCGTGCTGACCGGAATTGACAAGGCTGCCGCCGAGACGTATTTTAAGACGAACAAAGCGGACTATATTTTTGACGACATAACCGGGTTTTTGCCCGGGAAATAAGAAAAGGCGGGATGATTATGAGTGAGGCAATACGGCTTGAGACGCCGCTCACAAAGGACAAGATAAAAAATCTTAGGGCGGGCGACAGCGTGCTGCTCAACGGCACGATATACACCGCTCGCGACGCGGCGCACAAGCGAATGATCGAGGCCTTGAGCCACGGCGAAAAGCTGCCGATCGGGATTGAAAACCAGACAATATACTATGCGGGCCCGGCGCCCGCGAAGCCGGGGCGGGTCATCGGCTCCTGCGGCCCCACCACCAGCGGACGCATGGACGCGTATGCGCCGACGCTTATCGGGCTCGGCCTTACCGGAATGATTGGAAAGGGCGAGCGCTCCGACGAGGTCGTCGCCGCCATGACCGAGCACGGAGCCGTGTATTTCGGCGCGATAGGCGGAGCGGGTGCGCTGATCTCAAAATGCGTGACCTCGGCCGAGGTCGTCGCCTATGAGGATCTCGGCACCGAAGCGATCCGCCGCCTGACCGTTAAAGATTTCCCTCTCACCGTCGTGATCGACACTAAGGGCAGGAACTTATATCACGACAGATAGATTTTCGGAGAATAATCATGAATAAATCCAAGATAATCGTGACGGCCGCCGCCGTATTGATTTTCATTGCCGCGGTATTGTGCGCGACTTTATTCAGGAGTACTAAACAGGAGCCCGCCGAGACAAATTCCGGCGAAGGCTCCGTATTTTTCAACGCCGAAGAAACCGCGGACGGCGCTCTGCGTTTTTCGGCCATGACTGATAATTTTATTGATGCTTTTAACAACGCCTATAAAGCCGACAAGGACGCTGATTTTTTGCCCCCTCTTTCCAACTGGACAGTCTCTGACTATACCGAAAGCGATGGCCGCGAAACGGCACTTTACACATTCAGCCGAGAACCGAACATCTGGTCGCTGCCTACTGTTTCCATATACTCTTTTTCAGATAACGATTATATTCGAGAAATCAGTCTTAACTTTGACGACCACAGCTATGCGCCAAATCTCTTTAAACAATACGAGGAATTGTGCTATTACGCGATAAAGGCGATAATGCCCGATTTATCGGGAGACGACATTAAAACAATTTATCAGGACTTAAATCAAAAGGCGTATGATTTCATCACGACAACGCCATATTCCTTGAACATCTCACCGCCGATTATTTATTATAAGGGCGGAATTGGCCTGTACCCATACTTTGCTATAGGCGAGCGGATGCATCTCTGTATTGTGCCGGTAACAAATGAATATTTGGAGCAGCTAAAGGATCAAGGTGCTCAAGTGATTGAGATTTCGGAATTTCTTGAATTTAGTCAAGTATGATTTACTAAATCGTACTTGACTATTGTGCTGTTAAGGAACAGGAATTTTAAAAGCCGAACAAGCATATAGTTATATATAAATTGCTTGGGGGTTGATCTTGTGTCGTTTGATCTGCGAAGTATTTTTGTTTATATATTCGGGCTGGGGCTGCTGCTGATATTGATAAAGCTGCTCAAGAGCCCGCTCAAATGGGCGGCGCGCTTCTTTTTAAGCTGCGCTCTGGGAGCGGCGGCGATCGTTGTGTTTAACCTCGTTTTCGCCAAGGCGGGGCTTTACCTGCCGCCGAACCCGTTTAACGCGGTGACGATAGGCGTGTTCGGCGCTCCGGGGTTCGCGGTGCTGCTGGTGCTCGCGTCGGTTATCTGAGATTTTCGCGGTTTATGAGATCGAGCATTTCGGCGGAGCTTTCGCAGCGGTTTATCCGCGCCCTGAGCGCCGCGCCGCCGGGGAGGCCCTTGAAATACCACGCCATGTGCTTGCGGCCCTCCAAGGTGCCGCGCCGCTCGCCCTTGAATTTTACCAAAAGCTTGAGGTGGTGCGCGGCGACCTCGCAGCGCTCGTCAAGTGACGGCGGAGGAAGGGTTTTCCCGGTTTTCAGATACTCGTTAATTTCGGCGAATATCCAAGGGTTGCCCTGTGCGGCTCTGCCTATCATGACCCCATCGCAGCCGGTCGCGTCGATCATGTGCTTCGCCGACTCTCCGCCGCATATGTCGCCGTTGCCGATAACCGGAATTTTTACCGCGTTTTTGACCTGCCTTATAATTTCAAGGTCCGCTGACCCGGAGTAAAACTGCATTCTTGTCCGCCCGTGGACTGTTATCGCGTCGGCGCCGTTTTGCTCGGCGGTCTTCGCGAGTTCTACGGCGTTTACGCTATTCTCGTCCCAGCCCATGCGGATCTTGACCGTCACCGGGCAGGGGACGGCGTTTTTAACGCTTTTTATGATCTCGCCCGCGAGACGCGGGTCCTTCATTAAGGCGCAGCCGTCTCCGTTTCCAACTATTTTCGGAGCGGGGCAGCCCATGTTTATGTCAACGATCTCCGCGCCGTATCTCAGCGCGCCTTCGGCTATCGCGGCCATGACCTTGGGTTCGTGCCCGAAGATCTGCGCCGCCGTCGGGCGTTCCTCGTCGAGGACCTCAAGCAGGACCTCGGTTTTTTTATTTTTGTATAAAAGCCCCTTCCCTGACACCATTTCGGTGTACATCAGTGCCGGGCCGAACGGTTTGGCGATAAGGCGGAACGCCTTGTCCGTGACACCAGCCATTGGCGCGAGCAGCGCGTTCCCGTTTAAGCTTATGTTTCCTATTCGCATGTTTTTCTCCTTGCTATTGATCGGTCTTTAACAATTATATAATAATATGTCCGATCTTGCAACATCAATATTGACATAATTTTTATTTGCTGTTATAATTAAATCCGTTGTGGTCTAAGGAGAGAGACAGATGAAATCAAAAACAAAACGAATAGTTGTTAAGGTGGGAACCTCAAGCCTGACTCATCCCGGGGGCAAGCTCGATCTTGAGCGAATCGAGAAGCTGGTTCGGGTGCTGGCGAATGTGAAAAACGCCGGGCACCGGGTCGTGCTTGTATCAAGCGGAGCGATCGGCGCCGGCATGGGCGTTATCGGCCTTGAGGAAAAGCCCGACTCTTTAAAGCAGAAGCAGGCGCTCGCGGCCATCGGTCAGGTGGGGCTTTTGGCGATATACGACAAGTTTTTCAAGGAATACGGCTACAACACGGGTCAGGTGCTGCTCACCAAGTTTATTCTGGACGAGGAGACGCGCTATAACTGCGCTCGCCGCGCGTTCGAGTCGATGATAGATTACGGCGTTGTGCCTATTGTGAACGAGAACGACGTGATCTCAACATATGAGATCGAGTTTGGCGACAATGACACGCTGTCGGCCTATGTCGCGGAGCTTATTCGTGCCGACCTGCTGATCGTGCTGTCGGACATAGACGGATTTTATGATGCCGACCCGAGGCAGAATGAGGACGCGAAAATAATTCCGGTCGTCAAGAAGATCAGCGACGAGATAAAGTCGTTCGCGGGGGCGGAAGGCAGCTCGCGCGGAACGGGCGGAATGAAGACTAAGCTCAAGGCGGCCGACTTTGCCACAAGACACGGGATAGATATGGTGCTGACCAACGGGAACGCGCCCGAGAATATCTACAAAATTTTAAAGGGCGAGAGCGTCGGAACTCTGTTTTTGAAAAAATAATTTCAAAAATTTTATAAAAACGGGAACTTTTGATCAAAAAAAGTCGTCTAAAGAATATAAGAGTTTTAGGCGGTGATTGTATGAAATCAAAAGGTTCCCGTTTTTATTTGCGGGCAATTACGGTGTTTGCGCTGATCGCCGCTGTGATTTTCGCGGGTTTTCTTTTGACCGGCGGTTCGCGGCGAGGCGAGGATGCGATCGGATTTGACGGCTCTTACAGCTTGACCGAATTTCCCGTATACCTTGACGGATATAAAATTCAGGGGTATTATTGCGACGAAAAAATTCTGATTTCCCTTGACGACCTTGCGAGATACGGCTTTGAACTGAATTATGACGCGGACAGGAACATGATAAACCTGCGCGGTCTTTCGGACATAGAGGGTAGTCCGGAGCCGAGGGCGATAAGCGTGACTGCCGGAAAGGCTCAAAGCTGCGCCCTTGACACGCGGATAAATGGCGTTAAAATCAAGGCGTATTCTCTTGACGGCCGCGCCTGCGTCTGCGTCGACGACTTGGTGGAGCTTACCGACGAGTTTAACCGCTGGTGGGGCTGGTCGGATTACAACATGAACGGCGGCTTTGACGCCGCGGCCGGAGCGTTCAACATAAGCGTTTTCAGGCCGAAGGTGTGGGATTGGGCCGCGCTGCTCTCGGACATGGAAGACAAGGTCAACAAGCCCGAGCTTGAGCTCTATACCGAGGCCCCGCCCGACGAGGCCGAGTATTTCGGCGGGCGGCTAGAGCCGAAGGCCGGGGTTTACGCGGGGATCGTCAGTGACGGCAACGGTGATCCCGAAACCGGCAAGCCGCCCGTGTTTGACCATGATTTCGGACTGTATTCCTCATATATCGAGTTCGATGACTTCCAAACCGTACTCAATAAGCCGAGCAGCTATCTGGTTCCCGAAAAGAACGCGGTGAGCCAGGTGCCTTGGAACATAAGTGACATAAACCTCGCGCTTGACCCGAAAAACGACGGTTACATCCACGAAACTCTCGATAACCTTGCGGCAATGGACAAGCCGACGATAATCCGCTTCGGCGGCGAGATGAATATCGGGACATTGGGCGACTCGCCGTCAGCGTATGTCAAGGCGTTCCGCAGGATCGCGGATATTGTTCATACCTATCCGGATTTTGCCGTGATGTGGTCGCCGAACGACAGCGGCTCGCTTGACAGACCGTTTTGGTATTACTGGCCCGGAGACGAGTATGTCGACTGGGTGGGCGTGTCGTCGTTTTCAAAAAAGGATTTTTTCAGCAGCCTTGACGTCGTTGACGGCTCCGCGCCTGTGACCTCGCGCGAGTCGCAGATTTATTTTACTTTGGGGGATTTCGGCTTCACCACAAATTCGCTTAAATATATAACGGATTTTATGGATGAGCGCAATATAAAAAAGCCCCTCGCGATCAGCGAGGGAGGAGTGGTGAGCAGATTGTCCTATACCGACGAAAACATTGACGAGTGGGGCGGGACAAGGATGCGGAACATGTACTGGTACGCCGCGATGCGTTATCCGCAGCTTAAAAGCATAGTATATTTTAACCACGATATGGAGTCCGAGGTTATCGGCTTTGATTTGTCGGACAGGACGGATTATATTAAGATAATGGACGAGGCCTTCTCAAACGGCCAGTACCTTATGAGCGGGGACGCGTCGCCGAGGTTTGTTTTCGCGCCCGCGCGGGACAGAAAGTACGGCTCCGGACACATTCCGATCTACGGATACGTCTATCTCCCCGAGGACCGCGTTGAGCAGGTGGATTACTACTTGGACGGCGGGCTGTTTGACACCGAGTACGAGATACCTTATAAGACGAGCGTTGACGTGTCAGCCCTGACGGAAGGAGCGCATATCTTTGTTATGGAAGCCCGCGGCGAAAAGTCAACCGAAAGCCTTAAATACACAATAAAAAAATCCGCAGGCGTTGCGGAGATATATTAGACGATCGGAATTCTTGACAGCTTAAGCGGTTGATGATATAATATTATCGGTAAAAATAATCATAAAATAAAAGTGGACAGAGTATTGATCGAAATGCTCTGTTCTATTTTGTTGCGGTATTATCTTAATTATTGTGTCATGTGTATTTTAAATATTTTATAAGTTCACAATATGTTTACAATATCGGCAATATATTTAATAGAATTTTAAGCCTGCTTTAAGAAATGTGCAGTATTATTTTGAAAGATTAACACAGGAGGTATCATTATGAATGTTAAAAAAGTATTAGCGATCATCGCCGCGGCGGGATTAGTTGTTTCATCTTCGGCTTATGCAGCGGAAGCGGATGGTATACCGCCCGAACCGCCCGCGGCAAATGAAAATGTTGGCGAACAGCCGCCGGAGATGCCAAACGATCAGCAGCCGCCCGAAATGCCAAACAATCAGCAGCCGCCCGAAATGCCAAACAATCAGCAGCCGCCGGAAATGTCAAACGGTCAGCAGCCGCAAATGAATGTTAAACTGCCGTTTACCGATGTCACTGACGACGCGTGGTATTATGACGCGGTAGCAATGATGTATGGCATGGGAATAATAAAGGGCACATCGGATACGGAATTTTCACCCGAAGGCACATTAAGTGCCGCACAGATTTTGACAATGCTCTATCGTACAGACGGCGGCACGGACAGCGATGATATATGGTACGCATCGGCAATGAACTGGGCAGCGGCAAACGGTATAATAGGAGAAAATCTCGACTTTGCGTCCGCGCCCGAAGAAGATATAACGCGCGAGGATATGATGCTTGTGATATATAATTATCTTGTATATAAAAATGAGTTGCCGGAAGGACAATCCGACTTGTCCGAATTTACCGACGGCATTGATGTGTCCGATTACGCTCTGACTGCGGTGAAATCACTTGTAGGCGCGGAAATAATTCAGGGCGATGGTGATACGCTTCGCCCCAAATCAACATTAACGCGCGCGGAGACGGCAACAATTATGAGCCGCATTATAAAGCCGCAGTCACCGTCCGACGGTATGAATGGCGGGCCCGGCGGAACGCCTCCGGGCGGCTTCGGCGGCAGCGAAGAAGTGACGCAAGGCACAGCGGCGAATACTGTTTCCGAAGACGGCAGCCTTAAGAATATGTCATATGAATCTTCGGGTGACGACGAGAATGCATTGCGTATTGACGGAGCGGCGGTTATGCTTGACGGGATCTCCGTAAACAAATCAGGCGGCGCGTCGTCAAATACGGAGAACGGAGATTTCTATGGACAGAATGCCGCACTGCTCGCAACAAACGGTGCAAACGTTACGATAACAAAAGCGGATATAAAATCCGACGCAAAAAACGGAAACGGTGTATTCAGCTACGGTAAGGGTACAGTTGTAAATATTTCAGATTCGACTATAACAACCGAAAATGATAATTCCGGCGGAATTCAAACCACCGGCGGCGGAACAACAAATGCAGAAAATTTGACTGTCGACACATCCGGCAATTCCGCTGCGGCGATACGCTCCGACAGGGGCGGCGGTACGGTTACTGCTGACGGCGGAACATATACATCGAACGGCTATAACTCGCCCGCCGTATATTCAACAGCCGATATTACCGTAAAGAACGCGGAGCTTACGGCAAATAATTCCGAAGCGCTTGTTATTGAGGGAAAAAACTCTATCGCGCTCGAAAACTGTACAGTCTCGGGCAATATGAGTGATACAAAAGGATCAAGCTCTGACGAGAATGTGCATAACGTTATGATATATCAGTCCATGTCGGGCGACGCGGATGTGGGAACCTCGAGCTTTTCCATGAATGGCGGTACGCTTACGGGAATCAACGGAGATATGATTTATGTCACCAATACGCACGCGGTAATTTCTTTGTCCGGCGTTAAGATAGTTAATAAGGATGCAGACGGATGCTTGATGCGTGTGACCGGAAACAGCGCGTCGCGCGGCTGGGGCAAGGCCGGCTCAAACGGCGCGCAGGCGGAGTTCACGGCTGATAATCAGATCTTAAACGGTGATATTATTGTTGATACGATTTCCTCGCTTGATATGCGATTGACGAATAAATCCGAGTTCACCGGAACTGTCAACATCACAGAAAACGTTCAGGACGGCGCGGCCGTCGCAAATAACGCAGTGATCACGATTGACGAGGGTTCCGTATGGACACTTACGGGTGATTGCGTGATCACGTCCATTGAAAATCACGGCACGATCAATTATAACGGACACACAATCACGCTTGCCGACGGCACGGTACTTGGTGAATAATATTATCGGTATAAATAACTATAAAACAAAAGCGAACAGGGTATTTATTGACCCATGTTCGTTTTTGTTGTTTTATTGAATATTCAAGACCTTTGTCACGTTATAAATATTGTAATAGCGGTACCCTGTATTTTCATCGACGCGCGGGGACAAAAGACCTCTGATTTCCATACGCAGAATAGTTGAACGCGAAACGCCGCAGCATTTGCACACCTGACCTATCGTAAATAATTTTTTCAAAAAAATCACTCCTGACTATTGACTTGTTCATAGGTGATTATGTTATTATTATATTGTGTATAAAGAAAAATGTCAATATATAAAAGCTTTTGGCGTATTATATATAAAAAATAAAGGAGGAGATCAAAATGATTAATTGTGACAACAACAGACCCTGCCCATGTACATATGACTGCCCGAGGCACGGTAAATGCTGTGCCTGCGTGGCGCATCACCGTGACAATAATGAGGGCGTCCCGGGCTGCTTCTTTTCAAAAGAAGCGGAGGCGACCTACGACAGGAGCATTGAAAATCTGGCAAGGGATAACGGACTTATATAAGTCTCAGGCAGGAAACGCGCGATTAATAATTCAGAATTGGAGGACAGGAAAAATGAGAAAAATAATCACGTTATTTATAACGGTCGCCCTGATAACAACTTGTCTGGCGGGCTGCTCAACAAAAGAAAATGATCCGGTGGGAAATAATCCGGTGGAAGGGAAAAAGGTAGCATATATCATGTATATGTCTTCCTCGCCCATTTTTGAGCTGTGGTCGGAGTCATTTACAAAGACGGCGGAAGCCCTCGGCATGGAGGCGGACACTTTTTTCTGCGAGGACAGCAACGAGGAATGGAAGAACAGGATTTTGCAATGCGCAAAAGACGGCTATGACGGACTTCTGGTGTCACATGGCGGAGTAGATTATGCGTGGGAATTTCTGACGGACGTGTTGGAAGAATACCCAAATCTGAAAATAGCGACCTTTGACACCTCTTTCAGAAATGAAAACGGAGAAACGAAAACGATTGACGGCGTGGTTCAGCTGTTCCAGCAGGACTCCGAACTTGCGGCGGCCCTGGTGGAGGAAATTCTGGCCATGTATCCGGACAAAGCTGCGAAAAACGAACCGGTTAATATCCTGCAGGTACAGGAGGAAAACTACATTATCGCTTTTGACCGCCGCCAGGCCGGCTATCAGCTTTATGAAACGGATGGTCGGATAAAGACGCTGGATCAGATTGCTACGGAGGATCACTTAAACCCGGTATCTTCTATGCAGGAAGCGGCAAAGAACATTATCGGAAAATACAATGACGGTGAAATAGACGCCATATGGTGCTGCTATGACGCCTATGCCAGGGGAGTATATAAAGCCCTGCGGGAATTAGGCAGCGATATTCCAATGGTGTCGGTAGATATATGCGACGAGGATATTCAGCTTATGGCGGAAGGCAAAAACTGGAAGGCATGCGCCACTACCAACTGGGCGCTGAACGGAGAGTTTGCCTGCCGGGTGCTGGCTTTGGAAATGGCCGGACAGTATGACGATATCAAAGCGGCTCCCTGCTACTATGAAGACCCGGGAATGTGGATGGAGATCCCGTCCGTGGTGGTGACGCAGGAACAGGTTATGTCCGGACAGAATATCACCGTAAAAAATCTTTCTGATGTTGCAGAGGACGCCTATACTGACAGAAGCTTTATGCCCTCATGTTCTTTGTGACGCATTAAGAACGGTTTTTGATCAATCCGCTTCTGCTTAACCTGTCGATATCTTCCTTGTCTAGATCCTCGATCGGGACGATAAGGCGCGACACGTAATTTTCCTGCAAAAATTCTTTGGCGGTGTAACCGCTTACGATACCTATGCCGCGTTTAAAGCCCGTGGGCTTCAGACCGAGAGCGCGGATCTTTTCGTCAAACTCGGCATACGCTTTGCTTGTGGCTTGTTCATTCCCGTAGCACAGCATAGAAAACGCGGTGCAGCTTGGATAAAACACGGTGTTGTCATCGGCGCAGGACGGCTCAAGGGGAACACAGCAAATATAAGTATTTGCGTCTTCGTTTTCTCGCCCTTCATTGTTATTTATAACAAAAAGCCGTTCCGATATAAGAGGTTTGTAGCCCTTTTCCACGACCTCGCCGAAAAGATTATACATGTCGCGGTATTTGTCGCTCCAGCTCGTGCCCTTAAATTCTTTTTGGTAACAGACATATTCGGGCAGTGTTATGATTTCAAATTGAAGGTGCTGCTTATCGTCCATCCTCAGCTTCATTTCCTCATACGCTCTTGTAAGAAGCGCGATACGGCTTTCGAGCGCGGAAAGAAGTTCGGGCGATTTGCCGTTTGACGCATAGTATGAATATGCGTCGTCATAAGTAAGTCCCATATTCAAAAACATTTGAATATGCAAGACCTTTGTCACGTTATAAATATCGTAATAGCGGTACCCTGTGTTTTCATCGACGCGCGCGGGGGACAAAAGACCTCTGTCCTCCATACGCAGAATAGTCGAGCGCGAAACACCGCAGCATTTGCACACCTGACCTATCGTAAATAAATTTTTCAAAAAAAATCACTCCTAACTATTAACTTGTTCATAGGTGAATATGTTATTATTATACTGTGTATAAAGAAAAATGTCAATATATAAAAGCTTTTGACGCACGTCAATCTAATTTTGAAATAGAATTGTAACCCAAACAATCCCAAAACATGATATACTTAATAAGGGTGACAAA